>CAYOKX010000074.1:0-9359 GCA_964404655.1 uncultured Sulfurimonas sp. | reverse complement strand
ACTATGCTGAAGTTCCTAAAAATGTTTCTGAAGAGATTCAGAAAAAACGTAACGGGTAGTTTTTACCGTTACGATACTCCTTTTTTGGAGTATCATTTTCTATTTTTAAACTTCATTAATCCCTTAATAATCAATCTAAAAAAACCAACAATTAAATAAACGCCTAAAGCCCATAAAAATGGATGAAGGTAGTTCCCATTTGTCTGCATATTTTCAAATCGAACAAGAGGTGAAACTAAAAGATCTTGATGTTGCACTAAGGCAAGCAAAACTAAAATAACTGTAAAGTGTGTGAGTTCTAATACTATTTTTTTAATCATCTGAAATTGTATCTAATTAATTCCAAATAAAATCTTCATTCTCTTGAGGTCTTCCTTGCAGTGTAATATAGGGTTTATATTCCGATTTATAAGATAAAGAGGGACACTCCTCTACATAATAGCCTAAATATATCCACTTTTTATTATATTTTTTAGCGATAGATATTTGATTATAAAGAGAAAATTTTCCAAGAGAATAGTTACTATAATCAGGGTCATAATAAAAATAGATAGAAGATATTCCATCTTCAAGTATATCAATTAAATCTACACCAATTAATTTTTCTTCATCAAAATATAAAACTTCATATCCAAAATCATAATGACCATCTACAAATGAGTTGTGATAGTTTTGAGCTTTTGTTTCATTATATTTCCAATCTTTTTTATCTTTCATAAAAAGATGATATTTTGCAAAAAGGTCCAAATGCTCTTGAGAAAGGTTTGGAGTTTGAATAACAATTGTAAACTCTGATGCTTTTTTTATAACTCTTCTTTGAGATTTTGAAAATTTAAAACTCTCCACATCTATTTTTATACTTTGACACTCATTACAGTTTGTACAAACTGGTCTAAAAAACATCTTACCAAACCTTCTATATCCTCTCTCTATCAAATTTTGACAATGCTCAGTTGAACAGTTCTCTATCAGTTTATAGTGAGTTGTTGTATCTAAATTATCAAGATAAGAACATTTGTCATTAAGATGAAACTCTTTGAGTATCTGCATATTTTATACAGCTCTATTTTGAGAAATTAAAACACCCTCAATCATCTCATCAATATCACCATCTAAAATTCCACTTACATTGGAATAAGCAAGATTGCTTCTAGTGTCTTTTACTTGTTGATATGGTTGCATAACATAAGAGCGTATCTGATGCCCCCAGCCTATTTCACTCTTTTCTATTCCATCCTCTTTCGCTTTTTGGGCTTCAAGTTCAAGTTCATATAAACGAGATTTTAACATTTTTAGTGCTGTTGCTTTATTTTTATGTTGGCTTCTATCATTTTGACATTGAACCACGACACCTGTTTCTATGTGAGTCAGTCTTATTGCAGATTCAGTTTTATTGACATGTTGTCCACCCGCACCACTTGCTCTATATGTATCTACTCGAATATCTTTATCTTCTATCACTATATCTATATCATCATCAACTTCAGGAGAAACCATAACAGAGCTAAAAGAGGTATGGCGTTTCGCATTTGAATCGAAAGGGGAGATACGTACAAGTCTATGGATACCATTTTCTATTTTGAGATACCCATAAGCATTTTCACCTTTAATGATGATAGAAACATCTTTTATTCCAGCTTCATCCCCTTTTTGATAATCCAAAATTTCAACTTTAAAATCTCGTCTTTCAGCCCAACGTTTATACATACGAAGAAGCATCTCTGCCCAATCTTGACTCTCCGTTCCACCAGCTCCGGGATGGATAGATACGATGGCATTATTTGCATCACTTTCACCACTGAGTAGAACCTCTATCTCCATATTTCGGATAGACTCTTCTAAAGAGGAAGCATCATTATAAAGTGCTTCAATAGACTCTTCATCATTCTCCTCTTTTGCCATATCATAAAGTTCTATTGCATCTTCGACAGCACTATTTGCATAATTATATTTTTCTAGTTTTCTTGTAAGTTGTGTTTTCTCTTTTTGAACTTTTCCAGCATTTGTTGCATCATTCCAAAAATCTTGCTCATTTTCTAAAGCTTCGATCTCATCTAATCTTGTTTGAATTTTTGTAGGTTCAACTACACCTGTAATATTTTTCATCTTTAAAGCAGTATTTTTTAATAGTTCTGTGTATTCGTAATTATCCATAAATATACCTAATTGTTATATAATTTGATTATATTAAATAGAGGCTTAAAATGCAGATTATTTCAGACCCATTAGAATTAAAAAATTATTTAAAAAACCAAAAACAAACTATCGGTTTTGTTCCAACGATGGGAGCATTACATGATGGTCATATATCACTTATTAAAAAAGCAAGAGTTGAAAATGATTTAGTTGTTGTTTCTATATTTTTAAATCCAACACAATTTTTAAAGGGTGAAGATTTAGATAAATATCCTAAAAAAGATGAAGCAGATAAAAAGATATGTGAGATGAGTGGAGTTGATGTTCTCTTTTTTCCAACAAAGGAGAGTATCTATACAGAAGATGAAGTTTCATTGGTTGCACCAAATGTAAGAGGTTTTGTATTGGAGGGTCATTCTCGTCCAGGACATTTTAATGGTGTTCTTACCGTTGTGATGAAACTTTTAAATATAGTAAATCCTACAAAAGCCTATTTTGGAAAAAAAGATGCACAACAACTTAATCTTATAACTTTGATGGTAAAACAACTTTTTTTAGATGTGGAGATAGTTCCTGTTGATACATTGAGAGCCAAAGATGGTTTAGCATTGAGTAGTAGAAATATATATTTGAATGATGCAGAAAGAAAAGAGGCTTTAAAAATCTCATCATCACTTTTTTTAGCATCTAATATGATAGCAAAAAATATAGTGAATACTCAAATAATTAAAGAGGAGATGAGCAAAACTCTTACACCTCTTGAGATCTCTTATGTTGAGATATTAAATTATGATTTTGAGTTTTTAGATAATGTAGAACTTAAAAATACAGTTATTTTAGTAGAGGCAAAAGTGGGTAATACTCGCTTACTTGATAACATCTGGCTTTAGATATCCATCTTCTATCATCAGTTCCACTGTTTTTTTGAATACTGGAACTGCTGTTTTTGATGCAAATTGACTACTTTTTGGTTGAATTACTACAACACCAATAGTATATTTAGATTGTTTATCATTGGCAAAACCTATAAAACTTGTATTATATTTATCGATATATTTTCTTTTTTCAACTAAGTGAGCTGTTCCTGTTTTCCCACCTATCTCTAAACCTTTTATAATCGCTTTTCTACCTGTTCCCTCATTAACAGTTTTTATCAATATCTTTTTCATCATTTGTGCTGTTGATTTTCTTATAACTTGTATAGGCTCGTGCCATTCAGTTGCTATTGTCATATTTTTACTACTATCTATAAAATAATCAACAATCCTTGGTGTAAGCATTTTCCCATTATTGTTAAAGACACTATATGCACGAAGTAATTGCATAAGATTTGTTTTCATACCATAACCATAGGAACAAGTAGCTTTATATATATCAACATCTAGTTTTTTTGCACTAGGTACAGAACCTAATCTCTCTGACATTAAATCAGGTGTAGATTTTTTTGTAAAACCAAATTGTAAAAGTCCATCATAAAAATCGTAACCAGAAAGTTTTTGAGCAAGTTGTGCAATACCAATATTTGATGAATGGACAATAACATTTTCAGCAGATAACCAAGAAAATCGATGTTCATCAGTAATTATTTTATTTCTAATTTTAAATTTACCATTATGACCATTTACTAAAGTGGAGGGGGTTATTAAACCTTTATTTAATAGAAGAGATAATGTAACAGGTTTTATAACACTTCCAGGTTCAAAACTATACTCTATCATACTTGGTCGAAGAGAGGGATAATCTATACGTTTAATTCTTTTAGGTGAAAAACGATTTGAACTAGCTATTGTAATAACATTGGATGTATTTATATCAATAACTGCTAACATAATCTGTTTTGCTTGAAGCTTCTCTTTCATTTTATCTAGCATTTGTTCTATTTTTATCTGTAATGATATAAAAACAGTAAGTTTTAGTGTAAGACCATTAAGAGGTTTTCTTGTATGACTATTTTTATTTAAAATAATATAGCTATTAACATCTCTTGTACCTTTTTTGATACCATCTTGTCTAGCAGTAAGTTCATCATTATATTTTCTTTCTAAACCTTTAATTCCTGTTACATAAGTAAAACCAGTGTTATACATTTTATTTGGATAACCAATAATAGGTGTCAGTAGGTCATTATAAGGGTAAAGACGGCTCTCTCCACTCTCTATAATATTGAGCCCATGAACTTGAAGTAAACCACTTTTTTTATTTTTAATAGCTTTAAAAACACTAAGTCTACGAAGTTCATACGATAGTTTTTTAAGGTATTTAGCTTTTTTTTCTGTTATTTCATAGCTAAGAACAATTACACCTTTAGCAGAGTTGAGTTTATTTCTAATTTCAGAGGTATTTATACCGGAATAGATACTAAAAAGTTCAATAAAAAGTTCTTTTTTATCAGGGTCTATATATCTTTTATTTACAACAGCTTTGTAGAGTTTTTTAGTTCTTGCTAAGTGAAAACCATCAGCACTTATAATATCACCACGATAAGCTTTAGAACTATTAATGGCATATCGGCTAGGCATAGAACGGTCATTTAATATTGTTTTTAATATTGAAAATAGAAAAATTATAAATAGAGCAGTAATAATAAGATAGAGAGTAAGAACTTTTGTATTTTCGTTGCGTTCAATCTCTTCCATAAAATTATAACTGTGTTCTACCTAATTCTTTGTAAGCATTCAATGCTTTATTTCGTATCTCTAACATCAATTTCATACTTGTTTCAGCTTTACTAATAGCTAATGCAGCTTGATGAAGGTCTTTTACTTGACCTGTTGCCATATCTGCTATTGCATGTTCACTATCTATTTGATGTTCATTTACACTATTTATGGCAGATTTAAGTTGTTGCGCAAAAATATTATTATTTGGTTGTGAAATACTATTTTTTTGTTGTAAAAGCTCTGCTGTTGATGTTTTGGAAAGATTGTTGATATTAATCATTAGTATATCCTAAATTATTGTAATAATGATATCGCACTATTTGCCATATCTTTTGCACTTTGAAAAGCAGATACATTTGCTTGATAAGAACGAGTAGCTTCAACTAAATCTGCCATCTCTATAACAGGATTAATATTTGGATATGCTACATAACCATTTGCATCTGCATCTGGATGATTTGGTTCAAATTTCATTTTTGGAGTAGAATCATCTCGTGAAATTTTATCTATCATTACACTCATAATAGCTGGATTTACTTTTTTACCAAAACTACCTTCATTTAATGGGTCTTCAAATTTTGTATTATTGGTAGTTGCTGAGAGTGCTTTATTAAATTGTTGATTAAAGTTCATAGCTTTAAAAACAACTTGTTTTCGTCTATATGGCCCACCCTCTTCAGTTCTAGTTGTTTGTGCATTGGCAATATTACTAGATATTGTATTTACACGTACACGTTGTGCAGAAAGACCATAACCACTTATATCAAAACTATTGAGAAAATTACTCATTATTTTATCCCTCTTTTACTTTATTGAGTTTTTTGTGAAGCATCAATGACACTTCTAAAAATCATAGTATCTTTTTTATTTGCTTGAATAAGTGCATTAAACATTACAGAGTTTTTACTCATTTCAGTTGTTTCAACATCTATATCGACACTATTACCATCATTTCTCGCCATATGTCCATCTCTAAAAAAGGTAGTTGGTTTATAGGAAGATGGTTCGTTATGTAAAGGTATATGTGATGAGTTTGTTTGAGCAAGAGCTAATTTATTAGATTTGTCATCCATAATATCGGCTTTTTTTTGAGCTAGGGCATCTTCAAACCGTATATCTCTTGGTTTATAAAAAGGAGTATCAGCATTTGCAATATTTGAAGCAATCATATCTTGACGTGTAGCCCTATAATCTAAAGCATCCGATATAAGACTATGTGCACGTGAAATTTCAACACTCATAACAACTCCTTTTCCACTAGTTATATATGTTTTAAAGCTTAAACATATTAAGCAACATCTAATCATATATTATATACTATTATTGTTAAGATTACTAGAGTAATTCAAATTATATTTTAATTAAGGAGTTTTTTTATGAGAAGAACTGGTTTTACAATGATCGAATTGATTTTCGTTATCGTTATTTTAGGGATTTTATCTGCGGTAGCTGTACCAAAGATGATGAATACATCTTCACAAGCTAAAGCAAGTAATTGTAGATCATATTATTCAACTTTAAATAATAGTGTTGGTGCATCTTTATGGTCAAATATGGCGATAGATGGTCTTGCTGCAACAGATGTATTTACTGAAGCAAATATTAATGATCAAATTAAAATTCCTGAACAATGTGGTGATGTGGCTGATGTAGCTAAATTAGCACAAGATGGAACAAGTTTTACTACTACTGTTGAAGGGACTACTTACGATATTAACGGTACAGCTGCAACAAGTTCAGCTGCACCATTTTGGGACTTTAATAAACATTAATCGTATAATTTCCATCATTTGGTGGAAATTATATCTTTTTATACAAGAGAAGTAAGGATTTAAAAGATGAAAAAAGCTTTTACTATGATAGAACTTATTTTTGTGATAGTTATTTTAGGTATTTTAGCTTCTGTGGCTATTCCAAAAATGGGTTCTGCTAAAAATAATGCTGATATATCTAAGGGTAAAACAGATGTTGCTACTATTCGTTCTGCTATTTTGACAGAGAGACAGAGTCAGCTTATTAAGGGTAATAATAGTTTTATAGAGAAGTTAAGTTCGGATAATGATCTCCTTTTTACAGGGGATAGTGATAACGATAGAACTCTTTTAAGTTATGGTATCGCTTCAGGTACAACAGATGGAAAATGGTCTAAAGATAATGATACAACTTACCAATTTAATACTAATACTCTATCTATTGAATTTAAATATGATAAAGCAACTGGAAAATTTAGTTGTACTAGAGGTGATGGTACTACTGATACACAAAAAATTTGTAGAAAATTAGTAGATTAATACTTAAGAGATTGAACTATTATCTCATCTCCATATTAGGCTCACCCCTTGAGCCTTTTACCTATCACTCCCAAAATATTGAAACTATCGGTACAAAAGTTCAAGTAGAGTTTAGAAATAGAACTCTTTATGGTGTTATCTTATCTAGTTGTGAAGAACCAAACTTTAAAACAAATCCTATTTTAGAGCAGAGTGAATTCTATTATTCAGCCAATCAACTCAATTTAGCTAAATTTATCTCTATATACTATTTTTGTTCCTTAGGTGATGCTCTAGGTTTGATGGTTGCACACTCATTGGAAAAAACAGTTTTTGAGGGAACTCTTACAACTGATATAAAACTTACATCTAAACAAATATCAGCATTAAAATTTCTTAAAAAAGAGAAAGTTTCACTACTTTTTGGAGATACAGGAAGTGGTAAAACAGAGATATATATGAGATATTTTGAGTTAATCTTAGAGCAAAGAAAACGGACTATATTTTTGATGCCTGAAATCTCTTTAACTCCTCAGATGGGTATAAGACTAGAAAAACAGTTTGGAGAGAGTGTTGTTATATGGCATTCAAAGCTAACGCCTCTTCAAAAAAGAAAAATGATGGCTAAAATATATAGTGGTGAGGCAAAGATTATAGCAGGTCCTCGTTCTACACTCTTTTTACCCATAGATAATTTAGGGCTTATAGTAGTAGATGAGGAACACGATGACAGTTATAAAGCCTCTTCAAGACCTCGATATAATGCTCGTGATATAGCTATATATATGGGAAAACTCTATGATATTCCTGTTGTTTTAGGAAGTGCAACACCCTCTTTAAGTAGTTTTGTAAAGTTTCCTCATATAAGGTTAAAAGGGGGCTATATAAGCTCTCAAAAAACATTTATCTATGAAAAATCAACTGAAAATATCTCCCCTATGGTTTTACAAACTCTTCAATCTACTTTAGAAAAACAGGAACAAGCGATAGTTTTTGTTCCTACTAGAGCGAATTTTAAATATCTTATATGTGGCGATTGTGGGCATACAGTAGAGTGCAAATTTTGTAGTATAGGGATGAGTTTACATCAAAAGAGTAGGGCATTGAAGTGTCACTATTGTAACTATACTCAAGCTATTCCTCAGGTGTGTGAAAAATGTACCAGTCCCAATCTTACAACTACTCGTTTAGGAACGGCTGAAGCACTGAAAAATATCTCACAAGAGTTGCCAAATGCAAAAATAGAGCAGTTTGATAGAGATACTATAACAACATCTGCAAAGCTTAAAAAAGCACTGAAAAGATTTAATAATAATGAAACAGATATACTCGTAGGAACTCAGATGTTAAGTAAAGGACACGATTATCACGGGGTGACTTTAGCCGTGATATTGGGGTTAGATAATATGCTAAATCTGAGTGATTATAGAGCAAGAGAGAAAGCATTAGCCTCTCTTATACAGATTTCAGGACGAAGTGGACGGGCTAAAGATGCTGTTGTTTTAGTTCAAAGTTTTAATGAGGATTTTTTTAACCATTATAGAGAAAGATATGAGGATTTTTTAGAGGAGGAGAAACTGTTTCGTCAAGAACTCTATCCACCCTATAAAAAACTTTGTCGTATACTTTTTTCTCATAAAAATGGTGCAAAAGCTCAAGAGCAGATGCGAGAGATGGAAACAAATCTTTTGGCTATGCCAAACATAGAGATAGTTGGTTCTGGAAAATGTGCCATAGAGAGAGTTGCTAACAAATACCGATTTGAGATACTGCTTCGTTCAGATAAGAGTACCGACATTATAAGAGCTATAAAGGCTACAAAAGTGCCTTTAGCTGAGATAGATATGGATCCTATTGAGTTTGGATGAAAAATAGTATAATTAGAAAAAGTTAAAAAGGAAAAAAATATGAATGAGCCAGAAAAAAATTTAGCAGATGGAAATTTAACACAAAAAGAGATAATTCAATTACTTTTACATAATGCACAACATATGGCGACAAGAGAGGAAGTAAAAGCTGATATAAAAGAGTTAAAATCTGAACTTAGAGAGGATAATAAAGAGTTAAAAGAAGATTTACTAAGGGTAGAAACATCATTACAAAAAGCTGCATTTAAAGTTGAAGTATCTTTAATAGATGAGATAGCAAGAGTTGAGATATCTTTAACAGATAAGATAGAGAAAGTTGAAGCATCTTTAACAGATGAGATAGGAAAGGTTGAGACATCATTAAAAGAAGAGTAACTACTCAGCCCCATCAAATCTAAAAAACAGAACCACCACTAACAATATCT
>CAYOKX010000073.1:0-9492 GCA_964404655.1 uncultured Sulfurimonas sp. | reverse complement strand
ATGTTATCGATATCTATCCATACAAAGGTGAAGCTCATAAAAATGGTGAGTGTATTGCTACTTTTAAACTTAACCCTAACACTATCACTGATGAAGTACGTGCTGGTGGTCGTATTCCACTTATCATTGGTCGTGGTTTAACTACTAAAGCACGTGAGTGTTTAGGTATGGGTACAACTGATACTTTCTTAACTGCTGAACAACCAGCTGATAGTGGAAAAGGTTTTACTCTTGCACAAAAAATGGTTGGTAAAGCTTCAGGTATGACTGGTGTTCGTCCAGGTATGTATGTAGAGCCTCAAATGTCAACTGTTGGTTCACAAGATACAACTGGTCCAATGACAAGAGATGAGATTAAAGAGCTTGCAGCACTTGGTTTCAATGCTGACTTAGTTATGCAATCTTTCTGTCATACAGCGGCTTATCCAAAACCATCAGATGTAATCATGCACCACAAACTTCCAGAGTTTATCTCTAACCGTTCAGGTGTTGCTCTTCGTCCTGGTGATGGAGTTATTCACTCTTGGTTAAACAGAATGGTTCTTCCAGATACTGTTGGTACTGGTGCAGATTCTCATACACGTTTCCCACTTGGTATCTCTTTTCCTGGTGGATCTGGTGTTGTTGCGTTTGCTGGTGTTACTGGTTCTATGCCTTTAACTATGCCTGAGTCTGTTCTTGTTAAGTTTTCTGGTGAGATGCAACCAGGTATCACTCTTCGTGACCTTGTAAATGCTATCCCACATAAAGCTATCAAAGAGGGGCTTTTAACTGTACCTAAAAAAGGTAAGAAAAATATCTTTGCTGGTAGAATTTTAGAGATTGAAGGTTTACCTGATTTAAAAGCTGAACAAGCATTTGAACTTTCTGATGCTTCTGCTGAGCGTTCTGCTGCTGCTTGTACTGTTAAACTTAACAAAGAGCCAGTTATAGAATACCTAAAATCAAATGTCGTTCTTTTACAATCTATGATTGATGATGGTTATGAAGATGGTCGAACTATCGCTCGTCGTATTGAGAAGATGAATGAATGGATACAAAATCCTAATCTTATGGAAGCTGATGCTGATGCTGAGTATGCAGCAGTAATCGAAATCAACTTAAATGATATTACTGAACCTATTTTAGCATGTCCAAATGACCCAGATGATGTTGCAACACTTTCTGAAATTTTAGCTTCAGATAGACCTACAAACATTGATGAAGTATTTGTTGGTTCATGTATGACAAATATTGGTCACTACCGTGCACTTGGTGAAGTTTTACGTGGTGAAGGTAAAGTTCCAACTACTTTATGGGTATGTCCTCCAACAAAAATGGATGAGAAACAACTTATAAAAGATGGTTACTACTCTGTATTTGGTTCAGCTGGTGCTAGAACTGAAATTCCTGGTTGTTCTTTATGTATGGGTAACCAAGCTCGTGTTGGTGATGGTTCTGTTGTATTTTCAACTTCAACTAGAAACTTCGATAACCGTTTAGGTAAAGATACATTAGTTTATTTAGGTTCTGCAGAATTAGCGGCAGTATGTTCAATGTTAGGACGTCTTCCAACAGCAACTGAATACTTAGAAAAAACTCAAAAAATCAATGGTAAAGAAGCTGAGATTTATAAATATCTTAACTTTAACCTTATAGAAAATTATAGTTTATAATTTTCTCTCTCTTCAAAGCTACAAAAGAGTTTTCTCTTTTGTAGCTTTTTTATTTAAAGATTTTATTATAAAATGTAATGTGAAAGATAAGAAAAGTTCTCTATAGAACCTCTCTTTTAAGATTGTAGATTATTAAAGTTATCTTTTAATAATTTTTTAATAGTTATTAAATTAGCTACACTTAACTCATAACCAGAATCCATAAATCTATTAACATGATACACCTCTGTAACAGTTATACCATAAGGGTCTTTCTTTTCTTTTGTCATACGATTTTCATCGTCAAAAGAAAATAGGTGTAAAAGCTTTCTTGTTTTTTGAATATAATATGTTAAAATTATCTCATTAGAGTGCTTCTTTTCAATAGCGACAACAACTCTCTGATTTTTATCATACTCTTCTATATTTAAAGATAATAGTTCTGCGATTTCTGAAACTGTGCAATAACCTATATAAAATTTATTATAAAGATCGTGGTATCGTTGTATTTTATAGTTCATAAGAAAATATATATCTAAGATATGTTTTTTGTGCATTCGCAATGTCTTAGTAATCCAAGTCATTGTATTGTAATATTTGAATGGATAAAGTTTTAACTTATCTGTTTCTATCATCTTCTTCGAATTTATACTCTCTTTTTTCAATAATTTTCTAGGTTTTTCATCTACAATATAGGAAAGTACATCTTTTGCCGAAAATTCTTTAGTAAACCAAACTTTACAATAATCTGGAAACTGTTTTGTTCCCGTAGCACCCTCATTTAATATAATCAATGCTTTTATCTCATAGTTTGGAAAAATTATTTCTAAAAGTGCTTTCTTTTTACGAAGCCGTTTTCGAAGTTTCAAGACAGATTTTACAAGTGTCATCTCAACGAAATATAACTCTTGCTTTTTTGTAATTAAGATAGCATCAAATTCACTTATTTCTCTACTTTTAGTTCTGTAAACTATCTGCTGTTTTTCACTAATAGAGAGAGTGTTTGGATAAGATTTATATTTATCTTGATGATACCCTTTCAAGATAAATTTATCAATTTCATCATTCTCTTTTGCATATCTTAAAAGTTTTTCATAAATAAAATTTTCATACACTTCACCTTCAAATGAACGGTAAGAACTCATAAAAGTAGGGTTATCCTCTGATATACCCTCTTTAATCAAAGATAGAAGATGTTTTGTGTTGTATGTATAATGAAGAACATTATCAGCTATATCATCTTTTTCTAAAAGTTGAATCGACATACTAATATCAAGCATTATAGTGCCATTTCACTATTTTTAAAAAAATCATTTATGACATCTCTATACTCTTGAATATCATTAATTCTATTTACATCATTTCTCAAAATAGAAGCTCCTTTATACCCTTTTGAATAGGTATGTGTATGCTTTCTAAACATCGCAACACCATGGGAACCATAAAATTCTATCATCTTATCAAAATGTTCCATAATAATTTCATATTTAATATTTTGTTCAATATCTTTTTTTCCTGTACGAAGTTGATGAAAAATCCAAGGAGCACCAACAGCACCACGACCGATCATAACTCCATCAGTTCCAGTATGTTCTAAAACCCATTTTGCTTTATCATAAGAATCTATATCACCATTGGCTATTACAGGAATAGAGATAGCCTCTTTAATCTCTTTAATAGCATCATAATCAACTTCCGCTTTAAATTTTCCAGCTCGTGTTCTTCCATGAACAGCTAAAAAATCAGCTCCACTATCTTCAACTATTTTAGCAATTTCTATATGATTTTTTTTCTCAAATCCTAATCTAATTTTTACACTTGTAAGCTGTTTATTTGATGTAGATTTGATTGTCTTAATAATATCACTCATGAGGGTTAAATCAAGAAGAAGTGAACTACCACTTCCGTGACCTACAACCTTAGGAACAGGACATCCACAATTAAGGTCAATAATATCTATTCCATCATAGTCATTTAACACTTCAACAGCTTGTTTTATAATATCTACATTCGAACCAGCTAACTGCACAGAATATGGATTTTCATTTGGTGACTTCTCTATCATATGAAATGTTTTTTTAGAACCATGTGCTAAAGCATTGGAGCTTAACATTTCACTTACAGTTAAATCTGCTCCAAATTTTTTAACGACACTTCTAAATGGTAGGTCTGTAAAACCTGCCAATGGAGCTAATACATATATAGGTTTATTAAAAGATAAATTTTTCAACATCTTAGATAAACAAATTTATATTAAAGTTTTTATGAGACTCTTTCAAGGCATTATATGCTTTAAATCTCATATACTCTTCTGGTTGAGAGTTATTTAAAATATCTGTTGCCAATGAGTTCATCTCTAAATCAAAAAGAGTAAATAGGTATGCTTTCATATATAAATCACTTTTTTCAGAAAGAGTTTCAAATAATTTAATTCTCTGTTCAGGTATCATTCCTTTTGAAAGTGCTATCGATATATCAATATAATCTTTACCATCTAAATCTAATTTCTCAAATAATGATGTTAAAAGTTCATTAGAGATAAGTAAACTATTTTCCTCTACATTCACTCTTTTCAAAATCTCAAAAAGTGCTGTTTTAGTTATATAGTCTTGATATTTCTCTATATTTTCTAAAGATACCATTTTTACATACTCAACATAAGCATCTTTCACTAATTCTTTATCATAATTATCAGCATTAGTAACTATCTCTTCTGCTGTTATCTCTTTATTATCATAACGATTTTTATTGTTCTTAATAGATAATTCATTTGTAGCATCTAAAAGATAAGCTTTTAAATCAACTGTTTTACCATTATTAATATTTTCTATTAAAGTAACAACCTCATTTAGTTTCTGATTACTACCTGTTCTTGATATTGAAGAGTGTGCTGTAAGTGTAGTATTATCGATTAATGAACCTAAAAGCTTATATCTCTCTGTTTTAAACTCATTCTTTCTATCTTTTTTACCAAGATAAGCATCTATGATAGAATCAACTAATTTCTGTGCATCTTTTTCATACATACGATTTTTTAAACGAATCAATAAAGAATAAAACGCCATATGAATAACACTTGCTATATATAATACAATTACAGGAACAAGTACCCATAAAAAGATTGCTAATTCAGGTAACTGATAACCAAAAAAATCTATACTCATAGTCTCTTTAGTCAAATATGTATGGATATACCAACCTACTACACCAACCAACAAAGCTACTGCAATAGTGTATCTTTTAATATACATCATTTTAAACTTCCTTCTATTTAGATTTTTCTACTATCTCTCTACAAGCTACACAATAGATAGCATGAGGCTTCACCTTCAATCTTTGAAAACCTATTTTATCTTCACACATCTCACAAATACCATATTCACCTGTTGCAATCTTATTAAGAGTAATATCTATCTCTTTTAACTCTTTATCTTGCTGTTGAACAATAACACTTTCAACCATTGAGTTGTTATCTACCGAAACATGGTCTGCTTCATCATTAAGTTCTAAAGAGTTTAACTGATTTAACTCTTCATTAACATCTACAATATTAATTATAATCTGTTTTTTACGACTCTCTAAAATATCTTTAAAATAGTTCAATTCACTCTGTTGCATTTTCTGCTCCTTACTTATGATAGGGATGATTACTTAAAATAGAAAATCCTCTATAAATCTGTTCCAATAAAACAACTTTTGCTATTTTATGACTCATAGTTAATTTACCTAAACTTATTACTTTATCACTTTTACTTATAAAATCATCATCAAATCCATAAGCACCACCGATAAAAAATTTAACAGACATTTTATCTTTCAATAGTTTACTAAATTCAAAACTATCAACTAACTCTCCATCAGGGTGAAGTGTTATAGAATAATCTTTTCCTATATATGGCGTTAATAGTTTTGTATAAGCCTCTTGAGATGCTTTAGGTGAGATTGTATGTGCTTTTGCTACATCTTTTGGAAAAAGTTCTCTATCTTCAACTTTTGCAAAACGAGATATCATCTTTGTTAAATCTTTATAAAGTGGGTCATATAAAGTTTTCTCTTTTTTAGCTATCGAGATAATCTCTATTTTCATCTTAAAAGCCCACTTCCAATTACATGATATGTAATATTTTGAAAACTATCATCCATCTTAACACCACCAATAACAGCTACTTTATGTTTTGAATGAGAAGCTATAAAATCTATTTTATCACCAAGAACAGTAGATATATCTTTTTTTGTACTTGTATCTCTATAAGCACCTAATCCAATATAATCTAAATCCATTCTATTTGCTTCTAAAATTTCTTCTTTCTCATGAGTGGAGATACCAAAGTATTTATCTTTACCTATATACTCTCGTATCTTCTTACTAGCTTCAAAAATATCATTATCAACAACTCTTAAATCTTCTTGACCCATATGAACACCATCACAATATTGAATAAGTTCATATTTATCATTTACAATTAAAAGAGCATTTGAGAGTTTTTTAATAGATAAAAGTTTCTCTTTGATAACATCTAACGAACCATTTTTATTTCTATACTGAATAATCTCAGCAGAATTTTTCTTTGCAATTTCAACAAAAGAAACTAATGATATATTATTAGTATCAAGCATATCTTGGTCACAAAGTGCATATAATCTCATATTAAGCTTTCAAAAGAGTTAAAATATCTGATAAAGTTTTTTTCAAATCGTTTCTATTAATTATCATATCAACAGAACCTTTTTCCAATAAAAACTCAGCTCTTTGAAATCCATCTGGAAGTGCTGAACCGATAGTTTGTTCAATAACTCTTTGCCCTGCAAAACCTATTAATGCACCTGGTTCGGCAATAATAATATCACCTAAAGTAGCAAATGATGCACTTACTCCACCCATAGTTGGATCAGTTAAAACAGAGATATATGGAAGTTTCTCTTTTGCTAACTTTGCCAATGCAGCAGAAGTTTTACTCATCTGTAAAAGTGAAAATGTACTCTCTTGCATTCTAGCACCACCACTAGCACTCAAAATAATTAAACCCTCACGATTAGCAATAGCACGATTAACGGCACGTACAATTTTTTCACCCTCAACAGAACCTAAAGAACCACCCATAAATGCAAAGTCAAAGATTACTATCTGAGCAGACACTCCATTCATTGTAATAGAACCACTCACAACTGATGATTTTCTACCAGTTTTTGCAAATCCCTCTTCAATTCTTTTAGAATATGCTTTTTTATCAACAAATTTCAATGGATCAACTGGTTCAAGGTTAGAATCAAACTCTATAAAACTATCTTCATCAGCTAAAAGTTCAATTCTTTCTTTTACACCTATACGAAAATGAAAACCACACTTAGGACATACATAATTTTGATTTTCAACCTCTTTATAATACATCAATGAACTACACGATTTACATTTAATCCAATGAGAAGAGGTCTCTGTATTAACTGGCTGTTTATCCTGATTTTTAGAAAAAAGACTTAAAATATTCAAAAGGAATCCTTCTTAGTTGAGCAAAGAGCTTACTATACTTTTTGCAGCTTCACGACCATCTAATGCAGCAGTTACAACTAAATCAGCACCTCTAAAACAATCTCCACCAGCATAAACACCTGAAGTAGTTGTTTCATAAGTTTCTTCATTTATAACTATTCCACCCCAAGAGTTTGTTTCTATACCATTTTCAGCTAAAAAAGATGGTTTTGCAAGGTCAAATCCAAGTGACATAATTACAACATCAGCATTCACTTTAGTTTCACTTCCTTTTACCTCTTGCATCTTTTGACGACCAGATTCATCTTTAAGACCTAAAGTTGTTCTTATAATTTCAACAGATGTAGCTAAACCATCTTCATTAAGTATAATCTCTTTAGGAGATGCTAAAAATTTAAAATCAACACCCTCTTCCATAGCATTTTTATACTCTTTTTTGCTACCTGGCATATTTAATTCATCACGACGATACAAACAAGTTACACTTTTTGCACCCTCTCTTTTCGCTGTTCTTAAACAATCCATAGCAGTATCACCACCACCAATAACAACAACATCTAAATTTTTAAAATCAAATTTAGTGTCATAAGATACCTCAAAGTTTTTCTTTTGAATTGCTGTTAAATAATCCATTGCAGGATATACATTTTTCGCTTTTTCTCCAGATAATGAAGCAAATTTTGCTTTAGTTGCACCCACACCAATAAAGATAGCATCGTGAGAGTTTGTAATCTCTTCAAACGAGATATCTTTACCAACTTCACAATTTAAAACTAACTTTAGTCCAGCATCTTCAAGTAAAGATACACGTCTTTGTACTATTTTTTTATCAAGTTTAAAATTAGGAATACCATATGTCAAAAGTCCACCAGCACGCTCAGCTCTCTCATACATAGTTACAGCAATACCTGAACGTAAAAGATATGTAGCTGTAGAAAGTCCTGCAGGTCCACTTCCTATAATAGCTACTTTTTTATCTGTTGTAATACCTGGAAATTCTGGTGTATATCCAGCTTTAAAACCCTCTTCTGTAATATGAGCTTCAACTGAACCGATAGTTATAGCACCATGACCATCATTCAGAGTACAATCACCCTCACAAAGTCTATCGTGTGGGCAAACACGCCCCATAACCTCTGGAAAAGGTGATGGTTCATTTGAAAGTTTAAATGCAAACTCTAAATCTTTCTCTGCAACAGATTTCAACCATTGAGGTATGTAATTATGAAGTGGGCATTTATTTAAACAAAAAGGATCCCCACATTGAATACATCTATCACTTTGAGAAGATGCTTCATGTTTATCGAAAACTTCATAAATTTCATTAAAATCTTTTGTTCTCTCTACTACTAATCTTTTAGTAGGATCGATTCTTTCAGTTTTTAAAAATTCTCTCATATTAATCTCCATTCTCTAAATTAAGAGGTAATTTTGTTAAGTTTTTAGGACGAACTAACCAGAAATTTCTTACCTCTACTCTAAAGTTCTCTAGTAACTCTTGAGCTTTTTTACTTTCAGTTTCAACTATATAATCTTTTAATAATCTTTTTAATAGATGTCTAGCATCAGAACCTTCATCCGTATCTATACGAATAGCATCTACTAGCTCACGGTTCACATTTTCAACAAAAGAGTGACCTTCATCATAAACAAAAGCAACACCACCTGTCATACCTGCACCAAAGTTGATACCTGTACGACCAAGAATAGCAACGATACCACCTGTCATATATTCACAAGCATTATCTCCTGTTCCCTCAACTATCGCAACAGCACCAGAGTTACGAACAGCAAAACGCTCACCTACTGAACCTGAGATATAAAGTTTACCACCAGTTGCACCATAAAGACAAGTGTTACCACCAGCAGAAAACTCTTCACCCTCATTTTTAGAAGTGATGATAATTTTACCACCATGCATACCTTTTCCAAGATAATCATTTGCAACACCATTAAGATAGATAGAAACACCTGGAATTAAAAATGCACCAAGAGCTTGACCAGCTACACCTGAAAGATTGATTTTAATAGTGTCAGCTTTTAAGCCTGCATCACCATAATACTCTGCGATCTCACCAGAAACCAATGCACCAAAACTTCTATGGATGTTTTTAATCTCTCTATTTATTCTAATTGGGTGTTCAGGATGTTTAATCGCCGTCATAGCTTCTTTTAAAACATCTTTTTCAAAAGCATTATCATCAAATGGATGATTAAATGGTTGCTGATGTGTATTTATCCCTTTTTCTTGATGTAAAATAGCACTAAAATCAAATTTCTGAGCAAACTCATCATCTTTAACTTTCAATATATCTACACGACCAACCATCTCTTCCATAGTTTTATAACCAAGTTCAGCCATAATAGAAC
>CAYOKX010000072.1:0-9547 GCA_964404655.1 uncultured Sulfurimonas sp. | reverse complement strand
AATCAAGTTTTTCAGTATTGTAGATAGATGCTGATTTGTTTATATCTTTAGGGTTAAAAAGTTCTATCATCTCTTCAAATGAGAATATCTCTTGGTCACCGTGACTCCAACCTAAACGTACTAAAAAGTTAAGTAATGCTTGAGGAGTATAACCCATCTCTTTATAAGCCATAACATCTGTTGCACCATCACGCTTAGAGAGCTTTTTACCCTTAGAGTTATGTATCATAGGTACATGATAAAACATAGGTATATCAAATCCTAAAGCTTCATATACTACTATCTGTTTAGGAGTATTTGAAAGGTGGTCATCTCCACGGATAACTTCATTAATACCCATTAGATAATCATCTATGGCTACAACAAAGTTGTACGTTGGCGCTCCATCAGCACGTGCTATAACAAAATCATCTAAAATATCTTCTGCTTGAAAAGAGATAGTACCTTTTACACCATCTTTAACTAAAATCTCTCCAGTTAAAGGTGCTTTTATTCGTATAACAGGCTCTACACCCTCTGGAGGAGTTCCCTCAAAATCACGATATTTTCCATTATATTTTGTACGCTCTTTATTTGCCATCTGAGTTTCACGAAGCTCTGTTAGCTCCTCTTTACTCATATAACATTTGTAGGCTTTACCCTCATCTAAAAGTTGCTTAATATATTTTGCATAGATTTCATCACGTTGCGATTGGTAAGTAATTTCGCCATCTGCTTCAAGTCCTAACCATTCAAACGCTTTTA
The DNA here is from genome assembly GCA_964404655.1 of uncultured Sulfurimonas sp. Classification (GTDB taxonomy): domain Bacteria; phylum Campylobacterota; class Campylobacteria; order Campylobacterales; family Sulfurimonadaceae; genus Sulfurimonas. The sequence goes on along the minus strand of CAYOKX010000072.1, from coordinate 8,803 downwards.
AAATTGCTTGAGTAGCTTCCTCTGAATTTCTTGCTTTATCAGTATCTTCAATACGAAGAACAAACTTACCACCATTTTTTTTAGCCCATAAATATGAGAAAAGTGCAGTTCTTAAACCACCAATATGTAAGTATCCAGTAGGAGAGGGAGCGAAACGAGTAACAACCATGAAAAAGCCTTTTATTTTAGTAGATGAATTTTAGGCAACTGTTGGTTAAAAGGGGGTAAAATAGCAGTTAAAATTTAACTCAAGTGAATGATATGTATAAAATAATTTTAGCGACACTTTTCGCTTTAACTTTAAATGCTGAGATAGTTGATGGTGTTGCTATTGTTGTAAAAGGGAAAGCGATAACTCTTTATGATATTAAAAAAGAGATGCAGATATCTCATATAGATGCAAAAAAAGCTTCTAGTCTTTTAGTTCGAAGAGCTTTAGAAAATGCTGAGATACAAGAGCGAGGGATAGAGGTTAGTAGTAGTGATGTTTATGAAGATATAAAAAAAACAGCGGGTCGAAATGGTATGAGTATCAGTGCTTTTTATGAAGCTGTGCGTAATAGTAATGGTTTAAGTTCCACAGAATTAAAAAAGAAGATTAGAGAAAAACTGTTAAGTCAAAAACTGTATGCTTCCATAGCATACTCCTCTATTCAGCCCCCTTCAGAAAATGATATAAAAGAGTATTTTGAGCTTAATAGAGAAAAGTTTTCTCACCCAAGTTCTTTTACAGCTATTATATATAGTTCTCAAAATAGAATGAGACTTCAAGAGAAAGTGAATAATCCTATGTTATATGCTCCAGATATTCAAACTCAAGAGCAAGTTTTACCTTTTGATAGAATCGCTCCAGAGTTAGCCTCTCTTTTGGAAAAAACTGCTGTAAATAGTTTTACACAAGTGATACCAAATGGTAAAAATGGTTTTATGAGTTTTTATATTAAAAGTATAGAAACAACTCAAAATTCTACGGCAGATAGTTTTAAAAATCAGATTATCAATACCATTATGTCTGAAAAACGGGAGCATGTTTTAGGTGATTATTTCGCTAGATTGCGTCATAATGCAGATATAAAAAATATAAGAACGGTGGAATAATATGAAGGTAAATTTTTTTAAACAGTTGGTAATAGTTTTTTTAGCAACAAATGTTTTTGCAGTTGAGAGTGGTTTGTATCTTGAAGTGGGTGCAGGAACAGGAACAAAAGAACAGTTGAATGCAAAAAAAAGTAACTATGGTTATGAAAATAGTTATATTGGCTCTCTTTATTTAGGATATCAAGCAGATGTGTATAGATTTGAACTTGAAAATAGTTATAAATTGGCTACACCTACAGATAAAACTATTGAGGGTGATTTAAAACAAAATACTCAGATGTTAAACTTTTACTTTAGTGGATATAATCATAGTAAAATGGTTACAACATTAGGTTTAGGTGCAGGGATAAGTTCTATTGAGGTGAATGGGCTTAAAAATAGTAATATTTTTTCCTATCAAGCGATGTTTAGTATAGGATATATGAAAACAAAACATTTTATCATTACTCCAAAATATAGTTATATGAGAATGGTAAAAAGTGATGATTTTGATAGAAATAGCGACCATCTACTTAGTTTAAATTTGAGATACCTTTTTTAATATGCTAAATGATAAAAATTTCATAAACATAGCAACTGAACTTGCAACAGCATCTAAATGTGTTTCTAAACAGGTGGGTGCAGTAATAGTAAAAGATGGACGAATATTAAGTACAGGGTATAACGGTACTCCCCCAGGGTTTATAAACTGTTGTGATTATTGGGATAACAAATATACTCCAGAACATCACGAATGGTCTAAAACTTATGAGATTCACGCTGAGATGAATGCTATTATTTGGGCTGCACGTGAGGGGATTTCGATAGAGGGTGCTACTATCTATGTGACACTTGAACCTTGTAGTGAGTGTAGTAAAAATCTTATCGCAAGTGGAGTGAAACGAATAGTTTATGCAAAAGAGTATGAACATACTAACTCAGATATTATCACTAAATTTATTAAGGATAATGGAGTTAGTATCGAAAAGTTAGCTGTTTAAAAATTCAGCAATTTTCGAAGTAGGGCGTCCAATAATAGCCTTATCACCTTTGATAAGAATAGGACGTTCTATAAGCTTAGAATGTGTTGCCATCATCTCTATCAGTTTAGTATCACTCTGCTCATCTTTAAGATTTAACTCTTTATAAATATCCTCTTTTGTTCGCATCATCTTTCTTGGAGATAACTCCAACATCTTTAAAATATCTTCTATCTCTTGGATAGTTGGGTTTGTATCTAAATATTTGATAATTTCAACTTCACAGTTATTTTCTTCTAAAATACTCATCGCTTCACGAGATTTTGAACATCTTGGGTTATGCCAGATTGTTATATTTTTCATATAATTCCTTTGTTAAGTTTTACACTAAAAATTGAGGAAATTTTAACATAAATTTTTGGAGTTTAGGGGCTATAATTACTTGACAATAACCTTGAGAAGAGTTAAGATTATAATAATCTTGATGATACTCTTCAGCTGGATATACATCATTTAATTTACTTACTTCAGTTACTATTTTATCATTAAAATTAGTTTGTGCTTTTTTGATAAAATCTTTAATAACTATTTCGTCTATTTCATTTTGATAATAGATAACAGAACGATATTGTGTTCCTTTATCTGCACCTTGAGCATTTAGAGTTGTTGGATTATGAATAGTAAAAAATATCTCTAGTAGATTTTCTAATGTGATTGTTTCATTATCATATTTTATATCTATAATTTCAACATGACCACTAACTCCTGTACAGATATTTTCATAAGTTGGATTTGGACGATCTCCTCCTGTATAACCACTCTTAACAGTTTCTACACCTTTTACATTTTTAAATACAGCTTCGGTACACCAAAAACATCCACCACCCAATACTAATCTTTTTATATTCATATTTTTTATATCCTCTCTAAAAATAGTCTCTTGAGCAAAATTATACTATAATTGATTTCATAAATATTGAGGATTTGAGTATGAAATATATTTTAATAAACATTATAGTATTGCTCTCTTTTTTAGAAGCAACTGAAAAGATAGATAGTATAAAAAAAGAGAAATTTATCTATATAAAACCTATCTCTATAGAATATAATAAGATAGTAGAAGAGCTGGTTTTAGTTCATAAAGAGGATACAGTAAGTGAAGATGAAGAGGATGAAGCTGTTGCAAGTATGTGGGCAAATGCTTCAGACGAAATAGAAGATGCTATTGATGATAGAGAAATAGATGATGAAAAGATAGAAGAGGAAAAAACTCAAGAACTTGTAAATAATAGTGTTGGAAGATGTGAAAGATTTATAAAAGGTTTTACCGTAGATAAAGAGGGGTGTCCTCAAACATACAGATTGCAAACAAAATTTCAAGATAAAAGTTTTGATACAGTAGTAGAAATGAGTGAGGAGTTAAAAGAGTTTAGTGATTTTTTAAAAAGATATACCTCTTATCAAGTTATTATTTATAGTTATACAGATAGTATCGGAGATGATGATTCAAATAAAAAATTAACGGAAGAGCGGGCAAGAGCTATTCGAAAATTATTACTAAACTTAGGAGTAAGTTCTACAAAATTAACAGCTATTGGAAAGGGTGAAAAAGAGCCATTAGATAGTAATATGTATATGAGTGGACGAGATAAAAACAATCGTATAGAGATAGAGTTAATCTATTAGATTTACTCTGTCTTTCTTATTGTAATATCTATTCCTTTCTCTTTAAGAAGATGACCAATTTCTACAATTCTATCTTTATATTTTTCAGTATCTAAAAACCCTTGATAGCTATCTAACTCTTTATCTAAAACTTTTTGAGCGATAGTATCTATTTTTAGAAGTAGCTCTTCTAATTCACTCTCTAACTCTTCTACGGTATCATTTAATCTATTCATAACTATCCTTTTAATATTTTATCTATCACAAATAGTAGCAAATTCACAAAATAGACAATTCTTTAAATCATCACATTTTTTACAATTCAACTCTTCTATATTGAGTAAATCTTTAATATTTGATTCTAAAATTGCAAGTTTTTCTTGCAATAAAGCTTCAGGTACTATTTTAGATTCTTTTAAATCATAATAACCACAAGCAACAACATCACCTAATCCACTTGCTAAAAGATAGTAGAATTCAAGTTGAAAATCTTTTGCTTCTTGAACATTTTTTGGATTATAAAGGGGATATGAACCTGTTTTATAATCAAGGACTTCTATCTCATTAGCTTTTTTATCTATTCTATCTATCTGACCTATGAGTGTTATACCTGCAAAATCTACACTAAAAGTTTTTTCACAAAACTCTACATTCCATCCTTGAGAAAATCGTTTTATATCATTTTTACAAAACTTATCCATTCTTTGTTTTTGCATACTCATAAGATATTTTTCTAGTTCACTCTCTCCACAGGCTCTATTTAGCTCTTTTTCTAAATCTCTTTGAAGCTCTTTAATATTAAGATAACTACCTTTTTTACTGTATAACTCTTTTAAAGCTGTATGAATATCTATTCCAACTGCCCACTCTTGAGGCATATCTCTTGGTATTTCGTGAGATGATAAGTTCTGGATATATTTATGATAATATTTACGTTTACAACTTAGAAATGTTTTTAATCTTGTTGCTGAGAGTTTGATATTTTTAAAACTATATTCAATAATAATATCCTCTTCATTTTTAGGCTCAAAACTCTTCTTTTCAAATAAAATATTTGCATAATCAAGTTCTATATAGGAGTTGTTTTCTTTAATGCCTAACTGTTTTAGAAATTTTGAGGGAGAACTTTCACTTGATTTTACATAAGATATAGAGACCTCTTTTGTACGGTTAATAAGCATCTCATAATAGTGTCTTTGTAAGTTTTCTCTATCACTCATTGTTGGAAGTTTTGCTAGTTCTCTAATTTTAGTGTTTAAAAACATATCTTTATCACTTTTTTTAGGAACATTAGCATCACTAAAGTCAACTATAATAATAGCATCAAAATTAACTGAACGAGTTTCAAGGAGACCCATTACTGTTATTTTACCACCACGAACATCATCAATAGTTCTTGTCGCTAGACGTTGAAGAAAAACAGAAAGAAGCGATTTTATACTCATTTCACTCATAATAGGTAAAATAGTTTTAAGAGAGTGTATCTCCTCTTCAAATATTTTTAGTTCTGTTTTATTGGAGAATTGTTCCTTATAATTATTGAGAAAGGTGATGAAATCAACCTCTTTAGAAAGGTTTTTATAGATTGGGAAAAGCTCTTCGTAGGTAGTTTGAGCTTCTCTTTTATCTACTCTTGATAAATTTTCTTGTGAGTATTGTTCCATTAGTTTATAAGTAGCTTCTAATCTTTTATAGATATTAGTTTCCATAAAAGATGTTCCCATAGCAAAGTTAAAGTTAGATTTATCATCAAAACTTTTAATAATAGGTGCTATTTTTTCATCGGGGAGTATTACTGCTATATTATTTGGATTATATCCTTTTTTTATATACTCAAATACTTTCTGTTTTATAAAAGCTATCTGTAAAAGAGATTCACTGAAAAACTGACAGTTTATATTTTTATTTTTCACTATTTTATCTTTAGAGATTATCTTTTTAGTGTTAAGCGAGATATTATAGTGATAATTCTTTTCTAATTCTATACCAATATCAAGAAATTTATTTTGCATCTTTGTATTGAATAGGGAGGTATCAAAAATAATATTGAGGTTTGAATATTTACAACATTCTAAAAGTAGTTCAAACTCAAAATTTGTTAGATGACCATCTATCTGTATCTCTATATTTTTATGAGTTGAAGCATATAGAGTATTAAACTTGTAAAGTTTTGGTAAAAATATTTTATCTAAGATTTTTTTCTCATAACAGAGTTGTTCATATCTTTTATAGAGTTCTTGAAGTATAGTTATATGCTCTTCATATTCAGCATATAAATCGGAACTATCTAACTTTTTAATATCATAAAGTTCAGCACTTAACTCTTCAAAGAATTTAAAAATATAGGAGGAGCTTTTGGTAAAAGTAAAAAAGTTTCTTTGAATTTGAAGATTTGAAAATTGATGAAAATCAGATGCTTCTAAAAGAAGCAATACTCTTGTGTCGTTATCAACCATTGTAAAATCTTTTACGATAGTTAATTTTGAGATAAAATCACTCATTGTTATATAATTTGGAAGAAAAAGAGTATCTTCTTTAAGTTCTAACTGCTTGTGCCGAATGGCACGAGCAGAGGGTAAAATTATAGTTTCTTCATCCATATTTTAATATTCTGAAAACTTTTCTTTTCGAGTATCTGCTTTTATATTATAAAATCTATGAAGAGAATCTATCTCAACTTTAGCCATAAAATCCCAACGACCTGCTAATGGTAGTTTTATATCTGAAAACGTATAGATACCATTTTCTATGGTAGGATTTAAAATCTCTTGGTCATTTTTATGGTTATTTGGTCTTGTAATAACAAGTTTTACTTTAGCATTGTTAATAGGATTTGAGTTAATATCTGAAATTCTATATCGTACAGATGTATTTTCTGTATTTATATTTTTATTGAGATACTCTATCTTATATTTTTTATTAAAGGCAATTCGAGCAGTTATAATCTCATTTGCCTTAGCATCTGCTTCTTGATAACTCATCATATAAGTATCACTTTTTTCAACAGGTAGTTTTGTTGATACCACAATAGTTGCGATACCAGCTCCAAAAATAAAGATAATAGATGCACTAATAGCATAGGGCCAGATACGACCATTACTTAGATTCATTTTTTTCCTTTCTATAAAATAGTTGTCTTTTTATATACATAATTAAAGCCATAAATATAACACCATAAAAAATCACTTTGATAACTGTTATAGCAATTTTATTTGCATTTCCAACAGCATTTTCTAAAATAATATTCTTATTTTGAGCTATCTGTTCAGCTATATCTGCATAACCATTAAACATTGAGCCAGAGTATTTTCCTAGTAGTTCACCTTTTTTTGCTTTTCCTGCAAGAAGAGGGATAATAGTTCCACCATAATTTTGAGTTGTTTCTATAAAAGAATCAAAACTATCACTATAAAAAATAGCCATCATAAATGCTTGAACAGGAGATGCAACAGGACTTAATATCTGTTTTTTATTAAAATATTCATATAAAGACCTATCACTCGCTAAAATATCAACTTTTGAATCTAATTCTGAAAAAGTAAGTAAAATTGTTGGTTCCTTAAACTTTTCCATCATTTTTTTCTCAAATTCAACGATAGTTAAACCAGTAGGAATTTCTCTAACCATTACAAGGCGTAGTGATATACCAGTTTTTTCATATAACTCTTTTCCTAAAGTATTTACTTCATTTGTAAATTTTGGATTAGATACTACATCATCTTTATATAAATATTCTGCAAATAGTGTTGATTGAACGAAGAGGGTGATGATGAGGGCTAAAAGCCCTCTATTAAAAAATTTCAATGAAATTTTCCTAACCGATATAAAGGTGATTTGGAGTAACTACGGCGAAAAGTGTGTAAGCAGCCATTATTACAAGACCCCATGCAATTATTTTTTCCATTATTTACTCCTCTATTTTACATCAATTAAATGTTTAGTATTTTCTGTACTTCGCATTTGAATTGATGATTCATCTTTAATATCATAAAAGTTAGTTGCATTGTCATGTTGTACGTTAATAGCACCAATAGATAAGCCTACTAGAATACTTAAAAGTAATGCAGTAGCAATTAACATACCTGTTATACCATCAAGAGTAAATATATTTCTATTTTCATTCATACCTGACTCCTTAGTTAGCACTTAAGTTAGTGATATATGCACCAACAGCTTCTTTTTGTTTAGCATTTAATCTTTCAAATGCTGGCATCGTACCGATAACACCTTTTTTACCATGGTTAAGTACATTAGTAACAAGAGCTGGAGTAAACTCAGCAATATTTGGAGCTACATAATCCATACCTTTACCATCTGTACCATGACAAGATGCACAAGTTCCAGCAAAGATATCAGCACCTTCACCACTCATACCATTAGCAACATATGAAGCAACCTTATCAATTTCAGCATCAGTAATAGGTGCATAGTTGTTGTTAGCATTCATAAGACCATTACGGTCAGGCATAGGCATCTCTGAACCTAAAATATGATTATTTGAACCATTTAAGATTACATGTTTAATCGTTTTAGCTTCAAGTCTAACATTTAAGTCAGCAGCTTTTCCATCGATACCATCAGCACTAATACCGTGACATACTTTACATTCTGCTAAAAATACAGATTCACCCATCTCTACTAGTCTATCACCAGTAATAGATGCATATTGTGCATTAAACTTTTCATTATGAACAGCAACATCTTCATTATACTCACCAATTTGTGAATATGAGTTTACTGGATAACCAAATAACCAATACCACATACCCCAAACCATAGTACCTATAAACATAATTGCCCAACCCATTGGAACTGGGTTTTTATATTCACCAATGTCATCCCATGTCTCATCTGCTAACTCACCTGTTGCAGTATCAGTTTGCATTTGACGAACATATTTAATTACAACAAATACTGTAATTATTACAAGAACGATTGCAGCTGCAAAAGTAAGTTTATTGACGATATCACCATTTAAACCACCCTCACTTGTTCCAACAGATAAAAATGTTGCACCAAGCATAACGGCAGTTATGATAATTCCCCAAAGATAAAGCTTATTCATATATCTCTCCTATTTC
>CAYOKX010000071.1:0-9553 GCA_964404655.1 uncultured Sulfurimonas sp. | reverse complement strand
GATAATTGTATTTAAAACCATCTTTGATTTGGTAGGTAGAAAACAGCTTCAAGTGAGTAAACATTTTGATAAAAGTTTGAACTATGCACTCTTAAATGAGAGTGGTAAAAAGATATTTATAGATGCTTTTGAAACAAGAATAAATGAAACTTTTATGCACACAAAGCTAAAAAGAAAAGTATCGTATAAACATTGTCTAAAACTTGATGGCTATAAACTTATCAAATATATTTTAGAAGAGAAAGAGTTTATCCCTTTTTCATTAAAAGAGAAGCGATGAAAAAAGATACGAAAAACTACAACTATATTTTTTTGTTTTACGATATAGCAGATGAGCAGAGTGATGTTGGAAAATATAGAGTAGCCAAAGTTTTTAAGATATGCAAAAAGTATCTAAAACATCATCAAAAGTCGATATTTAGAGGAAGTATAACCCCCTCAAATCAGATTAAACTTTTTAGTGAACTTAAAAAAGTGATAGATAAAGATTTAGATTTTATAAGCATCATAAAAGTATTAAACACAGGCAGTTTTACAGAAGAAACAATAGGTATTCAAAAGAAAAAAACAGAATCTATATTTATATAATTTTTCCAACCTATTATATTGCTTTTTATTATTGAACTTGCTAAAATACGGGTAAGAATGATGGTTCTTTAAAAAAATATTGTTAAACTGTTTTTTGATTGGAAAAATAGTTTAAAACTCCTATTTTATGGGATATTGTTTTTTTGAAGAGCCTATTTTTCCTTCTTGAACTTTTACATTTGGTGTATTTAAACGAAGAAAAAGTAAATATTGAACATAAAGTTTCCAGGCTTGAACTTTTACATTTGGTGTATTTAAACTTTAGTGCAGAGTTATTTAAGAACTCTCGTAATTTTCTTGAACTTTTACATTTGGTGTATTTAAACGCTAAAAATTTATATGTAATTTTCATCGCTCTCCCTTGAACTTTTACATTTGGTGTATTTAAACATAAGGAGATTAAGAAAATGGTATATGGTTATATACTTGAACTTTTACATTTGGTGTATTTAAACAACTCTATGTAAAATTTGTCACAATGTTAAAACTGCCTTGAACTTTTACATTTGGTGTATTTAAACTAACTTCCAACAGAGAACGACCAAGGCGACTAAGCTTGAACTTTTACATTTGGTGTATTTAAACGGAAATACAGATACAGCAAAAGATAAGGCTAAGGACTTGAACTTTTACATTTGGTGTATTTAAACCCCCATAGAATTTAAATCCTCTTCCACTTTATCTACTTGAACTTTTACATTTGGTGTATTTAAACACAAGAAAGAAGCTAAAAGCCCTCGCGGTCGAAAAACTTGAACTTTTACATTTGGTGTATTTAAACTAGAAGTACATTGAGAAACTAGAAGCATCACAAGACTTGAACTTTTACATTTGGTGTATTTAAACTTTTTATAAGCATTTTGTATTTTTATTATAGGCTTACTTAAATTTTTATATTTAGTGTAGTAAAAAATTAAGATACTCTCTAAAAATTATAGTATAATCACTAAACAATCTGAATATATAATACAAGAGATAAAATGCACAAATATAACCAACATTTAGAACCTTTATTAAGCTGTTTAGTGATTTTAACTAAGATAAACCATCATCCATTTAGTGCTGAAGCTTTGACGGCTGGATTGCCTATTGAAAAAGATAAACCTTGGCCTGAGATGTTTTCTCTCAAAGGGGGAAAATCGAACTTTACTCGTGCAGCACATCGTGGAGGGTTTAAAGCACAACTTATGCAGAGAGAACTTTCTGATATATCTCCTCTTGTTTTACCTGCTATACTGATTTTAAAAAATAGAAATGCTTGTATTTTAGAAAAAATAGATAAAGAAAAAAATAGAGCTAAAATTATATCTGTTGAGGTTGGTGAAAGTGAAAACTGGGTTAGTTTAGAGGAGCTAAATGAGGAATACTTAGGATACAGTTACTTTTTAAAACCTTTATATCACTACGAATCAAGAGCTTTAAAACTTACAAAAACAGAACAATCTCACTGGTTTTGGGGAACGATAAAACGCTCAAAAGGGATATATATAAATGTAATAATCGCTTCATTTATGATAAATATCTTTATCTTAGCTACACCACTTTTTACTATGAATGTTTATGATAGAGTAGTTCCTAATGGTGCATTCGATACTTTATGGGTCTTAGCTATTGGTGTAACTGTTATATATCTTTTTGATATAGGGTTAAAGTTTTTACGAACCTACTTTTTAGAAGTTAGTAGTAAAAAAAGTGAAATTATTATATCTTCTATTATTTATGAACAGGTTTTAAACCTTAAGATGTCAGTTTTCCCAAAATCGGTAGGCTCTTTCGCAAGTAACCTAAAAGATTTTGATACAATAAAAAACTTCCTTAACTCCTCTACTATCGCTATATTGATAGATTTACCATTTTCTATCATCTTTTTATTAGTTATCTTCTTTATCGCTGGAAATGTTGTTTTTATCCCTGTTGTAATTATCTTTCTTATTGTTTTATACTCTTTTTTAATAAAAGGACCTCTCAAAAGAAGTATAGAGAGTACGTATGAAGCTTCAGCAAATAAAAATGCAATTTTAATAGAGAGCTTGTCAAATATAGAGACTATAAAATATCTAGGTGCAAGTGGTCATTCTCAATGGGAACTAGAGGAAGCAACGGGAGATATAGCAAGTAAATCTATAAAAACTAAACTTTTATCAGACTCTATAAAAACTGTTACTCAATTTTTAATTCAGATAAATACTATCGCTATTGTTATCTTTGGAGTCTATCAGATAGAGGCTTTAGAACTTAGTTTAGGGGGGCTTATAGCTTCTATTATTTTATCTTCACGTGCTATATCTCCTATGGGACAGATAGCGTCTTTGGTGGCGAGTTATCAGCAAACAAAAACAGCTTATAATGCGATAGATAATATTATGAATATGGAAGTAGAGCGTAAAGATGGGAAAAAGTTTTTGCATAATGATAATCTTCAAGGAGATATAGAGTTTGAAAATGTATCTTTCAAATATGCCGATGATGAACAATATATCTTAAAAAATGTATCGTTTAAGATACGAGCTGGAGAGAAGGTCGCTTTTATAGGTAAAGTTGGTTCTGGAAAAACAACCATAGAAAAACTTGCAGCTGGACTCTACTCAGCAACAGAGGGTTCAGTAAAGATAGATGGTATAGATATAAACCAACTTAACCCAGCAAATCTTCGTTCAAATTTGGCTTATGTTTCACAAGACATCTCTCTTTTTAGAGGAACAGTCAAAGAAAATATTATCTATAAAGCACCCTATGTTGAAGATAGTAAAGTACATAAAGCTGCTAAGATGAGTTTAGTCTATGAGTTTATTGCTAAACACCCTTTAGGGTATGATATGCCTATACAGGAGAGAGGAGCAGGACTCTCAGGAGGACAACGCCAAACGATAGCTATCGCTAGAGCTATACTTTTAGATTCTCCTATCGTTATAATGGATGAACCTACAAACTCTTTAGATAGTCAAACAGAGATGAAACTTATAAAAAATCTAAAAGAGTATGTAGCCGATAAAACTCTTTTAGTGGTTACACATAAAAATAGTTTACTTAATCTTGTAGATAGAGTAATAGTCGTAGACAATGGAGAGATAGCACTTGATGGTAAACGAGATGCTGTTCTCAAACAGTTACAAGGAGGAGCTAGATAATGTTTTTCTTTCGCAAAAAATATCAAGAGTGTAAACATTCTCAAAAAGATTTAGAGTTTATGCAAAGTTTGAGTTCTGCTGTTATGACTAAAGCACCTATTAAGTCAAGTATCGTTCTTTGGGTCTCATTTTTTTCTATTATTTGGTTGATATTTTGGGCTAGTTTTGCTGAACTTGATGAGATGACAAAGGGAAATGGAACTGTTATTCCAACACAACAGGTACAAGTTATCCAAAATCTTGAGGGTGGTATAGTCTCTAAGATTTTGATAAAAGAGGGGCAACACGTAAAAAAGGGGGATGTTTTACTTAAGATAGATGACAAGATGTTTACAAGCTCTTTTAATGAACAGATACTTAGACTTGATGAACTTCGTGCAAAAGCTATTAGACTTTTAGCACAGATGGAGGGAACACCTTTTAAGATAGATAAAAAGATAAAACGTAAACTTAACTCTAAAGTTATTCAAAATGAGAAAAATCTTTACAACTCAAATATGAAACAGCTCAAAGAGACGATAGATATGTTAAAAGAGAAGGTAAAACAGAAAAAATATGAACTCAATAACCTAAGAGATAAGATAAAAAATCAGGTGCAAAACTATAATCTTATCTTAGAGGAGATAGCTATAAATAAACCTCTCTATGAGAAGGGAATTATCTCTAAGATAGAGTATATAAAACTGATTCGTGAAGCAAACAATATCTCTTCAGATGTAAAAGAGAACCAACTCTCCAGACCAAGAATAAAGTCAGAGATAAAAGAGGCAAAACAGAAGATAAATGAGGAGCGACTCAAGTTTAAAAATAGTGCAAGTGAAGAGTACAATAAGATAAGTGCAGAGATAGAACGTATAGTACAAAAAAGTGGTGCTATCGGCGACAAAGTAGTAAGAACTATGATAACATCTCCCGTTGACGGGATAGTCAAACAGATATTTATAAATACAGTTGGAGGGGTTATTCGCCCTGGTATGGATATATGTGAGATTGTTCCACTCTCTAACAACTTGATTATAGAAGCGAAAATAAAACCAGCTGATATAGCCTTTTTATATGCTGACCAAGAGAGTATGGTAAAATTTACGGCTTATGATTTTGCTATTCACGGTGGTTTAAAGGGTAAAGTTATCAATATTAGTGCAGATACTATTGTCGATAAAGAGGGCAATAGTTTCTATATGGTTGATATTAAAACAGATAGAAATTATTTGGGAACGAAAGATAAAAAGCTTAATATTATTATCGGTATGACTGCTGAGGTTGATATTATAACTGGGAAGAAAACAGTTTTAGATTATCTTTTAAAACCGATTTTAAAAGCTAAAAATAGTGCATTAAGGGAGAAATAATGAGAAGATATTTTTTAGTCAATGACAAAGTAACAAAAGAGCATCTTAACAAGATTAGTCCAGATAATATCTATATAGATATAGCTGATAGTGTAGAGGAGGGTAGTCTTCTCTTTATCCATTTTCAATCTTTTAAAGAGAGTATTGAAACACTCTTTGAGAATTTTAAACATTGTAAAATAGCTCTTTTAAGTGACAATCCATCCTTTAAAGAGGGGTATCAATTTTTAGGTTTTAACTTGAAGGCCTATGCAAATACATATATGGCGATTATGCACTATAAACAGTTGATAAGTATGTTAAAAAGTGATAATAGTTGGTTTTATCCAGAGTTTACAACGCAACTTTTAAACTATGCCATAGAGAGCAGATGTAAAGACAAAAAGAGCGATGGAGAGTTAGAAAAGTTATCAAACAAAGAGAAAGAGGTGGTGCTTTTAGTTGTGAAAAGCTTAAAAAACTCAGAGATAGCACAACGTTTAAATATAAAAGAGCGAACTGTAAAACAGCATCTTTCAAATATTTATGCGAAGTTAGATATTCATGATAGAGTTAGTTTAGCTTTGATGTTTGGGTAGGATAACAAAATGAGTTTAAAGAAGATACCTTACGGAATAGCAGATTATAAAGATATAAAAGAGAATAACTATTATTTTGTGGATAAAACAGAGTTTATAGAAAAAATAGAAGATTTAAATGAAAGATTTATACTTTTTTTACGTCCAAGAAGATTTGGAAAATCACTTTTTTTAGCAGTGTTAGAAGCATACTATGATAAATATTATGCAAAAGATTTTGAGGTACTATTTGGAGATACTTATATAGGGAAAAATCTTACTCCTAAGGTAAATAGTTATCTAATAATGCGATTTGATTTTAGTGGGATAGATATTAGTGATGTTGAAAATAGTTTTAGAGAGTATCTTCTCTCTATACTCTCTTCATTTATTAAAAAATATAGTTTAAAATTGGAAATTCTTAATAATCCAATCATATTATTTAATAAAATATTTGAGTATTTAAAAGAGTATAATTTAGATTTATATATATTAATAGATGAGTATGATAACTTCGCAAATAAACTACTCTTACAGAACAGAGAGAGCTATTTAGATATAGTATCTCATAAAACAGCTCTATTTAAACAGTTCTTTACCACTTTAAAAACAGCAACAAGTGGAAATGATTCACCATTGAAAAGAATGTTCATTACAGGTGTAACACCGATGACAATGTATGATGTGACAAGTGGATTTAATATAGGGAGTAATATATCTTTAGATGAAACTTTTAATGATATGGTTGGATTGAATCAAAGTGAAGTAGATAGCCTACTCAAATATTATAATATAGATACAGATATAAATGTATTAAAAGAGTGGTACAACAACTATATATTTTCATCAGCTATACCGGAGAGTATCTACAATACAGATATGATATTATATTTTATAAATAAATATCAAAAGACAAACTTAATTCCTGAAGAGATGATAGATATAAATGTTAGAAGTGATTACTCAAAACTTAGAAATATTATATATACAAATAAAAAATTAAATGGAAACTTTGATACCCTCAGAACTCTTATTGCTGGGGAGAGTGTAAGTGTTACAAATTTAGTACAAGATTTTTCAGCATTAAACCTTGAAGATGAAAATAATTTTAAATCATTGATGTTTTACTTAGGTTTAGTAACTATTAAGAGTAAAGAGTTTGACTTGAATCTTACTATTCCAAATGAAACAGTAAAAAGAATAGATATAGATTTTTTAAGAGATACACTGAAAGTTGAAAATCTATTTACTTTAAGAGTTGCACATCTTGAGGAGCAGTTCAAAAAATTTGCATTAGAGGGAAATATAGAGATATTTAGGTTTTTAGCAAAGCAGATAAAAGATAACTCAAGTATAAGAGATTATATCTATAAAGAGCAACATATAAAATCTATGTATATATCGTATCTCTCTTTAGTTCCCTATTACATCATAAAATCAGAAGCAGAGTTAAATAAAGGGTTTGCAGATATTTTAATAAAACCATTTAACAATGAGTATATAAAATATTTTGGATTATTAGAGTTTAAGTATATAAAAAGAACAGATAAAGCAAGTAAAAAAAGAGTGAAATCTTTAGTGGAAGAAGCAAAAGAACAGTTAGAGAGATATGAGAATGATAGTTTAGTAACTCAACACAGTGATAAAGGGATAGAGCTTAAAAAGGTTGTGTTGGTGTTTCATGGTTGGGAGTTAGTTTATTGTGAAGAGGTTAATGGATTATAATAACAAAATTATAAATGTAAGAGAGAGTTGAATAAGTACGAAGAAAAGGAAGAGAACATTTGTCTTTTAGTTCTTCCAATAATAGTGTCAATAATTTTGTTGCTCAACCATTAATAGAAAAAACATTACATACACCTAATGTCTTTAGTTTTATTTATAATCTCAATGATTCTTTAGATTTTTTTGATAAATTTTCATTTCATTCTAAACAAGTTGATAATTTGCTAATAGATATGAAAAATACAGATGAAATGACAATAGAAGTACTTTTATATCTTATTTCATTGGATAAAATAAATGAAAATCAAAATATAAATATTAACTTGGCACAAGCAAGTATTATGAAAGCAGTTTTGGAAGGTGAATATCGTTCTGCTACAAATAAACCTAATAGAAATAAAGGTTTGCCTCAAATCAATAACTTTTTAAAAGAAAAAATTATAGAGTTGCCAATTATTTTAACAAATAAGATATACTATCTTCCTCAGGAAAAAAGAAGTATAAAAGCTAATACAAACTTTAGAGGTACTCTCTTTGTTTGGATGTTAAAAAAGGAAGAAAATGTCTGAATTAACAATCAAGGTGTCTAAATTTTCACAAACTCCCAAAGGTCGATATTATCCTAGTGATGGTCTTTACACAGGAGATAAGTTTAGGAAAGAATACTTAGAACCAAATTTTCATAAATATGATAAAATTATTATAGATTTAGATGATTTATATGGTTGTCCATCTTCATTTAGAGAAGAAGCTTTTGGTGGTTTAGCAAGAATATATTCTGAAAATGAGGTTTTAAATAAAGTTCATTTTATATGTACTGATGAGCCTCCTTTAATTGATGATATTCATAATGATATATTAGATGCAAATAAACAAGCTAGTTAGTTTTTTAGTTGCTCTAATACCTGCTTTTTTAATGGCTATATTTTTTGGATTAGGAATAGATTTGAATGTGAGTTTTAAAGCAGATACAGTTCTTATTTTACTTGGAAATTTTCTAATAGCATATTATATCGCTTCAATAATAAATACTAAAAATAAGTATGAAGAGCTCACAATAGATAGGGCATTTAAAGAAATTGAGTATTTAGAAGATTTTTTACAAGTGCTTTTAAAAGAAAATATTCAAGAATATGAAATAAATAAAAATTTATCATTCTTCAATTCACATAATTCCACACACAATATAGTCACAAGCTATTAATGCAGAAAATATAAAGCTCTAAAAAACTAAGTTTTTTGTTAAACTCTAGTTAAATCTTTCATTATTTTCTCCCAATAAAATTTGACAATTTTAACATAGTTTTATAAATAAAAAAGGAAACAAAAAAAAATGATAAAAAAAGCACTCCTAACAGCACTCCTAACCCTCCAATTATTTGGATATGAGATAGTTATAGACAAAAGTTTAACAAAAAAAGAGATGAACTACATCTACACACTTTTAAACTCAAATGAAAGAGTTTACAGCACGACAACAAAATCAAAAGATGGTTTTGTGTTAATAAAAAGAGGTAGTTTTATGATGGGTTCAAGTAGTGGTGGTTCAGATGAGAAACCTATTCATAGAGTTAATATAGATTATGATTTTTATATAGGAAAGTATGAGGTTACATTTAGAGAGTATGATAAATTTTGTGATGCAACAGGCAGAAAAAAACCAAAAGATAGAGGTTGGGGAAGAGGGGATAGACCAGTTATATATGTTTCTTGGTACGATGCAAAAGCGTATACAAAGTGGCTAAGTAAAAAAGAGGGAACTACATATAGATTACCAACAGAAGCAGAGTGGGAGTATGTAGCAAGAGCGGGGACAACTACTAAGTATAGTTTTGGGAATTATAGTGGTTCTTTAGGTTCTTATGCTTGGTATGATAAAAATTCTTTTGATAAAGGTTCAAGTCATAAAGATTATGGAACTCATAAAGTAGGTCAAAAAAAACCAAACTCTTGGGGAGTGTATGATATGCATGGAAATGTATGGGAGTGGTGTGAAGATTGGTATGTAGACAGTTATAAGAATACACCTAGAGATAGTAGTGATAATAATAGTGGTTCTCAAAAATATAAAGTCCTCCGTGGCGGTTCTTGGTTCAGCAATTCTGATGATCTTCGTTCTGCTGTCCGCGGCTGGAACAATCCTACTGGCACGTACTACAATATTGGTTTTCGTGTAGTTAGTGTGGTTCATCCCTAGGGAACT
>CAYOKX010000070.1:0-9607 GCA_964404655.1 uncultured Sulfurimonas sp. | reverse complement strand
CTATTTTTATCTCTCTCTTTATCTCTGGCTTTTTTTTTAAAGATATAGTAAAAACTTTTGCTATCTCTGGTAGTGTTGAACAAGCAAAAATCATTACTCAACAACTTTTAGCTACTCGACACTATCTCTCTACTATCGCTAGTAATGTATGTGTAGATGAAAAACTAGAAAATCCATTTCTTATATCGCCAGCTTATGTGGGTGGAAAAGTGAGTCATACTCTTTTAGAAGAGCATAATTTTTATATAAAACAGACCTCTCTTGCATATAGAAATAAAAATAACAAACCTGATAGTTTTGAGAAAAAGATATTAGAGCAGTATCGAGATAAAACTATTCAAGATGATTATTATGAGATATCTCTCTATAAGGGAAAGGAACATCTTCGTTATACCTATCCTCTCTTTATAAAAAAAGAGTGTTTACAATGCCATGGAAAACCATATATAGATATTAAAAAAGATAGTTACAATAACCTCTTACGACTCTATGGTAATAAAGCTTTTAATTATCAAATAGGTGATTTACGTGGAATGATTTCTGTTGCAATAGATATAGAAGATATAGAACATACAACTGATACACTTAATACAAGTATGTATATAACTCTTTTTATTCTTTTTTCAGTTATAGCTACTATTTTACTTATAGATTCTAAATTTATCTATACACCTCAGATACGACGTATAGAGGAGAAGGTAGAGCAAGAAAAAAAAGATAAAGAGTATTTAAATTTAGTTACTGAATCAAATAATAATGCTATTATAGCTATAGATAAAAATAAAACAATTTTAACATATAATAAAAAAGCTCAAGAGATTTTTGGTTTTACAAAAGAGGAGATGATAGGCACTCAAAATCTACTGCATATCATTCCTATAAAATATAAAAATCTTCATACTGTTGCAAGTAATCTCTATTTTAAAACTGGAAAATCAAAAGGTATTTTAGGTACAACACTAGAATTAGAAGCGCTTAAGAAAGATGGAGAGATTATCCCTATAAGAATCTCTTTTGGTACAAATAGTGACAAAGAAAACAAAATAGTTGTCGCAAATATTTCTGATTTAACACTAGAAAAAGAGAAAGAGGAAAGTATACAAAAAGAGGCTAAAATTGCTAAAGATAAAGTAGCTCGTTCACTCACCCTTTTTAGTGATAATGTTTTAGCATCGAGTAGTAATCTTGAAGGAAATCTTACCTATGTATCTCAAGCATTATGTGATATGAGTGGTTTTACTAAAGAGGAGTTACTCGGTCAGCCAAATGAGGTTTTAATAGCACCAGATACATCTAAAACAAAGATGAATAAACTTCTCAACACTATAAATTCAGGTACTATATGGAATGGAGAGATAAAGAGTCGAAAAAAAGATGGCAGTTACTATTGGGTAACTATCTCAATACTTCCAGATTTTGATATAGATGGAAATATTATAGGATTCTCCTCAATTCGTCATGATATAACTTCGGAAAAAGCAAAAGAGGAGTTTATGGCAAATATGAGCCATGAACTTCGTACCCCTCTTAATGCTATTATCGGTTTTAGTTCTCTTTTAGGGCGAAAACTTCAAGATGAAAAAAATCTTGAGTTTATTCAACATATAAACTCTAGTTCAAAATCTCTTTTAGCACTTATTAATGATATTTTAGACCTCTCAAAAATCAAAGATTCTAAGTTTACAATAGAACCTTATGAGTTCAATGCTTATAGTGAAATGATAGAGTATACAAAAAGATTTGAGGGTTTAACAGCTAAAAAGAATTTACTATTTAACAATCATATCAGTCAAAAACTCAAAGGTGATTTTTTTGGAGACTGGATACGCATATCTCAAATCATTTTAAACATTATCTCTAACTCTATAAAATTTACTCCTGAAAATGGAACAATTATCTTCGATACAGACTACAAAGAGAATAGCCTTATATTAAATATTAGTGATAATGGAATAGGAATGAGTAAAGAGGTTCAAGATAAAATATTTAAACCTTTTGAACAAGCTGATGGAAGTACTACTAGAAAATATGGTGGAACAGGGTTAGGTCTAAGTATCACACAAAGTTTAGTAGAACTTATGAATGGTAAAATAGAGCTAATCTCTCATAAAGGAGTAGGTACAACTTTTACTATCACTCTTCCACTAGAGAAAAAACAGAAGTTAGAGGAGATACAAAATATAGAGGTATGTGAAGAAGAGTGTGAAAAAATTTTAAATACACATCTTTTAGTAGTAGAAGATAACAAAACAAATCAGCTCTTAATTAAGATGCTTTTAGAGGAGTTTGGCTCAACTTGTAACATCGCAAATGATGGTGTAGAAGCGGTGACTATGTATAATCCTGATATTCATAAATTGGTATTGATGGATGAAAATATGCCAAATATGAATGGTATAGAAGCGATGAAAATTCTTAAAAATAGATATAAAGAGCGATGCACTCCTATTGTAGCCCTTACAGCTAACAATATGAAAGGTGATGAAGAGAGATTTCTAAAACTTGGTATGGATGGTTATGTATCTAAACCTATTGATGAAGAGGAGTTGTTTGAGGTTATCTCTAGGTTATTATAACTTTTATACCGAATTTTATGATTTAAAGTATCTAAAATGAATATATTTTTCTTGCTATCATTTAATATCTCTATATTTGAAATAACTTTCTCTATTTCTTGAAGATTGTGAATGATTGTATAAGGCATATCTATAATAATATGACTTTTTTTACTCATCATAGCACGAATAAACATAACATAAAAAAGTTCTACGGATTTACATTGTGCTACTCGTTGCATTCCTATATGAGATAACTTTAATTTAGACAATAGTGCTAAACCTTCCTCTTGTGCCTCTTTTGTAGGCATAAACTCTTGTACCTCTTTTAGTAGTGCTATATTTTCCACCATATTAAGATTTAAAATTAAAGGAGTTTTTATAGATATAAGAGAATAATCTTTAAAATTAGAGATATATTGCTCTAACTCTCTATCTGATGAAAAAAACTTTAAAGTGATTGGAGTAATAATGCTAACACCTCTATAAAAAATATAGCTATAAAAAGTTTCACCATTCCGTTCAGCACAGATATTGGTATAGCTGAGTAACTATTTGCTGTTTTAAATCCACTATATATTGGGATAAGCATAATCACAAAACCAAAGGCGATACTTTTAAATAACAAAACTATTAAATCTTTCACCTCAACAGCATTTAAAAGTAAAGCTGTATATATATGCAAATCCATTCCCATATAAAAAAGTGTAAAAAGATAACCACTACTTAACATTATAAGGGCAAAGAGTATAGATAAAAATGTAACACTAATTACACCACTAATAATCCGAGGTAGAAAAAGATAATCTATTAAATCTATATCATATTCTTTTAATGTATTTAGCTCTTGATTGACATTCATTATAGCTATCTCTGTATTTACTGCTGTTCCTGAACGTAAAGAGATAAGTAAAGCTGTAAAAAATGGCGAAAATTCATTTATAACAAAAGTAACAATAATAGAACCGATATTATCTTGTAAAGAGTATTGTGTCGCTACAACGATAACCATACCAATGATAACAGAACCAAAAATCGATGCCATAAAGATAAAAAGAGGTAAAATAGTAACAGCTGTAAAGTATATCTGCTTCACTAAGACCATTCTCATAGCAGGATTGTAACTTTTAGGATTTACCATATGAATAAGACATAAGGAAGTAAATTTTAATGCTTCATATATAGAGTTTAAAGAGTTTATAGTTCTATCACCTATGCTTTCTATAAATTTAATCATTAGATTTTCTCTCTCATCTAAAATAGTATTCTAAAAATAGAACCCTCATTTTCAACACTCTCTATCTTTAATTTAAAACTATGAAGTTTAACAATATTGTTTACAATAAAAAGACCAAGACCTAAAGAGTTATTCCAGCTATTTTCATGCACTCTATAAAATTTATTGGTGATATTTTCTAGGTTATCTTTATTTATTCCTATCCCACTATCTATAACTTCTATACTCTTTTCATCAAATTTTATTATTACATTATCTTCAGAATATTTACACGCATTTTCCAATAAGTTTGATATAACTACACTAAAAAGAGAACTATCTACTTTTATAGATATATCTCTCTTTCCCTCTATTTTTATCTCTCTTTTTGGATAGCTTACCTCTATATTTTCAACACTATCAATAACTAAATCATATAAGTTTATAGTGAAAAAATTTAGAGATTGTTGCCCACTATCAAGTTTTATAGAGAGGCGAAGAGTATCTATAAGGTCACTTAATTTTAT
This sequence comes from uncultured Sulfurimonas sp., assembly GCA_964404655.1. Classification (GTDB taxonomy): domain Bacteria; phylum Campylobacterota; class Campylobacteria; order Campylobacterales; family Sulfurimonadaceae; genus Sulfurimonas. The sequence goes on along the minus strand of CAYOKX010000070.1, from coordinate 5,309 downwards.
ACCATTTTTATATATTTTAGTAAGAAATTTTTTACGAATATTTTTATTTATAGCTTCATCATCTAATAGTGTTTGAGAGTAGCCATTTATAACAGCTATTGGGTTTTTAAATTCGTGAGAAATTGCAGAGATAATATCATCTTTTTGTTGATTTGATGCTTGAAGTTTTGCTGTATATTTTGATTTTTGCTTCTCTTTTTTTACTATAATTTGAGCTACTTTTGTTAGAAGCTTTGTTACATGAAAAAATTCTAAAGAGTAATTTGAGCTGATATATGTACTTTTATTTTTTTTCGTAAGTGATGTTAAAAAAGTGACAATTTTTACTATCTCTTTCTCTAACTCTTTACTTATATTGTATGTCACAAAAAAGATAACAAGAAAAAAAAGTGCCAATACTCCAAAAATTTTAAATCCTAAAGAGAGTATCTGTTCATTGATATTTTTTAACTCTGTTGATAAACGTATATAGATATAACCATTATATAAAGAGTATCGTTTTGCAATATAGAGCAAATCTGTATCTATTGTATCGGAATGTCTGATTTTATATCCAAATTTTTCATCTCTTGCTTGGATTATCTCATCTCTATATTTATGATTATCCATTTTTGTTTTATCTTTATGTGATTCTGCTATTACTCTACCCTCTTGTGAAATGATAGTTACTCGAAGATTTAGTTCATCTTTTATCTTTGTAGCAAGAGTATCTAGGTTAAACTCTTCGTTTAAATCAAATGAGATAATCGCTATATTGTTTAAAAGTGCATCTCGTGTTTGAGAGATATAAAACTCTTTTGTCCAATAATAAACAATAGCTCCAACAATTAAAAATAATATAGAAAATATCACTATAAATTTTCTTAATATAATTTGATGGAATTTTAACAACTTACACACCCTTTAAAACCTAAAAAATATTGAATCTCAACATAAAGTTTATCCTCATCAATAGGTTTAGATATATATCCATCCATTCCTTGCTCTAAAAACCTCTCCCTATCTCCACTCATCGCATTAGCTGTTAGTGCTATGATAGCTCCACACTCCTCTTTATATCTCTCTTTTAAGATTTTCATCGCTTCTATACCATTCATATTTGGCATATTTTCATCCATTAAAATAAGGTTATGTTTTTGAGGGTTATAAATTTTAACTGCTTCTAGTCCATCATTTGCTATATCTGATGTTAATCCAAACTCATCTACTAGCATCGTTATAAGCATCTGATTTGTTTTGTTATCTTCTACTATTAAGATATGCCCCTCTAAGGAGTTCTCTTTCTCTTGAGAGTTTTCCTCTTGCTCTTTTACTTGAGTTTCTACTGTTTGAATTTTTTCTAATGGAAGAGTCACTGTAAAGGTTGTTCCAACATTTAGTTGAGATGTTAACTCTATCTTTCCATTCATCATCTCCACAAGTTTTTGAGTAATACTTAAACCTAAACCTGTTCCACCATATTTTCTAGTAGTTGAACCATCGGCTTGTTCAAAGGGTTTAAATATTCTATCTTGAGTTTTTTCATCCATCCCTATCCCATTATCATAGATAGTAATTATAAGAGAACCCTCTTTATAGAGTGTTGTATATTTTATTTTTCCATTTTTAGCTGTAAATTTTATAGCATTTGAGATAAGATTTAAAATTATTTGAGATATTCTTAACCAATCCCCTAAAAACTCCCCTTTGAGTGTTTCATCAATTTGATTATCAAAATTTAGCTCTTTCTTTACTGTTAAACCATTAAATTGATGGGAGTGCATCTCTATCTCTTCATAGGCATTGAACTTATACTTTTCTATCTTAAATGTTGTATTTTGAATTTTTGAAAGATCTAATATATCGTTTATTAACATCAGTAATCCATTAGAACTGCTATTTATCTGCTGTGCTAATTTTTGATGATTAAAACTACTCTCTTTTTTCTGTAAAATACCACTAAAGCCTATAATAGCATTAAGCGGTGTACGAAGTTCATGACTCATATTTGCCATAAACTCCTCTTTCACTTTTTGAGGTGTAATATCTTGCTGAATGGATATATAAGAAACGATATTATTCTCTTCATCAAACTCCGGAATAATAGATGTTCTTGCCCAAAAATATTCCCCATTTTTCTTACGATTTTTTATCTCTCCATACCAAGGTTCTCCCGATTGAATAATTTTCCATATCTCTTGAGTTCTTTCTTGTGGCATATCAGAATCTCTTAAAATAGTATAGTGTTTTCCCATAAACTCCTCTTGAGTATAACCCGATATATCACTAAGAGCTTTACTCGCATAGATAATCATACCATCTGGGTCGATATTGAGAGATATAACATTCTCTCCAAAAAGTTTGAGAGATTTATTTAATTTCTTCTGTGATATTTTGGCCTGTTCCAAAAGTAATCCATCTTTTTTAAGATTTTGGCGCAACATAAAGATAAGGATTAAAAAAAGTATTAACACAAATACCCCTATCATCTGAAAGATAGTGCTATAATCTTGCTCTTTTTCAACAACTAAAGTTATCCATTTATTAAAAATTTTATAATGTTCTTCATCACTTATCTGTGCTATAAGCTTCTGAAAAATTCCAATTAAAATATCATTATCATTTCTAATAGCCATAGGTACAGCTAAACTTTTTTCAAACTTTCCAGAGATTTTAATCTCTCCAGCATATTTTTTGTGCATAAGATATGTTATAGTTGCCAATGAGCCTACTGCACCATAAACTTTCCCATCTTTTACCCTCTCTAATGCCTCTGTTAGATTCTTTACCTCCATAATTTCTAAGTTTGGATATGTAGTTTTAAGATAATTTATGATGCTATAACCTGAAGGTATCGCTACTTTTTTATCTTTTATAGATGTGAAATCTATTATAAAACTAGTATCAAGTTTAGTAGCAAAAACGATAGGTGTTGTAATAAGTGGTTTTGTGAAATTAAGATATTTCTCTCTTTGTGGAGTTTTTGTAGCTAAAGAGATTATGTCACATTTTCGACTTTTTGCAAATGCTAATGTCTCTTTCCAACTTCTTGTATAAACAACATTAAGAGGTATGTCCAATTTTTTACGAAATATATTTAGATAATCAGCACTTAAACCTATATGCTTTTTATCTTTAAATGATTCAAATGGCATCCATTTTGGGTCTATACAGATATTTAGAACTTTTTTATTATCTAAATATTTTTGCTCCCTATCTGTTAAAAAAGTTTTATCTGTTTCAAAGATGTCAAAAATTAATTCATCTAAATTTACTTTATCTTTTACATAACCCATAACATTATAAACAGCATCTATTTTTGCCATCTTGTTACTATCTATATATCCTAATTTATCTGTTTTATAGTATGCTAACTCTTTTAATTTTTTTGCTTCGTAAAGTAGTGATGCTTTAGATTTTTGTTTTGTATTGTACTTTTCCAATATCAATTCTACTGTCTCATCTATATGAGAAAAAGCATATTCCCACCCTTTTAAAGATGCTTTTGTAAAGTTGATAGCTCTTTGTTTATGGTTAATAATTTCATCATCACTTGTAAAAAGTATATCGCTATAAAAATCAAATCCATAATCTTTTGGATTAAAAATAGTATATTTTATCCCTTTCTCTTGCAATAAAAAGGGTTCATCAGATATATATGAAAGGATTAAATCTGTTTTATTATTTATAAGGTCATCTATATTTAGAGAGTGTTTTTGTAGTACCATATCATCTATCGATAATCCATGCTGATTTATCATAGCATGTGTTGAAAGTGTTGTATAAGGGTCAGAAAGTGTCATAATCCTTTTACCTATAAAGTCACTTATTCTTGTAATATTTGAATCTTTTGTTGCAAGGAGAATTGTTGGTGATGATTGAAAAATAGAAGCAAGAAGTTTTATTTTTGCTCCACGAGATTTATTTATAATTAGAGAAGAGCGACCTATTGCATAAGTTGTTTTCTTCTCTTTTATCGCTTTTACTATGTTAAATTCAAAATAGAACTTTTTTATCTCAACATCAAGGGAAACATCATTATAAAAACCTTTCTCTTTTGCCATATAATAACCAGCAAACTGAAATTGATCTGGCCATTGTAGTTGAAGAGAAACTTTTTCTAATGGTTTTGCATCACTAATAAATGGTAATAAAAACAGTATAGCTACTAAAAATATATATCTAAATTTTTGTATCAATTTATAAAAATCTCCCAAAATCCTTAAGATAAAAGATTTTATCATATAACCATACAAAGAGCAAACTTCAACAACTCTTCGTTATAATCTTTCACTAAATAATCAAACAAAGGTATTTAATGTTTAACGATGCACTCCACACAATGACTCTTAGCGACGATGGTTCTTATACTGCATATTCAAAAGAGTATGATGAACATTATCATTCTACAAAAGATGGTGCGTTAAATGAGTCCTTAGTCAAACATATTTATCCTACTTTTAAGATAAAGCAACATCAAAAAAAGATAGTAATTTTAGATATATGTTATGGTTTAGGTTTTAATACTCTTGCTACTCTTTACTATCATAAAACACATAATTTAAACTCAAAACTTTATATATATTCTCCAGAGTTAGATAGTTCTCTCATTCAATCATTAAAAGATTTTAGTTATCCAAAAGAGTTTGATATGTTTAAAGATATTATTAAAGCACTCTCTTTAAATAATCTATATGAAGATGAACAGTTTTATATAGAACTATTTTTAGGAGATGCAAGAGAATATATAAAAAGATTTCACAATCGATTTGACATAGTCTATCAAGATGCTTTTTCCCCATCTTCAAATCCTACTCTTTGGACACGAGAATATTTTAAAGAGATTAAAAATGGTATGAAAGAGGATGCTTTATTGACAACTTACTCCATCGCTTTAGCCACACGTTTAGCATTATATGAAAATGGATTTATTTTATATATAAATAGTGGAGAGAATTATAGAGTTGCAACTGTTGCATCTTTTAAAAAGTTATCTGAATTTAAAGTTGTAGATATGGAGCATAAAATAGCTTGTAATCCTAGTGTTTGTTCTTTGAGGGATGAAAAGTATTAGACTCGTATAGCTTTAGATGATATTCCTCTTTTCACTAAGAGTATTAGACTTCTTGCAAAACTCTAAAAATAAGCATTAAAAATGTTATAATCAACGACCCCGAGGCAAGCCTTTTAGCTGAACGCTAAAACTTTTTTTCGCAAGTTCAAAAGTAGGGGTATGAAAAAAGTTTAAACTGTATTATTTATTCGACCCAAGGGTCTGGGAATAAAACCCAAGTCTGAACAACTGATTAAAACAACTTTAGGAATAATAA
>CAYOKX010000069.1:0-9731 GCA_964404655.1 uncultured Sulfurimonas sp. | reverse complement strand
AAACTATTATAAATAAAATTGACAATTTTAAAACTTTTCAAAATCCTAATAAAGAGGAGTTTATCTATATTGGGAAAGATGAAAAACATCCATCATTAGGTGATTTAAAAATTAGTTATAGTGTTGTTCCCTCTACTATATATACTATTTTAGGTGCGATACAAGATAATAATATTGTTCCATTTCAAACAACAGATTATACAAATTTTATATTTTTAGAAAAAGGGAAAGTAGATAGAGAAACTATTTTAGAAAAAGAGAAAAAAAGTAGATACTCTTTTATTTGGTTATGGAGAGGAATAGGATTTGCTTTACTACTTTTAGGTTTATTGATGTTTTTTAGTAAAGTAAAAAAGTGAGAGATAATAAAATATTTAAAACAAAGGGAAACAATGAAAAAGAAGATGGAATTTTTTCAAATACTAGAAAATATAATAGAGATGAAGAACCCAAAAAGCAAGATAGAAAATTTTTATAATTTTTATCAGAGATATAAATCGGGGAGTATAGGGTTTGAAGAGGAGTACAAATCTAAAGAGTTTTTAGAAGCATCTTACAATACAATATGTCAGATAATTTCACCTCAGAATGTTCCAAAACGAAAAAATTTAATAACAGCTGATGGACAGATAAATCTTTTACATGCTATTGCACATATTGAGTATTCTGCGATAGATTTAGCACTTGATGCTAGTTATCGGTTTCAAAACCTTCCTAAAGAGTACTATGATGATTGGTTAAAGGTTGCAGATGATGAGATACGACATTTTTTAATGTTAGAAAAATTATTAGAAGAACTGGGTGCAAGTTATGGAGATGTTCCTGTTCATAATGCACTTTTTGAAGCATCACAAAGAACACAAACTTTAGTTGAACGTATGGCAGTTGTTCCCCGTTATTTGGAAGCAAACGGTCTTGATGCAACACCTATGATAATAACAAAGTTAAAAAAACTTTCATCTAATGAGATGATACAAAAAATAATAAAGAGTCTTGAAATTATAGTAGATGAGGAGATAGAGCATGTAAAAAATGGAGATATTTGGTTTAACTATGCTTGTAAAGAGGAAAATCTCTCCACAGATATATATTTTACAATAATAGAGGAGTATTATCCACAAGGATTTTTACGACCAAAAAACTTAAATATAGAGGCAAGAAAAGAGGCAGGTTTTAGTTGTAGTGAATTAAAATTTATCGCTAAAAGAGAGGTTTGTTAAATGAAAAACCTACTCTTTCGTAACAATATAAAGCTGTTCGTGTCCCAGCTTCTTTAAAATATCCATAACAGCCACAAAATCTTGAAATTTTGACTCTTTATCACTTTTTAAAACAACTGTTTGCTTTTTAGAGATAGCCATAAGTTTCTCTTTGAGCTGTTTCAGGTCTACTTTTATTTTATCAAAAAAGAGTTGCCCTTTTGCATCTATATACAGTGTAACCTCTTTCTCTATCTCTTTTTTATCGGATGCTTTAGCTGTTGGTAGATCAACTGGTATCACCCCTTGCTTTATAAAAGTAGCCGTTGTTAAAACCATCACCAATAAAACAAGCATAATATCGATAAAAGGGATAACATTTATCTCATCAAATCGTTTTCTCTGTTTTTTACATTTTGACATCAGAACTGTTCTCTTTACTCTCTTGTGCAACATCAAACTTTGTCAGTAAACGCTCTACTCTTCTCAGTAAAATTGTATAGGTAACGATAGCAGGAATAGCAACAACTAAACCCATAGCCGTAGCTTTTAGTGCAAGAGCAAGACCCATCATAATCTTTTTAGCATCTACGGAACCTGCATCACCTAAACTATAAAAAGTTATCATTATCCCTAATACCGTTCCAAGTAAACCTATATAGGGAGCATTTGTTCCTATGGCACTGATAACACCTATATTATCTGTTAAATCTAACTCTAGGTTATCTCTATGTTGATATTCATCTATTTGAACTGTTTTATAAAATATCATTCGCTCTATAAAAAGCCATAAAGTAGTGACACTCATAAGAGCCAATATACCCATAACACCATAATCTAAAGATTGTTCAGCTAACTGTAAAAGATTTTCATCTAAATTCATCATATTTTCTCTCTTTTAATTATAAATAAAATCATCTTGTTCTATCCAAGATTTACTTAATATTTTAGTATTATTGATATAGCCACATAAATATTTAACAATATCATTTTTTTTTATTTTTTTACTATTTAGAATATAACTTATAAATGGAGTAATAATAGCATCATGTGATATATACATAATATTAATATCTCTCTTTTCCATAAATTGAATTAATTTTTGTGTGGCTATTTTAATGTCATTAAATCCAGCTAAAGGTTGTTCTGAAAGTTGCATGTTAATAATATCCAGAAGCCTATATTGGTTAAATATCTCCATAGCTTTATCTCCATCATTTACAAAAATACCTGGATTACCAAGTAATGTAGACTCTTCTATTTGGATACCTCCGTATCCATTTGAAATTTCTTGTGCAGTTTGTAAACATCTTTCTATTGGACTTGAGATGATTAAATCTATTTTTACATTATTGTCTTTTATCTTTTTTCCATAAAGAAATGAATCTTTTAATCCTTTTTCTGTTAATTTAGAATGAACAGAATTATCTAGTTTTTCAGCATGTCTGATTAAATAAATCATATTTTTATAACCTTTATAAGAGATATAAGTTTATCATCTTCAAATACCTCTAATATTTTTAAATTTGCTTTTTTTAGAAGAATTTCAAAGTCCTTTAAAGTTCGTTCATATCCACCTACAAAATTTAAAAGATGAAATGACAATGTTATGCCTTTATCTAATTTCATGTTTATAGGTACTATTGTTTCAAAAAGATATAAAATAGTAGTGTTATCCATGTTATTAGCAATATTTTGTAAAATAATAGAGGCTTTTTCATCACTCCAATCATGCAAAACTCTACTTAATAAAAATACATTAGATTTTAGTTTAAAGCTTTGAAAGAAATCAATTTTTATGTGCTTTTCATCAATAGTATCTATAAATTTATCTGCTACAATAGTTTCTGTCTTTGGATATTTTTTTTGGATATAATTTATTAACTTACCATTACCACCACCTATATCACAAATAGTTTCATCTGTTAAATTTAAAAACTTTATTAGTAGTGAATAATCAATAGTATAATATTCACTCATTTTTGTAAATAAACTTGATTCTACAATATTGTCTTCTAAAAAATCAAAATATGGTTTATTGTATATTTTAGAAAATGATTCTTCTGCATTTTGAAGTGTTTCAATCATCAATGCTGAACTTTTAAATGGTAAATCTTGCCAATATAGGATTAAAGGCTTTAGCTCATTTTCAATAATAGTTCCTAACTCTGTTAGTTGATTATTATCATCTATTATATCTTCTACATATAACCATCTAAAGATTATTTTTTTAGAAAGAGTTGGTAGTTTTATTTCTCTCTTTTGTTGAATTTTTTCTAATATATCTAATTTTAAAATAGCAAAAAGAATTTGATATTTAAAATAACTAAAAGATTCATCTAAAATTTTATTTTTATCAATTATAGGTTTTGTGATTTGCAATGATGCAAAATCTGCCTCATTTAAGACTATTTTGTTATTTTTAAACGTTGTAGCTAAAGCACAACCATTATAAAAATCTTCAATTTTCATATAGCGTTGAGAATAAAGTTCATCTCCATTTTTATTTATGTGAAAATACCCATTGTTATCTTTAGCTATTGCATAACCTTTATGAAAAATATTTAGTTCATCAAAATATTTTTTATGTAATAAATTACCATTACTATCTATATGTGTTGCTTTTCCATCTTTATTTATAACAACAGCAATCCCATATTTAAAATCACCCGTATAAGTATAACTTTGCGAATAAACTCTTTTTCCAAAAACATCTATATGAAAATAATTATTGTTAAAATCTCTTACTACACATCTCTCTTCTCCAAAATTACCAACCCAAGCATATCTTATTTTATAAATATCATTACCATTTATATCAATATGAAACCATCCATTTTTATCTTTTACAGCTGATTTATCTTCATAGAATCCATAAGCTTTTATAAAAGACCTATTATAAAGTTTTTCATTATTTTTATTAATAAAAAAAGCTTCCTCTTTATCTTCAATAGGTGCTATTCCATTATGAAAACTCATAACTCTCTTATATCTTGTTTTGTACATAGGTTTTCCATCTTCAATATGATGTGTTTCATCAATAGAAAGAATTATCATGATGGTATCCTAAGAGAACATTTTTTGCATATCTCTTGCTCTTTATAATTTTGAATTAAATTAAAATATTCTTTGGAATTAAATACTTCTTCAATAGTTTTATTTTTTATATTTCCCCAATTTCCTAATGAAACTCTTTTATCAGATGGTGCGCAACAAACATTAAAATCTCCGTTATAATCTACCCATAATTCTCGAGATAAAAAAGGACAGTTATAATTTTCTGGGACAAATCCATTAGTATCATTTGATTCTAGTTTTTCAAAATTTACTAATTTAATATCATCTCTATATTTATCTATTATATCAATGAATTTATTCCATTTATCTATCTTTGGTGAGTTGTTCTGCAAAGATTCTTTTTCTATTTCATCATAAGTTATCCATAATTGATGACCTTTTACTCTATCTATTTTATGTTTTATTGCAAACTGGATAAGGTCTTCTAATTCATTGAAATTAGAATCTAAAAATGTTACTTGAAGTGTAATAGAAACATTTGGATATAATTTATCTCGTAACTCAACAAATTTTTTAATATCCTGAATTTTTTTTGATGTATTATCATTTATCATTATTGACTCATTTATTTTTGCATCAATACTATTAATAGATATTTTAATATCACTTAAAATAGGTAATAATTTTTTAGCCCATTTTTCGACACCTATATTTGGAAAAGTTCCATTTGTAGTCAGATTTAATTTTGTATCTTTTTCTACTAGTTTAGTTATAATAATATCAAAATACTTATATAGCAGAGGTTCTCCCATAGTTGTCGGAATTATCTCTTTTACTCCTAAATTAAAAGCCTCATCAAGGACTTTTTCTAAAAGATTTTCATCCATAGCTTTACGTTTAGGTTTAAAGTTTTTATTATAAATACTATGAGTATCACACATAATACAATTAAGGTTACATTGGTCAGGATTTGTATCTATGGTCATTCTCCACGGATTATTCATATTAGTTCTTTATATATTTTTATTATTGCTTTTACATCATCTTCTATATCAACTACATTATCTCTAAAATTTTGCAACTTATTCAAACTTGTAGGGTTATTTGATATATTTAAAATAATATTTTTTAATTCTTCACTATTTCCAACTTTAAAAGTAAATCCATTAACATTATTTTCTACTAATTCAGCCATACCTCCTATATTAGAAGTGATTACGGGAATACCTGCTAAAAATGCTTCTTGAATAACTAAAGGAGCATTTTCATACCATGTTGATGGAACAATTAACACATCAATATCATTTAAAACATCATTAATTGTATTGTTATTATAAGCACCCTTAAATTTAATATTTTTAGTTTCTAAAAATCTTTTTTGAACTCCTATATTTCCATATATAGATAATACTTCATTAGGAAATTCTTTAAATACATCTACTAAAACTTTAATGCCCTTTGTTGGTATAACTCGTCCCATAAAACCAAAATTTATTTTAGAGTTTTTTGTAAACTCTTTCTTATTATATGTGATTTTATTTGTATTAAAACCATATTTTAAATATCTAATTTTTTCAGCTTCAATACCTTGTTCTATAAAAAAATGTTTTAATGTTTTAGACGGAGATATAAAAATATTAATTTCATTAATCATCTTCTGCATATGAGAAAAGCTATTTTGAATCTTATTTTTATTAACTACATAATTTGAGCATGCTAAACAATTTTCAACTGATGGATTTGAACAAATTTCTCCATTTTGATTTATCATTTGACCTTTTATACAGTAAAGCCAAAAATCATGAATAGTATAAACTATTGGAATATTATATTTTTTAATAATAGCAATTATGTTTGTTGATAGATGACTTAGATGACCAATATGTACAATATTAGGCATTATTTCTAATAAATATTCTTCAAATATTTTATCAATATTTTCATCATAAAATTTATCTTCATATAAATAATCTTTTTTAGGTTTATTTACTCGTCTAATATTAATGTTTTCAAATTTTTCATTATATATTTTATAATTATCATCAAACTCATTTTCAACTCTTGTAAAAACAAAAGTCTCTATCTCTTGTTTTATTAGTTCTTTTACTAAGTGGTATGAATATACTTCGCTCCCAGCCATATAATCAGGTGGAAAACCATGTATCACTTTTAATATTCTCATTTCATAGCCTCTAAATATTTTGGTATTGCTAATTTTAATCCATCTTCTAAAGATAAAAAGTCTCTACTTTGTAAAATAGTTTTTATTTTGGAAGGGTCACCTATAAATTTTTCTACATCATAATTTCTTTTTTCATTAGTCTTAATAATTGCTTTTTTATCTAATATTTTTTCTATGTACTCTATTAATTGATATAAATTCCATCCAATACCAGGTAAAATATGAAAATCATCTATAATATTTTTACTTTTTTCTAAAGAATTAATAGCTTTTATAATGCTATCAACTGTATCATCAATATGGGTAAAATCAATAACCTGTCCTCCACCTTCTATAACTAATTCTTTATTTAGATTAATTGCTTTAATAAATTTAGGAATAACTCTATCAAAAAGGTCATATTGATTTCCATAAACATTTGCAAATCTTAAAATATAGCAACTATTAGTATTTTTCTTAGCAAACGATGAAAATAAATTTTCACCTTGAATTTTTGAATCTCCATAAATATTTACAAATTTTTTTTCAAATGATTCTTTTACGGGTAATTCTTTAGGCTCTCCATAAACTTCTCTACTACTACCAAAAATCAACCAAGGAGTATTTTTTTGAGTAACAGAATTTTCCAATGCTACTAATAAAGACTTTGTTCCCTCTATATTTGTTCGGAGGCATTCCTTAGGATTATTTTGAGCAACTACTACTCTTGATACAGCGGCTAAATGTATAATACCATCAAAAATATTTTCATTAAAAATATTTTTTAACTTATCTACATCATTTGTATCACCTTGAATAAAATTGATATTTCTATTCTCGATATATGAATTTTCTTCTTTATTTTTATCTCTTATATCAAAAATTATAATATTATAATTTAATCTAGCTAATTTTTCTGCAAGTGTTAAACCTATAAAGCCCATACCACCTGTAATTAATATTTTTTTTATTTTTTATCCTTCATTACAAAATCAACATAGCATCGCCATAAGAGTAAAATCTATAATTCTCTTTAATAGCTTCAGCATATAACTCTTGTGCTTTATCTACACCCACAAAAGAGGCAACTAACATCAATAGTGTAGATTTTGGTAGATGAAAGTTAGTTAAAAGATGGTTTACTCTTTGAGGCTTATTATTTGGATGTAAAAAAAGATTTGCTTCTCCACTTTGTATCTCTTTATGTCTCACATAAAACTCTACTGTACGTGTGGATGTTGTCCCTACTGTTAATATAGGAGTATCTGAGTCTAAAAGATTTTTTGCACTTTCTGAAATATCATAATACTCTGAGTGCATAGGATGGTCTGTAATAGTCTCAACTTCAACAGGTTTAAAAGTCCCACTCCCAACATGTAAAGTAACATACTCATATCTATAATTTTCACATATTCGTTGATGTTGTTCATCTGTAAAATGAAGTGATGCCGTTGGAGCAGCGACCGCTCCCTCCTCTTTTGCAAAAACACTCTGATACTCTTGAATATCTGAAGCATCATCATCTCTTTGAATATAGGGAGGTAAAGGAACATGACCGATAATATCTATAATAGGTAAAACCTCTTCAAATCGTAAAAGTTTACTCTCTTTATAAAAATTTACAACTCTACTTCCATCATCATTTAACTCTTTCACAATAGCTACTAACTTTTCATCAGCTACTAACTTTTCATCAAAATTTATAGATGTTTTTACTTTAACTTTACCTCTTATATACACATTAACATCATGAGCATTTAAAGCACGATTTATAAGAAGTTCTATTTTCCCACCACTTGGTTTATGTCCAAAGATTCTAGCTTTTATCACTTTCGTATTATTAAAAACTAATGCAACACCTTGAGGAATAAACTTCTCAAAATCATAAAAATAGGAGTGAGTTATAGTATCGGTTTTTCTATCATATACAAGAAGTTTTGCACTATCACGTGGAGAGGCTGGATGCGTTGCTATGAGTTCACTCGGAAGAGTAAAATCATAACTTTTTGTTAAAAGTTCCTTATCTATCACTTTTTTTCTCTACTACTATCTCATCTTCAATCTCTTCATCTTCCTCTAGTGGTGGAGCAGGATTTACTGCTTTTACTATCAGAATAGAGAAACCATATAAAATGATTAATGGACCAGCCATAAGCAGTTGTGTTAAAACATCTGGTGGAGTTAAAAGTGCTGCAACGATAAAGATAATAACTATCGCATATTTAAAAAATGCTGTCATCTGTCTATCATCAACAAGACCTAAAAGAGCTAAAAAATATGCAAATACAGGAAGTTCAAAAGCAAGACCAAAACCAAACATAATTTTAGTAAAAAAACCTACATAATCTTCAATGTTGATAAGTGGAGTAAATTTAAAACTACCAAAGGTGATTAAAAAATCAAATCCAAAAGGGGTTACAACATAGTATGCAAACAATACACCAACGACAAACATAGTTGTTCCACCCACTATAAAAGGGATAATCATCTTTTTCTCATTCGCGTATAAACCAGGTGCTACAAAAGCCCAGATTTGAGAAAGAATAATAGGGATAGAAGCAACAATAGCAGCAAAAAATGCAACTTTTATAGCCACAAAAAATGCCCCACCAACTTGAGAAGTTGTTATCATCCCATCTGCTGCATGAACAGATTTTTTACCTACCTCTATAAGTGCTACATTTAAAGGCTCAACCATCCAGTTTAACAGAGGTTCATGAAAATAGAACATAACAAAGAACATAACTATTAAACTTCCAACAGATATACCTAAACGTTTTCTAAGTTCTACTAAATGTGGTTTCAGTTCACTAAACATTTTTACTCTCTTTTTTTGCGAATGTTACGGTTTCCTGTTTTGGAGCAGGTTTTGTTTCATCCTCTTTTGGTTTATCATTTATCATATCATCAGCATAACTTGCTATACCATCGTTAAGAGAGTCTATATCTGTAACTCTTGCTACTTTCTCTTGAGCTTCGAGTAACTCTCTTTTATAAGCGAGTGCTTCCTCTTTTATCTCTGAAACATTTATCTCCTGTTCCAATGACTCTTTTACAGTACCAACTGTATTTTTTACATTTCTAAAAAACTTAGCTATATCAACCATAGCACTAGGAAGTTTATCGGGACCTAAAAATAGGATAGCGACAATGGCAATAATCATTATTTCAGTAAAACCCAAACCAAACATTTAAAACCTTTTTGTATAAATTAAGTTTTTGATTTTAGCTAAAGAGTGATTAATTATTGCCAAAATTTAGAGAAGAAAAGATTTAATAAACTTAAATTTCCCGTTATTATTAGGTCATTTTCATACAATTTTAAAGGTTATCTAAGCAAAATTATGGTTAAA
>CAYOKX010000068.1:0-9900 GCA_964404655.1 uncultured Sulfurimonas sp. | reverse complement strand
TCCATGGTTTTCATCCATGTTACAGGAGTTCAATTCTCCTCGGGGTCACCACTTCTTAAATAAAAAATCAAAAAAAACTTTAAAATACAAACTATTTTCATAAGGAAAAAAGTATAATGTTTAAAATATATATTGATGCAGATGCTTTCCCTAATCTATTAAAATCTATCCTCTTGAAACAGGTTGAACGCTTAGCAATAAAAACCATTGTTGTATCAAATAAAAAAGTAAATATTGGAAAATCTAACTTTGTAGAGTATATTATTGTTGAAGCTGGTGCAGATGAAGCTGATAATAAAATAGTAGAGATATTAGAAGAGGGTGATTTAGTTATTACAGCAGATATACCTTTGGCAGATAGAACTATAACTAAAAATGCTCATGCAATAGACCATCGTGGAGAGCTTTATTCTAAAGATAATATTAAACAGTATTTAGCTATGAGAAACTTGATGGAAAAAATCCGTGAAAGTGGAGAGATAACAAAAGGACCTAAACCTTTTGATAAAAAAGATGCTGAGATGTTTGCTAATCAATTAAACTCATTTTTGGGTAAGAAATTCAAAAAATAAAGGATAATTACTTTGAAGGATAGAACAACTGCTATTGCAATAGGTGGATTTGATGGTATGCATATAGGACATCAAAAACTTTTTTCTCAATTAGATCAAGATGGAACTATTGTTGTTATTGAAACAGGATATGCAAATTTAACTCCAAAAAAAGAGCGAGAGTATTTTTCAAATTATCCTGTTTTTTATTTTAAATTGGATGATATTAGACATCTTGATGGTAAAGGTTTTATAGAACTTCTTCAACAAAAATTTCCATATTTAAAAAAGATAGTTGTTGGTTATGATTTTCATTTTGGTAAAAATAGAAAATATTCATTTAATGATTTAAAAGATATTTTTGATGGTGAAGTTATTGTTATCGATGAAGTTAGTTTAAAAAATGATTCTATACACTCACATAAAATAAGAACTAAAATACAGATAGGGGATATAAAAGGTGCAAATGCTTTTTTAGGACATAATTATACTATACGAGGAAAGCAGATAAAAGGTCAGGGGATAGGAAAAAAAGAGTTAGTTGCGACTATTAACCTTCAAGTAGAAAATTTTTTAGTTCCCAAAGAGGGAGTTTATACTACTCTTACTCGTATAGATAATGAAGAACATCTTCATCCATCGGTTTCATTTATTGGTCATCGAGTTAGTACGGATGGCTCTTTTGCAATTGAATCTCATATTTTAGATGGTGAAATTTTATGCAAAGAGAGAGCATCTATCAGTTTTGTATCATTTATTCGAAATAATGAAAAGTTTGAAAATTTAGAGTGTTTAAATGATGCGATAAAAAAAGATATAGCTATTGCTCATAAAGAGTTACAGTTATTACAATTATAAAAGAGAGAAAAAATGGCTAGAGATTATATAATGAATAGAGAGTATCTTCAAGATAATGAACAGATAGATTTTGATTTTGAACAAAATGAGAAAGATTTTATTGTTGATGAGATAGCACATACTACTTTTAAAGGAAGTGGAAATTTTCTTATTTTACTAATAAAAAAAGTAGAGGTAACAACATGGGATATGATAGCAGAGTTTGCTAAATTTTTAAATATTCCCGCTGAAAAGATAGGTTATGCAGGACTTAAAGATAAACATGCAACCACTACTCAATATATATCGGTAGAGGCTAAATATGAAAAAGCGATTAAAAAATTTAAAAATAAACAGATAAAAATTCTAAAAACACAAAGACATAACTTTTCTATACGAATGGGTGATTTAGCTGGAAATAGATTTAAGATAAACCTTTATGGAGTTGAGCAGATAGAAGCTGGACGTATAGAAAAACTAGCAAAAAAGAGTGAAAAATCTGGATTACCTAACTATTTTGGGTATCAACGCTTTGGACGAGATGGTGATTCTATTGAACAAGCTAAAGAGATGATAGCTGGAGAGATACACATAGAAGATTCAAAAGTTAAAAAGTTTCTTATCTCTATTTATCAAAGTCAATTTTTTAATGAATGGTTAAGAGAGCGAGTTCTTTTTTCACGTGAAAATAACAATGGTATCTATAAACTTCTTGAAGGTGATATATATATGACAACAGAGGGTAAAATTTTTACACCTAAAAAGATACCTTTAAAAGATTTTCAAGAGGCTAAAGTTGTTCCAACAGGATTATTATGTGGAAGAGATGTTTATAGAGCTCGTGGAGAGGCAAGAAAAATAGAGGAAAAATATGATGATGGCTTTTTATATGAAAAAGGTCTTCGCCGTCCAGCTATTATTTTTCCAAAAGATGTTATCTGTAAGTATAATAAAGATTTTAATAAATTTTCTTTAGAGTTTACACTTCCTAAAGGTTCTTATGCAACTGTTTTTCTTGAAAATGTATCAAATAAAAATCTTAAAGCGAAGAAAATTAAAAAAGTTACAAAGAAACATTCAAAATAGTAGAGTATATTATAATGATTTAATGCAAGTTAGATTATAATTCGACAGTTTATTTTAGACAGGGAGAGCTTTTATGCCAGAATTGTTTACATTTTTTGGTCTTATCACTCATGATAAGACTTTTATTTATATAACGCATATGTTATTGTCTGCAGGTATAGCTTTAGTTTTAGTTAGAGTAGCTATGTCAAACCTACAATTAGTTCCAACAGGTACTCAAAATGTTATGGAAACATACATTCAAGGTGTACTTCAAATGGGTACTGATGTTATGGGTGAAGAGAATGCTCGTCGTTATGTGCCATTAGTTGCTAGTATTGGTCTTTTTGTTGCTATTGCGAACTTAATCGGTGTTATTCCAGGTTTTGAA
Organism: uncultured Sulfurimonas sp.; assembly: GCA_964404655.1. Classification (GTDB taxonomy): domain Bacteria; phylum Campylobacterota; class Campylobacteria; order Campylobacterales; family Sulfurimonadaceae; genus Sulfurimonas. The sequence goes on along the minus strand of CAYOKX010000068.1, from coordinate 7,056 downwards.
GCTCCAACAGCATTTTTAGAGATGCCTCTTACATTAGCTTTAGTAGTATTTGTTTACTATAACTACGAAGGTATTAAACGTCAAGGTATTGTTAATTATTTCAAACACTTTATGGGTCCAGTTTGGTGGTTATATTGGTTAATGTTTCCAATTGAAATCGTTTCACACTTTTCTCGTTTAGTTTCTTTATCTTTCCGTTTATTTGGAAATGTAAAAGGTGATGATATGTTCTTAATGGTAATCTTGATGCTTGCACCATGGTTATTACCAATGATTCCATTTGCACTTCTTACTTTTATGGCTCTTTTACAAGCATTTATATTTATGATGCTTACAACAGTTTACTTAGGTTCTGCTGTTGCAGTTGAAGAACACTAGGAATTTTTTAGATAACTCTATGCAAAAAGATATTTATGAACGTATCATAAGCTTTTTGCTAGGAGCATCATGGGGAATAATCCTTTTTGGTGCTATAATAGTTTTTAAAACCTTTTTTATTTTAGGTTTTGGACTATCTTTTTTTATAACTACTCTTTATATTATCCTTTCTCTCTTTCTTATTTTAACTCTTGATGCTTTTATGGTAAATAAAGAGCGTTTATTAGAGGCTAAAAAACAAACTGAACTCTTAGAAAAAATCTACTCAGAACAAAAATAAAAACTATATTTTTAGATAACTTTTACTATAATAACTTTATTCAAAAATAAAGGTTTATAAATGTTTGGAAGAACTCAATTAAAAGAATACAACTTAAGTGCTGATGAATTAGCAAAATTACAATATGCAAAAATATCTACAAGTAAAGGTGATATTTGGTTAAAAATGTTTCCAGAAGAAGCACCAAATACTGTTGCAAACTTTGCACATTTATCAAATACAGGTTTTTATAACAATCTTAACTTTCATCGTGTAATCCCTGGATTTATGGCTCAAGGTGGTTGTCCAACTGGAACAGGTACGGGTGGACCAGATTGGGCTATCGCTTGTGAAACTTCAACAAACACTTCTGTTCATGTTCCAGGTACTTTATCTATGGCTCATGCTGGACCAAATACTGGTGGAAGTCAATTTTTCATCACTTTTGTAGATACACCTCATTTAGATGGTGTTCATACTGTTTTTGGTGCTATTGAAAGAGATGATAGTACAAGTTTTGATGTTCTTGCTTCTATTGAGGGTCAAGATGCTATTAACTCTATTGAAGTTGTAGAAAATAGATAAAGAGTGACAAAAAACCACTATATAAATAACTATATAGTGGTTTTAATTATTAAGATAAAAATACGATAGCATTTTTTATCTCTATCTCTCCACTTAGTTCAGCTTCAAAAACTCTTTGAGGAAATTTTTTGAGAGCTTCTTCATAAGTTGGATTATGTTTACAAAATTCTAAAAAATCATCACTATTTTTACTAATAATATTGGAAAACTTAGATACAAATTTATCTATATCGTAGATAGCTTTAGCTTTTCCCTCTTCTAAAAGTTTATTTGTTGCTCTACTTTCACCTATCTGATGAGGGAGAACATATATATCTTTTCCCATAGCTAATGCAAATTCGACACTGTGCATACTACCACTATTTAAGTCTGCTTCACCAACGATTAAAACATCTCCTAGTGCTACTACAACCTCATTTCTTATAACGAAACTATATGCTTTTGCAGTTGCTCCCTCTCTAAATTGGCTAAGAAGTAAACCATTTTGACCTATATTTGAGAGTAAATTATTATTTACAGCTGGATATTTAATATCTATTCCACAAGGAAGTATAGCAATTGTATTATGACTTCCTGCTCCATTATGTGCTATTGCATCTATACCCATCGCTCCACCACTTACTATACAAATACCAGCATTAGAAAGAGCAGAGGCAATATTTTGAATCATCATTCTTGAATATTTACTTGGTTTTCTTGTTCCAATTATAGATATTTTTTTCTTTTTTAAAAGTTCTATATTACCCTCATAGGAAATTTCTAAAGGATATTTTTTCATATTATCTAGTTCTAAAATATGATGAGTGATTTTTTTCATTTTTAATCTAACTTATTGATATATACTAATTCAACATCTTTAAATAATTTTTTTGCTGAATGAAGAGCAAGTATTGTTTTTGAGTGTGGATGACAAATAGCGATAGCACTACCATATTTTTTTGCAATTTTAATAGCTTTTTTCAGTTGACCTAAAATATATACTTTTTCATTTTTATTATCTAAAAATATATCTCTGGATATATATTTTTTTCCAAAGTTCTTAAGCACTAGAGGAGCTTTTGTTTTAGCTGTTGTTCGACTATCTATAAAGTTAATATTATATCTATTTAACGCATAAATTAATCGATTCATAGCTTTCTCATCGGCTGTAAATTTACTTCCTGTATGGTTATTTATATATTTAACTCTAGGGAAAAGTTTTTTAAGTCTTTTTATTCTTGAAGAGATTTTTCGTTGAGAATCTTTTATTCGTAATGTTAACGGTTCTTCAGCTGTAAAATGTTGTGCTTCCATAGGAAGATGTACCATATAAAAATCTTCTTTTGATGCTAGTTTTGCTGAATGAGGTCGTGCAGGACTAGGAGGTAAAAATGACATAGTGATGGGAATATTTAAACTTTTTATAGCATTTACATGTGACTTTGTACTTACATCATCTATAATAATTGCAAGTTTAGGTTTCTCTTTTACAATTTTAACCTCTCTTTTAATATTTTGAGGTGGGATTTTCATTTTTTCATCAAACTCATGTAAAGCAGATGTATAAATTTTTTCTTTAGTATGAATAGTTTCTTTTATCTCTTCTTTATGATTGTTTTCTACATTAGCTCTTTTCTTTATCACAGCTGTTTTTTCAACAACCTCTACGAGTTCAATATCTTTTAGTAGTTCCAACCTTCTTTTCGTATCATTATTATTAAAGTTTATAGGTTTTTGCATTATTGAATGAAGCTCTTGTTTATCATTTTTTATTGAGTTATAGCCAATGTAATATCCAGCAAAGAAAATCAGAGAGAGAATAGGTACGATAGCTAAAGTCAAAAATAGATATTTTTTAATCTTTATTTTATTCTCTAGTTGAGTTTTATTTTGAATATTATGATATATTTTTTTTTCTTTTTTTCTTTTTCTAGCCATATTTTAAATACTTCTTTTCTAAGTTTTTTGTAACTATATCCTATAAAAGTAAAAAATATACTGTATACTTTAAATTTTATAAGAATAATTAAGTATTGTTTTTATATAATTGTCTGTTCCTTTCTCTTTGTATCATTTTTTTGATGATATATTTGAAGCCGAAAGGGAAACAAACGTCATTTATGACAAATACCAAGAGGAGATCATATTATATGAGAAACTACGAAAACCTAGTAATTGTAAAACCTACTTTTACAGCAGAAGAGATTCAATCAAGTATTAAAGCTATCGAAGAAGTTATTACTTCAAATGGTGGCGAAATCGCTGCAACAACAGCAATGGGTATGAGAAAATTAGCTTACCCTATCGAGAAAAATGAACGTGGTTATTATCATGTTATCTATTCTACAATTGCTCCATCAGCAATTACTGAAATTGAAAGACGTTTCCGTATTAATGAAGATCTACTTCGTTTTGTTACTATCAAATACGATACTAACCGCGAAAAAGCAGCATGGACTAATTTAGTTGAAAAAGCTAATAAAGCATCAGCTCCAAAAGTAGAAACTCCAGCAGAAGAAGCACCAGTAGCAACTGAAGCAGAATCAGCAGAGTAATTAGCATACGCTAAAGCAATTAAGGAAAACTTATGTTCAATAAAATAATTCTAGTTGGTAACTTAACACGTGATATCGAACTCAGATACTCTCAAGGTGGAATGGGAATAGCAAGTACTGCTATTGCAACAAGCCATAAATTTACTGTTAATGGTGAAAAAAAAGAGGAAGTCTGTTTTGTAGATATTACATTTTTCGGAAGAAGTGCAGAAGTTGCTAATCAATATCTTCGTAAGGGTAGTAAAATACTTGTAGAGGGTAGATTAAAATTTGATCAATGGGTAGACCAAAATGGACAAAAAAGATCTAAACACGGTGTTACAGTAGTAACTATGCAGATGTTAGACTCCAAAGGTGATAATAGTAATCAAGGTTCAAATTATAATGCCCCAATGGGTAATAATGATAGTAATCAAGGTGGTAGTTATCCCCAACAAGGTCAACAACAAGCATATCAACCACCTGTACAACAACAGCAACAAAGTTATGGTCAAAGTAATGGGTCTCAACAAAGTTATCAACAACCAAGTTATAACTCTGCTAGTCAAGCTCAAGAAACAAGCCGTACAATGCCAAGTGCTAGCGATATTCCAACAATAGACATCGATGAAGATGAAATACCATTTTAGAAAATAGATAACTAAGGAAATAATATGTCAGAAAAAAGAAAATATAAAAAAAGATATTGTAAATACTGTGAAGCAAAAGTAGACTTCATGGATTATAAAGATACAGGTGCATTACGCTTCTCTCTTTCAGAAAGATATAAAATTATGCCACGTCGTTTAACAGGTAACTGTAAACGTCACCAAGATATGATTTCTATCGTTATTAAAAGAGCTCGTGCTGCTGCATTAGTTCCATATACTGTAACTAGAAAACAAGTTGTAACTGCTCCATTCGAAAACCTTAAATAGAGTTTTCTTTTTGGTGCTTTTGCACCAATTATTAAAAATAGGTAGTGATTTCAATGAAAAAAATAATACCTTCTATCCTTCTTTCCATAGCAATATTATATGCTAAACCCACTAATTTTTCGATTGTAATTGATAAGCCATTCAATGAAGAACTTGTAGATATTACACAAGATTATGATAGACAAATTAGTGCTATTGGCTTTTCTCAATCATTTAAAACTTCAACAACTCATACTAAACAATCATATAGTAATGTATTTGATTTTTTAAAAGGTAGTAATAACAGTTACGGTACAAAAATTCATTTTATAAAAGTAAATCAATATGGAAAAGTTATAAACTCCAAGAATATAGAACTCAAAAACTTCAGTAAATCTACGTCAATTATAAAAACAGTAACAGATGGTTATTTTATAGGTGGATATAGTGTAGACGGTTCATTAATTTTATTGAAATTAGATTCTGATGGAAATAAAATTTTTACTAAAACATTTGGTACTAAAAACTACGATAAAATGAATAATTTACTCCTATTATCTGATGGAGGGGTTTTAAGTATTGGCTCATCTATGACAACTCGCTCAAAACATGATAATCTTTTTACAACTGGATTAGGTAAAAATGATATTTACGTAACAAGATTTTCTAAAACAGGAGAACTTGTATGGAGTAAAAAATATGGAACTGCAGATGATGATATAGGGATTGATGCTGTTGAAACTTCTAATGGTTCCATTATTTTAGTATCCTCTACATCCTATAATAGGAAAAAAGAAGTTTCCCTTATGCGAATTAGTGAAAATGGAGATAAAATTTGGCTTCAAAAATATAGTTCAGATAAAGTTGTTACAGCACATAAGTTAATTTCATTGAGAGATAATAATTTTCTTTTAACTTTAAGTTATAAAGATGATATGGATAAGGAACAGATTAGACTAGTAAAATTTGATATGTATAAGAATATTTTAATAGAAAAAAATATTAGTACAACATACAGTTCTGTTCTTGTCGATATTCAAGAGTTTAGTGACTATAGTCTTGTAGGGGTTGGTTATGTTAAAGATGAGTTTAATAGTGATGGTTTAATAATGGTATTGAGCAATGACTTAACTATGCTTACTCAAGAACATTATGGCGATGAAAACTACGACAAGTTTAATGCACTTACTATTTTACACAATTCAAAAATAGCAATATCTGGTATAAATAGGTCTAAAAATTCACAAGAATCAAATATGTGGATATTAAAATTAAATCGAGATGGAACGATGGAGTAGTAGGTATTATTTTGAATGTTCCTCTATCGCTTTATTCCACATCAGTTTATATTTTCTACGCATAAATTCCACATCTTGTTGTGCAAGTTTTAATTGTTCTGTGAGTGTTGCTATCGTTTTTCTATCTTCATCGTAAAGCTCTTGTAAAGATTCAAGAGCTTTTCTTAAAAAATCATTTTCAACACGAACTGCATCAAGTGTTTCATCTTTTGCATCAAGGACTTTTTCATGAAGATTTATAATAGTTCCGATTGTTTTTTCAACAAACTCAGGTTTTACTATCATATCATGAGTATTATGTGTGGATAAAGCATGAAGTTGTACAGGAACGGCTTCTTTTGCCCCAGTAGAAGGGTCTATGTATCTTATACCATGTTCCACTTTTACAGTTATTTTTCCTCTCTCTATTAAATCATCAATAGCAGAGATATTTAAACCTGTTATTTCACTGTATTCTTCATCTTTCATCCATGTCATATCTATCCTTTTTTTTGAAAAAAATTATTTAATAATTGTTTCTATCTCTAAAGAATCGATTTCAACTTTTTTTGCTTTAGCGATACGATCCTCTTTTAGTTTAATAGCCAACTCTTCATTATCTAACGCTAACATTTGCATAGCTAAATAAGCTGAATTAATTGCACCTGCTTTTCCTATTGCAACAGTAGCTACTGGCATACCTGCTGGCATCTGAACAGTAGAAAGAAGAGCATCTATACCACTTAAAGCAGAAGCACTCATAGGTACACCAATAATAGGTTTAACAGTTTTTGAAGAGAGTACACCAGCTAAGTGAGCAGCCATTCCTGCAGCAGCGATAAATACCTGAGCCCCTTTTGCTTCAGCTTCTTTTATATATTGAGCTGTTCTTTCTGGAGAACGATGTGCAGATGAGATAATTAACTCATAATTTACACCAAAAGCCTCAAATGTGTCTGAACACGATTTCATTACATCATAATCACTTTTTGAACCCATTACAATCGATACAAATTTCATTTTATAATCCTCTAGTTTTTTTATTTTGGGATTATATCATTTTTTAGAGATTTTTCTATTTCAGGAATGATAAAATGTTTGAAATAATCATCACTAATAGGTTTTTT
>CAYOKX010000067.1:0-10082 GCA_964404655.1 uncultured Sulfurimonas sp. | reverse complement strand
TCTTTGTTATATGCTAAAGGAAGACCTTTCATAACAGTTAAAAGACCCATTAAAGAACCATACACACGACCAGTTTTTCCACGTAAAAGCTCTGGAACATCTGGATTTTTCTTTTGAGGCATTATAGAACTACCAGTAGAATACTCATCACTAAGCTCCACAAAACCAAACTCATACGAAGACCACATAACAAGCTCTTCACTTAAACGAGAGATGTGCATCATCATAGTTGAGATGTTAAAAAGTATCTCTAAAGCGAAATCTCTATCACTTACAGTGTCTAAACAGTTTACACTTACACTATCAAAACCTAAAAGCTCTGCTGTCATATCTCTATCTACATTATGAGGAGTTCCAGCTAAAGCAGCACACCCTAACGGAGAGATATTATTTCTCTTTTTTGAGTCCTCAAATCTTTGAATATCTCTTGTAAACATAGAAAGATATGCTCCTAAATGAAAAGCAAAATTTATAGGCTGTGCATGTTGAAGATGTGTCATCCCTGGGATAAGAGTTTCAGTATGTTTCTCTGCTACTACTAAAATCTCTTGCATTAAAAGTTTAACAGCATCTACTATCTCACCATTTTTACGAAGCACATAACGTCTAAAATCAACAGCAACTTGGTCATTTCTACTTCTTGCAGTATGAAGTTTTTTACCACTATCACCGATGATAGCTGTTAAACGTTTCTCAATACCCATATGCAGATCTTCATCAGATATTTTCCATTCAAACTCACCAGATTCTATCTCTTTTTTAACTTGATTTAAACCATTTGTTATCTCTATAAGCTCTTTAGTAGTTAAAATACCCTGTTTTTTAAGCATCGCTGCATGTGCTAATGAACCCTCTATATCTTCACGATACAGCTTTCTATCATACATTATTGAAGCATTAAACTCATCTAATAAACTTGAAGCACTTGCACTAAATCTTCCTGACCACATTTTATCCATAATTGTATTCTCTCTTTTTATAAAAATATTTTTTTAATTACACGCAGGAACATTGCCACTATCAGCAGCATATTCTATAAGAAACTGATGAAGATGTTTCTCTTTTCTTGTATATTTTTTACTATTAAAATAGTCCCAAGATTTTTTGGCTTTACTACTTTTAAGATGTAAATCAGCTAATGGTTTTCCATGATTTTTCATAAGGTTATTCCAATATTCACTATCTTTTTTCACTACAAATGTTTGTCCATTACTATGACAGGCTACACACTCTTTTTTAAAAACTCTCTGACCTTTATAGACTGCTGCCTCTGATGTCAGTAATGTTAAAACTGTAATTGATACAAAAAATAGTATAGATTTTTTCATCGCTAAGTTACCTTTTCATTTAAATTTAACTAATCATACATTAGCCCATATTATGTTCTGCTGATTATAATTGATAATCCACTAAAAGTTTTTCATCCAGATCCCAAACACCTTTCTTTTTTAATGACTTTATCACACTCTTAGTACAATCAACATCATCTGGCCACTCTCTAGTAAAACCATCTAGTTCTGTTTTATTTGTTCCATCAACACCTATCATCAAATCAGATATATAGATATCACGAAGAGCATCGATGTTATTTGAAACTCTCCAAAGAAGCATATAAGGGTTATCTATATCATTCTTTTTGACATCAACAAATACAACTATTCGTAAATACTCCTCTAAAGGTTTTAGACTTTCAAAATAGTTTTTAGTATTTTTAGTTTTATCTATCGTTATCACGGTTATAGGATTTTGAGTTTCTTTCATATACTGTTTAACATCTTTAACCTCAGCAACTAACTTTTTTATTTTTAAAAGGAGTTCATTATCATCTAAAACTTTAGGAGCATCTACATTATGAACTACTGTTGCATCTATACCTAACTTTCCACCTACTAAACTCTCAGGAGAGGAGTGGTCAAGTGCATCTAAGATACCCTCTGTAATAAAAAGAGATTTCGGACTAAATCTATCTAAAATATATGCTGTAAGCTCTTTATAACTCTCAAGTTCAGGAGCTTTCTCATCTAAAAATATCGCGTGTTTTACAAAACTCATCTGACCAACACCCCAAAAAGCGTGCATAAACTGTTTTGCATGACCTTTATAAAGAGGTTGCATCTTTGCTAGTATAAGATTGTGAAACCCAGCATTTTCAGGCATATGATAATCTATCAAATCGGGAGCAGTTGTTTTTAAAAGAGGGAAAAATATCTTTCCAGTTGCCCAACCCATATATTTATCTTCTAAAGGTGGCTTTCCAACAACTGTTGCTAAAAATGTTCTCTCTTTTTTCATAGTAATAGCTGAAACTTCCATCACAGGGTAGTTCTCCTCTAAAGTATAATACCCTGTATGGTCACCAAAAGGACCCTCTGTTTTCATAATAGAAGTATCAACCCAACCCTCTATAACATAATCAACATCTTGAGGAATATAAAGAGGTGTCGTTAAAGATTTGACAAGTTTTGCAGGTTTTTTAGTGATAAGACCATACATAAGAAGCTCATTTACTCCATAAGGGAGTGGAGCAGTTGCACACCATGTATAGAGAGGGTCACCACCTATGGCGATAGAAACAGGCATCTTTTTATCTGCTCTTTGGTATTGGTCAAAAAAGTGAGAACTATCTTTATGGATTTGCCAGTGCATACCAACATGATTTTTATCATAAATCTGTAATCTATACATTCCAAGATTTACCATCTCACCATCAAGGCTTTGAGTATAAACTTGCCCCATAGTTATAAAAGGCCCACCATCTTGCTCCCATGTTGTTAAAACAGGAAGTTTTGTGAGGTTTATGGCATCATCAAGGTATTGTATCTCTTGACAAGCACCTTTTCCATTTAACTTTTTAGGAAAAATATTTTTAAGTGCAAAAAGTTCTGTTGCTAAAGATATTTTGTTCATCAATCCAGCTGGTGGTTTCATATGAAGTAGTTTTGTAATCTCATCAGCAACACTCTCAATAGTTCTTCCAAAAAGAAGTTCAGTACGTTTATAAGAACCAAAAAGGTTCATCAAAACTGGTTCTTCAAACTTCTGACCACTCTTTTTATCTATAACATTTGTAAAAAGAAGAGCCTTCCCACCATCCTTTTTTTTCACCTCTGCATACGCTAAATGGGGAATCTCAAGATAGATATCTAACTCTATATCTATAACTGTTAATTCACTATTATCTTTTAGTAGTTGTATTGTTTTTTGCATATTTTTCTCTTGTAGTTTAATGGTGAAATTATATCATAAGAGAAGTTAGATATTATACTAACATTAAATCATCAAAAAGGAATAGTGATGCAAAACTATTTTAACCGTCAAATACAACTTTGGGGAGAGGATACTCAAACAGTTCTTCAAACTAAAAAAATCGTTATCATAGGTGCTGGTGGACTGGGGAGTTCTTTAGCTTTTGCTCTTGGGTCTAGTGGAATTGGGGAGATTCATCTTGTTGATTTTGATGAGGTAAGTACACATAATATTCATCGTCAAATTGCTTTTAAGATAGGAGATGAGAGAAAAAATAAAGCTGTTGTCAATGCTACACTTATAGAACAAAGATGCCCTTTTACAAAAGCTATCGCTCATCAAGGTGACTTTAAAGAGTGGTCTAAAAAAAATATAGATGTAGACCTTATCATAGATGCAACAGACAACCTTCCAACAAGAGCGGATATAAACAGTTATGCAAAAGAGAGAAATATTCCTTGGATATATGGAAGTGTAGAGGCTTTTCATGGCCAAGTAGCTTTTATAGAGAACTCTTCATTTACAGATGCTTTTAAGATAGTAGATAAAACTCCAGAGGGGATAACTCCACCAATGGTTATGCAAATAGCATCCCATCAAGCAAATTTAGCATTACGATTTTTAGCTGGATTGAGTGTTAAAAAAGATATGTTGTATTATCTCTTTTTTAATGCTGAGGGGGAGTTTATTATTCAAAAATTTGGATTGCCAAAAAATTAATTTATGAAAAATTTACCTAAAATAATAGAAAGAATTTCAAAAAAATTAAGTTCTCAAAATGCTAAAATTATTCTTGTCGGAGGCTCAGTTAGAGATTATTATCTTAATTTACCTATAAAAGATTATGATTTAGAAGTATATGGTGTTTCTAGTTTAGAGAAACTTGAACTTTTATTATCAGAGTATGGTGATGTTAATCTTGTTGGAAAAAGCTTTGGTGTTTTAAAGTTGAACTATAATGGTGAAGTGTATGATTTTTCATCTCCTAGAAAAGAGAATAAAATAGGTATTGGACATCGTGGATTTGAGATAGAAATCGATAATAGTTTAAGTTTTAAAGAGGCATCAAAAAGAAGAGATTTTACTATTAATGCTATGGGATATGATATAGAAAAAGATATTTTTCTTGACCCCTATAAAGGTTTAGAAGATATACAAAACAGAAAATTGAAACATATTGATGATATAACATTTATAGAAGATGCTCTTCGTGTATATAGGGCTGTACAGTTTTGTGCTAGATTTGAGTTTCAACTAGATAAAAATAGTTTTGAACTCTGTTATAAAATGGTCAAAGATGGTTCGTTGGAAACAGTTTCTAAAGAGAGAGTTTTTGATGAATTTAGTAAACTTCTTCTAAAAGCTAAAAAACCATCAATAGGGTTTAACCTTATGCAGAAATTGGGTATCTTTAAATATTTTTCTGAACTCGATAAAGTAAATTTTCAAGATTTAGATTATAAAAATTGTACTCTTACTTTTATGTATGTACTTTTGTTACAAAATTTAGGTAGTAAACAAGCAAAAAGTTTTCTTTATAAAATAACTAATAATCATAAATTTATAAAAGAGATAACTCTTTTTATAGAGTATTATAAAATAGCATCAGATTTTTTTAAGAATGATGCAAAAGATGTAGATATAAAAAAATTAGCAACAAAGATAAATATTAGTGATTTAACAACTGTTTCTAAATATTTTGATGCCACAGCTAGTGCTTGGTTGCTTCAAAAAGCTAAAATTCTGCATGTCGATAAAGCTCCCTTAGAATATGCTATAAAAGGAAAAGATTTAATAAATATTGGTTTACAACAATCACCTAAATTTAAAAATATTTTAGATGATTTATATGATATGCAATTAGATGGTATTATCTGTGGAGAGGATGAAATAATGAGAGTTGCACAAAAGCACTCTCATATATAATCAATGTGTTACTACAATAAAACTATCTGGTCTTTGTGAACGATATTTAGGCATACTTTGACCAATATTAGCATTTATATATGTAGGGTCTGCTATAACAAATCTCCGACTTTTTATTTTAACTGTATCCCCTTTAATAGGAATATATAAAGCTGTTGCCATATGGTCACTATACTTTACACCAACAACTGCAATTTTAAAGATTTTTTTTACAAGATAAGCAAATAATATCGCTCTATCTTCACAATCTGATTTGTTAAAATAGAGTGTTTCTTGTGCAAACATAACCTTTTCTCGTCCAAACTGTTTTTGGTCTACTTCATATTTAAAAGCATTTTGAACAAAATTTAGAACAAAATTGATACCACTACTTGCTTGTTTTCCATCAACATATTTTTTTAGACTACGAGCAAGAGCATTATATGTTTGTTCCTCAAGAGGAGAGTTAAAATATGTTTCATAATCAGCTTGTGGATAGGTTGCCATGAAATCTAATAGATTTTGATTATAGTTATACTCAACTTTATAGTTTTTTCCAAATTGATTAAAATTTAAAACTTTTGTTCTTATAGCATTTGTAAATTTCGGTAATGTTTTAAGCTCTAAGTTTAAAGGTTTATTTGCATCTGGATAATTTTGTTCATAAGAGTATAAATTCCCTACACTTCCTTTTGCATAATTTGATACGACATAATATCTTTTTTTATTAAAAAGATAGTTCGGTGTTGAATATATCATTTTTTTAGAATAGTGCATTAAAACAATATGTCTATTTGTTAATCCAACTTTTACAGCATAGCCTAATTTGTTAAATAAAAACCAGCTAAAAAGATTTCTATTATCTCTTTTTACAAAAAGTTGTTCACTCAATTTATGAACTAAAAGATATACTGCCCAATCATTAAGATTTAATTTTTTTATAGTTTTCTTCATATTTTTAATTAAAAACTTATAATCACTTGAAGCTACTGTATCAAAAAAGTTTCCTATCCCTTTTTGGTTTGTAGGATAAAATTTTGCACTCTTTATTTTATTATCGATATTAAAACCTATTATTGAGCCATAAAAATCAAACTCTATATCTTTATGAATTTTGATAGGAACAACCTTTTTAGAGTGTTGTTTTATTTTTTTTACAGAAATCATCACTTTTGGACCAACCGACTTTATCTTCATTGGCTGTGTAATCGCTATTTTTTTAGGCTTCGGTTTCTTATAAAGAGGTTTCCCCTTATAAACATTGAACTCTTTCCACTGTTTTTCTAAGAAACCTTTAAATTTAGCATCTTTTTCATCTGTATATTTTGTAAAAGCATCTACTTGTGAACGTTTGAAATCCTCAAAAGAACCAGCAACTAAATTACTACTTCCTAATATTATTACTACACTAAAATGGCCAAATAGCTTGGATAATTTTAGAAATCCATCCCTGTTTTGTCGCTTCATCTACATCTCCTTCTGTTTTATAAAGTATCTTAGCATCACTAATCTGTGATGATTTTATATTGTTGTTTTGGTCTATATCATAAGGACGTATTACACCACTTATTTGTATAATCTGTTTTTGAGCATCCACTAAAATTTCTCTTCTTCCTGAGATAAAATAATTTCCATTTACTAATATTTTTACAATTCTTGCCGAAACAGTTGTTGTAAATGTAGCATTTTTAGTAGCACTTCCTTTCCCTTTATAGGCACTCTCAGATTTTGAGTTAAAACCAACATTAGCCACACCATTAAATTTAGTGACATAATTGTTTACAGCACTATTATCACCTGCTGAACTAAAAATACCACCACCTAAAGTCCGACCATCCGACTCATTCAACTGTTTTGCTGAACTACTAGAACTATTTGCTCGTTCAGATATAGTTACCGTTACTATATCATGAATGTGCATCGCTTTATGGTCTGAAAAAAGAGGTGAATCCCCTTGTCCAAAGATACTTCCAGTAGAAATATAATCTGTTTCATCTTCGCGAGCTGGCATCTGTTCAACATAAACAGGAGGCTCAAAGTCTATCTCTGGTTCAACTAAATCTGCTGTACATCCATTTAAAAAGAATGTAATATATAATGGAACAGAAGTTATTAAAATATTTCTTATTTTCATTATTTCTCTTTTAACCTTATAATTTTGCTATTTCTTCTTCACTTAAGCCTGTTTTTAAAGCAATAGTGGTTACATCCAATATATCTACAATAGGTACTTTTAAATCATCTATCAAATCATTTAAAAATTTTATCAATATATTTTAAAGATAATTTTTTTATCTATATCTGATATAATGGTATCAAAATAGTACAAAGGAAGAGCTTTGAGCCTACGAGAAACAATTAATAGTGCAGTAAAAAATGCGATGAAAGCAAAAGAGACTAAAAAAAGAGATGCCCTACGTCTTTTGACAAGTGCTTTTAAACAGATAGAAGTTGATGAAAGACGTGAACTTAGTGATGCAGATGTGATTAAAATCATTCAAAACAAAGTGAAAAAAGGTATGGAGTCAGCACAACAGTATAAAGAAGCTAGTCGTGAAGATTTGATGCAAATTGAACTTGATGAAATTAAATTTTATGAAGAGTATCTTCCAAAACAGTTAAGTGATGATGAACTAACAGATAATATTAAATCTATTATCCAAAAAATTGGTGCTTCAACTATGAAAGATATGGGTAAAGTTATGGGTATCGCTTCTAAAGAGTTAGCCGGTCTTGCTGATGGAAAAAGAATTAATCAATCAGTTAAAAGTTTACTAGCATAAATGAGAGAAAATAGAGAGAAAAAATTATCTCTCTATTTTTTTAATTGGTGATTATTTATATTACTTTAAAGAATTGGAAATTAACTCTAATTTACTTTTTGGTTTTTTAACTGCAACTTTTTGTTCCTCTTTTAGAGGAACTATGAAAGCTAAGAGTATAAATATAAATGAAAAAATTACACCACTTAATATACTAAGAACTATTTTTAAATTAAAATTTTGCAAATAGATATTCCTTAAGTGTATATTCTTATGATTGTTGATGGGTCATATATACCCAAAACTCTTTATGACTAAACCCTTTGTTTAAAAAATAGATTTGCAAAATAGCAACTCTATACAGAGTAATGAGCATTTTTGCAAAAGGGATAAAAAGACTTAAACTAACAACTAAAGATTGTTTTTTATTACCTTTAGAAGATACCATCTCTTGAATACCTATATTTTTGCTCAGATATATACCAAACATAAGTGAAAATGTGAAATTTAGTAGAATACCAAATATTATATATGCCATAAAATCTTGTTCATTCATTCCAGCTATCATCTATTTAAGTTCCTATATTGAATTTTTACTATTTTATCTAAAAGTTACTTTGAAACTTTTATTCATAACTACGAATTTTTTTCTTTGTATAAAAAGTTCCAAATGGTATAAGTGAAGCAATAAAAAAGAGAGCAGAATCTTGAAATGAAAATTTAGCATCTTTTGCCGCGACAGATAAAAGAATAAGAAAACCTATAAATAAAACTCCATGAATCATTCCAACAATTTTTGTGGCTATCGCTATTCCTAACATATATTTCATAGGCATCGCTACGAATAGTAAAAGAAGATAAGAGTATCCTTCTGTTGTGTTAATAAGTCCAAAGTTTTTGACACTTTTCATAATTTTCCTCACTTTAGTTTTAAATTTTGTAGAAGTATATAATCAAAAAGTAACAATCTCCTTATATATAAAAAATTCACTTTAGAGCAAAAACTTTTTTTAAACATCTTTATACTATACTAAGCGAACAAATTATGAAATAAAGGTAATTTTATGGAGACTAACCTCATACTCGAGGGGTTTAAATTTATGGGTTTAGGAATGGGAACAGTTTTTCTATTTTTAATCATTATGATAGGAAGCATGAATATCATGTCTTATATCATACATAAATTTTTCCCAGAACCAGAAGCAAGTGAGAGCATTCCTTCCGCTCCACAGCAAGACAATAAAAAGGTTATTGCCGCTATTACAGCAGCAATTGCACATCATAGAAAAGGTTAAGGATTATTAATGGCTAAAAAATTTATAGATGTAATGGATACAACTTTTAGAGATGGTTTTCAGTCAGTATATGGTGGCCGTGTACTTATGAAAGATTTTTTTCCAGCTGTTGAAGCTGCAAAAACAGCAGGAATAAATCACTTTGAATTTGGTGGTGGAGCAAGATTTCAATCTTTATACTTCTACTTAAGAGAAGATGCTTTTGAGATGATGGATGAGTTTAGAAAGATTGTTGGGCCAGATGCAAATCTTCAAACACTTGCTCGTGGTGTAAATACGGTTATGTTGGATACAGGTTCTAAAGAGCTTATAGATTTACATGCAAAAATGTTTAAAAAGCATGGTACGACAACTATTCGTAACTTTGATGCACTTAATGATGTTGAAAATCTTAAGTATTCAGGTGAAAGAATTTCTCATCATGGTTTAAAGCATGAAGTTGTTGTAACTATGATGGATTTACCACCAGGATGTCATGGTGCACACAGTGTTGATTTTTATGAAAAAACTCTTCGTGATATTTTAGATAGTGGAATTCCTTATGATAGTATCTGTTTTAAAGATGCTAGTGGTACTTCAAACCCTCAAAAAGTTTTTCAAACTATTCAGATGGCAAGAAAACTTGTACCAGAGGGAACACATCTTCGTCTTCATACACATGAAACAGCTGGTGTTTCTGTTGCTGCATATATGGCTGCACTTGAAGCTGGTATTGATGGTATCGATATGGCTGCTGCTCCTGTAAGTGGTGGTACAAGTCAACCAGATATTTTAACTATGCTTCATGCAACTAAAGGTATGAATGTTGATTTAGGTGGCTTAGAGATTGGTAAAATTTTAACTTATGAAAAAGAGTTACAATCTTGTCTTTCAG
>CAYOKX010000066.1:8576-10183 GCA_964404655.1 uncultured Sulfurimonas sp. | reverse complement strand
CTAGAACTAGAATTCGTCGTGGTGATGCTACTACTATGGCGTTTATTGAATTAGTATAATTCAATAACTTATTGGGCTTTTGCCCAATACCTCTTTTTTACCTTCCATATTCTAAAATACTTTAATTTAACAAAAAGTGAGACATAATGAGTAATTTCGCATTTGGAACTTATAGAATTAGTGACCTAAACCCACAACACATTACAACTCTTAAAGAGGCTATCGCTTCAGGTATAAAAATGATAGATACATCATCAAACTATATGGATGGTGGAGCTGAAAGAGCTATTGCTCTAGCTTTTAGAGATTTTTCTGATGAAAAAAAATCTACTGTTGAGATAGTTAGTAAATTTGGTTATATTCAAAATACAAATATGCAAAGACATAAAGAGATCCCTTTTGAAGATGTTGTAGAGTATAGTGACGATTGTTATCACTCTATTTCAAAATCTTTTATGCAAGAGCAACTTACATTAAGTTTACAACGTTTAGAGATGCAAAAAATAGATTGTTATCTTATTCATAATCCTGAATACTATCTTTTGGATGCCATAAATAAAAATATTCCAAAAGATGAAAGATTAGATGAGATATATAGACGAATTTCAGATAGTTTTATAGCTTTAGAAGAAGAGGTTCAAAATGGAAGAATACTCTCTTATGGTATTAGTTCAAATAGTTTCTCAAAAAAATCAACAGATTTAGATTTTTTACCTTATGAAGATTTAATAACATTAGCGGAAGACGCTGTAAAATATGTTGGTGGTAAAAAACACCATTTTACAACCATACAACTTCCTATAAATCTTTTAGAACGAGAGGGATTAAAATGTGCCTCTTGGGCTAAAAAAAATGGTTTAAGAGTATTAGTAAATAGACCACTTAATGCTAGTGTAGATGGTTTGATGTATCGATTGGCTGAGTATGATGAGAGTAGAGAATATTATCATCATTTTAATGAGTTAATGGAGATTACAGATAATGATTCTCTTAAATCTCTTCATACACTTTTAGAACAGTTAGATGATTCAAAGCATAAATTTGGATGGATAGGAGATTATGACTCTTTTCTTTACTCTCAAATTATTCCACATATTAAAAAATCGATAGAAACTCTTGATGAAGAAAATATAGAAACTCTTTTTAATTATATTGATATATTTTTACAAGAGTATCGAAAAATGGTCTCTTTTGAGTGTGCTAAAAAAACAAAAGAGCAACTTAAAGATATTTTGAATGGTTGTAAATTTTCATTACAGAAGTGTGCTTTAGAATTTTTGATGAAAGAGGAGAGTATAGATTATATCCTTATTGGAATGAGAAAAGAGAGTTATCTTAATGAAATTATGGAGATAGAAAATGAATTATTCTGATATAAATTCAAATGAATTTACTCAAAAAGATTTAATGCTACATCTTCTTCATGTTTCTCAACATACAGTTACAAGAGAGGAACTTAAAGAGGATATTTCTGACCTAAAATCAGAATTAAATGATAAAATAGATAAATTAGATGCTAAATTTGAGAAACAATTTGACCAAGTAGATAAAAGATTTAACCAAGTTGAAAAAAGATTTGAACAAGTTGAAAAAAGATTTGAACAAGT
>CAYOKX010000066.1:0-8476 GCA_964404655.1 uncultured Sulfurimonas sp. | reverse complement strand
GAAAAAAGATTTGAACAAGTAGATAAGCGATTTGACCAAATAGATGGTAAATTTGATAAAGTAGCTTCAAAGTTTGATAAAATAGATATTAAATTTGAAGAGGTACACAAAGAGATAAAAGATAGTAAAGTTGAGACTATTAAATGGATGGTAAGTATGTTTTTTGCTAATATTATCGCTATGACAGGTCTTGGGTTTACTGCATTTAAGCTTTTTTTACCTAACTAAAATATATAAATATTAAAGTTAAATAGTTCTTTTGATACAATAAGAGAAATTTTTTCAAGGATAAAATATGATTCCATTTTCAGATGAAGAGTTAATGTCACCAGTAAAAAATGTAATAGATAAGGTACGTCCATCATTAGCACTTGATGGTGGAGATATTGATTTTATTACCGTTAAAGATTCTAAAGTATATGTACAGTTGAAAGGTGCTTGTGTAGGGTGTGCAAGTAGTGGAAATACTTTAAAATATGGTGTAGAAAGACAACTTAGAATGGATATTCATCCAGAGTTAGAAGTGGTAAATGTTCCATTTGGTATGGAAAATAGTTTAGATAACCTATAAGACTTTAAATACTATGAGTAGAATAGGCAAATTTAAAATATTAACACGAGCTAAAGAGAGTTTTGTAAATGCAAAATTTGAAGAAGCGATGAATCAATTTGCTGAAGTATTACAACACTATCCAAACTCAAAAGAGGCTTATAATGGTGTTATTTTAGCTGAAATGGCTTTGAGTGGAGAGAGTGGTGCTGAAGCTTTATTTGATTATTATGAATTATTGCAGATAGAAAATCGTGATGAAGCTGATATAATTATGGGTGATATCTTACAAAATATGGATACCACTTTAGATAAGATAGGTGAACTTTTATCTAAACCACTCTTAGATAAAATCGAATATGAAGATGGTATTTTATATCAAGATTTTAAAGAGATTGTAAAAGAGGGAGATTTTAAAGAAGTTTTTGAAAATATTATGTTTTCGACTAAAGTTATTATCACCTCTAAAAGTGATTTTTTAGATTTTTTAGATAATTTAATAGAACATAATTTTAAAAAAATGGCATTTAGCTATCTCGAGAATGCTGTAAATGCCTATCCTTCCGATAAATTGTTACAAGAACTTTTATTAAAACTCTCAGACAAAGGTAAAAGCATTGAGAATTGAACTCCCAAACCAATCGTTTAGATATATAACAGAAAACTCTCAAGAGTGTAACGATGAAACAGCATTTGTTTTAAGTGCTCAAAATAAAAAATATCTCCAAAATGCTAAAGAGAACAGTGCTCATTCTATTATAAATATAAAAGAGATAGCAACACTTTTTGGAATAGAAAAGATAAAAATAGTAGGTATAACAGGTACAAATGGTAAAACAACAACTGCTAGTGCTATCTACTCTTTTCTTTTAGATTTAGGTTATAAAGTAGCTATGCAAGGTACTCGTGGGCTTTTTATGAATGATGAAGTTATAGAGGGAAAAACACTTACTACTCCATCTGTGTTAAATACATATAAACATATTTATCAAGCCGTAGAGGCCGGATGTGAGTTTTTTATAATGGAAGTAAGTTCTCATGCTATCGCTCAAGAGCGTATAGAGGGGCTGAATTTTGAACTTAAAATTCTTACTAATATCACTCAAGACCATTTAGATTATCATAAAACTATCGGTGAATATATCGCAGTCAAAAATAGCTTTTTTCAATGTGAAGGAAAAAAACTTATAAATAGAGATGAGCCAAAAGCCTCTTTTAATATGAAAAAAACATACACTTATGGTATAGAAAACAATGCAACTTATAAATTAATGGCATACTCTTTAAATGATGCTTCAAGTGGGATTATTCAACATTTTCAAGAGATAATTCCTTTTACGGCATCACTTCATGGCTTTTTCAATCTCTACAATCTTATGGCAGCGATAGGTGCTACTCATCTTCTTACAGATAAGAAGTTAGAAGAGATAGCAGAAGTCGTAGATAATTTTGCTGGTGTAAGTGGACGTATGGAGCAGGTGTGTGAGTTACCAAATGTGATAGTAGATTTTGCACATACTCCAGATGGAATGCAACAAGTTTTAAACTCTTTACGAGAGAAAGAGCTTTTAGTAGTATTTGGAGCAGGTGGAGAAAGAGATGTTCAAAAACGTCCTCTTATGGGAAAAATAGCTGTTTCATTAGCTAAAAAAACATATATTACCACAGATAACCCTCGTCACGAAGACCCTGAAAAGATAGTTCAAGATATTTTAGAGGGTATAGAAGATAGGTCAGCCGTTGTTGTCGAGCTTAATAGAAAAAAAGCGATAGAGATGGCACTTGATGAGCAAGGGGATGATGAAGTTGTTGTTATTTTAGGAAAAGGGGATGAGTCTTATCAGATTATCTATGATGAGAAGTTTCCATTTGATGATCGAGAGGTTGTTAGAGAGCTTTTAAATCTCTAATATCTAAAACTAACCCCACTATAAATCGTATTTTGATGCGATTTATAGCTCTTCTCTTCAAACCTTTCATAAGAAAGATATTTATATTTATACCCTATCTCTATATTAAAATAGTGATTGATAGGAATAAAAATACCTGCTCCAAGATTTAAAGAACCATAGCCTAAACTATTTTGAGTAGAACTAGCAACCTTCATATTTCCCATACCAAAACCTGCTTGAAAAAATGGATTCATAAATATATCAAAATTAAAAGCTTTTATTAGGTCGATGTTAAAGTTATATTGTTTGCCATCTTTATTAGAGATAGTGCTCTCTTTACTTTTAATAATATCTACTCCAAAATTGATAGCATAGGCATTTATATCACCATAACCGAAGTTAATATTAAGTGACTGAGAGGCACTTTTTGTACCTTTGTTATTTGTAAATTTTTCATTTACCACACCATAATTTGTTCCAAAATAGAGAGTTGCTTCTGAGTATAAAGATGTGAAAAGTAGTAAAATAGAGAGTATTTTTTTCAAACTGAAATTCCTATAATAAAGAGAAATATTTTTAGTAAAATTATATCTAAAAAGTTGCAAGATTACTTAAAGATATAAACTTATTAGGGAAGATGAGATTATATATATATTTATTTTGCTATAATTTCGCAAAAATTTCAAGGAATATCTATGGGAATCCCTCAACCAGCATATTACATCTTCAAATGTGAGCAGTCAGCTCCTCCAGGAATGCCAAAACCATCGTGTGTTACACCACAAACTCAAGACCTTTTTCAGTATCTTGCACAAAAATTGATGCAAGAAGCTATTATGGGTACAGTGCAACCTATCCGTTCATCTTGTTTAAATAGATGTTCTTCAGGTCCAGTAATGCTAGTAGAACCAGGTCATACTATGTATGCAGGTCTTACAAAAGAGAAGATAGATAGAATTGTTACAGAACATATTATCGGTGGAAATGTTGTTGAAGAGTTAGTAATAGATTCTGAATTATGGGATGAACCAATTAGTCCTAAAGATATGCAAAAGCAGATGGGTAGATAGGAACTAATATGTTAATAGATATGTTGTACAGCAAAATTCATCGTGCTACTGTGACTGATGCAAACTTAAACTATGTTGGGTCTATTACAATAGATGAGGAACTTTTAGAAGCTTCAAAGATGAGAGTTGGACAGAAAGTTGCTATTGTAAATATAAATAATGGTGAGCGTTTTACAACGTATATTATTTTAGGTGAGCGTGGTAAACGTGATATCTGTTTAAATGGTGCAGCAGCTCGTAAAGTACAAGTAGGGGATAAAATAATTATTATCGCTTATGCTACTTATGATGAAAAAGAGTTAGAAACATATAAACCAAAAGTTGTTATTGTAGATGAAAAGAACGATATAGAACTTATAACAGATAGTATCTAACTGATGTTTGGTAATATGGGCGATATGGGTAAAATGCTTGAGGGTATGCAGGAGAATGCTGCAAAACTTCAAACAGAACTTGAATCAAAAACTTTTAATGTAAAAGCTGGTGGTGGACTAATAGAGATAAGTATGAATGGAAAGGGTGAAGTTATCGATTTGACTATCGATGATGTAGCTCTTACAGATAAAGATATGCTTCAAATTCTTCTTATTGGTGCAATGAATGATGCTAACAAAATGGTACAACAAAACCAACAAAACAGTGCTATGGGTATGCTTGGTGGTTTAGGTGGTGTTAATCCATTTGGAAATAAGTAGGTGCACTCTCTTTTTCAGTTTTTTGTGAAGATAAATTAGTTACACTTCTTTTATGCAAAACTTTGAACAATTTTTAATAGAACATTTACCAATATCAAAAAGTATACACCCAACATATCAAGATGCACTACAAAATATGTTGATAGCTGGAGGAAAAAGATTTCGTCCAGCACTACTTTTAGGTGTAGTAAAAGCTTATAACCCCCTTATGATCGATAGTGCAAGATATGCAGCTTATGCTATTGAACTATTACACACTTACTCTCTTATTCACGATGACCTCCCTGCTATGGATAACTCCCCACTTCGTCGTGGACACCCAACACTCCATATCTCTTTTGATGAAGTAACAGCTATCTTAGTTGGAGATGCTTTAAATACTTACTCTTTTGAAGTTTTATCAAATGCCCCTTTTTCAGATTATACGAGAGTGCAACTTATCCGTGAATTAGCTACAAACGGTGGACTCAATGGTATGGTTTTAGGTCAAGCGATAGATTGCTACTTTGAAAATAAACCACTCAAAATAGAAGATATAAAAGTGCTTCATACCAACAAAACAGCCAAACTTATAGCAACTGCTTTAAAGATGGGTGCTATTATCGTTGGGAAAGAGGATGTTGCAGAGAGATTGTACGATTTTGGTATCAAACTTGGTCTTCTGTTTCAGATTCAAGATGATATTTTAGATGTAACTATGAGTAGTGAAGAGGCTGGAAAGCTTACAAATAATGATGAAGATAAAAATAGTTTTGTAACTATTTTAGGATTAGAGGAGTCATTAAAACAAGCTAATAACTTAGCTGATGAATTGACTCAAGAGATGGCTAATTTTGATGAGAACTTACAGAGTGAGTTGTTGCCATTATTAACAAAATATATAAATAGACATAAAAACTAAATTAGGAAATAATATGGCAAATGTAATGCGTCAAAAAATGGCAGATAGTATAAGATTTTTAGCAGCAGATATGGTTCAACAAGCAAACTCAGGTCATCCAGGTGCACCGATGGGTCTTGCAGATATAGCAACAGTTTTAAGTGAACACTTAAACCATAATCCAAAAAATCCTGATTGGTTAAATCGTGATAGATTAGTATTTTCAGGTGGTCATGCAACTGGTCTTATTTACTCACTTTACTATCTTTGGGGATATGGTCTTGAAGTGGAAGATTTGAAAAACTTCCGTCAGTTAGACTCTTTAACTCCTGGGCATCCAGAGTATGGTCATACTAAAGGTATTGAGATTACAACAGGACCACTTGGTCAAGGTATCGCTAATGCAGTTGGTTTCTCGATGGCTTCAAAATTTGTAGGTTCTCAAGTCAACAGTGAAACAGCAGAGTTAATCGACCATAATGTTTACTGTTTATGTGGTGATGGTGATTTAGAGGAGGGTATCTCTTATGAAGCATGTTCTATAGCTGGGCATAATAAACTTGATAACTTAATTCTTATCTATGATTCAAATCGTATCACTATTGAGGGTTCAACTGATTTAAGTATTTCAGAAGATATACGTAAACGTTTTGAGTCACAAGGTTGGGATGTTTTAGAGATAGATGGTCATAACTTTGATGAGATAGATAGTGCCATAACAACTGCAAAAGCAAACACTAAACCGACTATTATTATCGCAAATACTACTATCGCTAAGGGTGCTGGAGAGTTAGAGGGTTCACATCACTCTCATGGTGCACCATTAGGAGATAAAATTATTGCTGAAGCTAAAGCGAAAGCTGGTTTTGACCCTGAAAAAAGTTTTCATGTAGATGAAGATGTTATGGCTAGATTTAGATGTGCTATCGAAGAGGGTGACCTTCTTGAGCGTGAGTGGATACATAGACAAAAAACTCTACCACTTATGGAGCAAAATGAAGCTTTATCAGCACTTCAAAATCCTGATTTTTCTCGTATAGAGTACCCTACATTTGAAAAATCTGAAGCGACTCGTGGGACAAATGGTAAGATTATGAATGCTATCGCAAAATCTTTACCAAACTTTTTAGGTGGTTCAGCAGATTTAAGCCCATCAAATAAAACAAATCTAAATGATATGGGTGTTTTTCCAAAGGGACGTAATATCTATTTTGGTATTCGTGAACATGCTATGGCTTCTATTGTAAATGCTATGGCTCTTTATGGTCCTCTACTTCCATTTAGTGCAACATTCTTTGTATTTTCAGATTATCTAAAACCTGCTGCTCGTATCGCTGCATTAACAGGTATTCAAAACTTCTATATCTGGACACACGATAGTATCGGTGTTGGTGAAGATGGTCCGACACATCAACCTATTGAGCATCTTTCTCAGTTTCGTGCTTTACCTAACTTCTACGTTTGGCGTCCAGCAGATGGTGCTGAAAATGTTGAAGCTTGGAAAACTGCATTAGAGATGAAAAAATCTCCATCTGCATTTGTATGTTCACGTCAAAACCTTTCCGTTCTTCCAAAAGCTGTCAAAGGTGATGCTTCTCGTGGTGGTTATCTTTTAGCTGAGTCTGATAATGCTGTTATGACTATTATGGCATCGGGTTCAGAGGTTGAACTTGCTCTTAAAGTGAGAGAGAGTTTAGCGGAGATAAGTGTACCTGTAAATGTTGTTTCTGTTCCATGTTATGACCTTTTTATTGAGCAAGATGCAGATTATATGGCTTCTATCATCATTGAGGGAACAAAAACTGTTGCTATTGAAGCTGCTCGTGGTTTAGAGTGGTATAGACTAGCAGATACAGTTATCGCTATGGATACATTTGGTGCATCTGCTCCAGCTGGACAGCTTTTTGAAAAATTTGGTTTCTCAGTAGATAGTATTTTAGAAAAGATAAAATAGAGTTATGAAAATCTTATTTAGTGCAACTCTACTTTTTTTAAGTATAGCAACTCTTGAAGCTTCTACAAAATATGTTCCAGAGATAGTACCTAAAAAGATGTCAGTTGAGACTAAAAAAGAGCGATTTTTCTCTTTAGTTGTTCCCTCTATAGAGAGGGTTCACTCTGAACTGATGAAACAATATTATGCTGTTCGCTCCGATATAAAGATGGGTCAAAATAGAAAAAAGATAGCAAAATTAAAAAAAGAGTATAGAGTTACAACCGATAAAGAGCTTCTTTTAGCTCTTAAACCACACCCTCAAAGTATCGTTATTGCACAAGCTATTTTAGAGAGTGGTTGGGCAACATCTCGTTTCTTTGTAAAAGCTAAAAACATTTTTGGTATGTGGAGCTTTAACAAAAATGAACCTCGTATAGCTGCTTCTGAAAAGAGAGGTGGGAAAAGAACTATTTGGCTTAGAAAATTTAATACTATTGATGAATCTGTGAGAGAGTATTATAAACTTATGGGAAGTAGTGGTGTTTTTAAAAAATTTCGACAAGTTCGTTATAAAACTAAAGATGTAAACAAAATTATAAAAACTTTAGATAAATATGCCGAAACAGGGCAAAAATATTTAAAACAGCTTCATACACTTATTCGGCATAATGACTTGACTAAGTTTGATGGCTAGTTAATCTCTGAGAGGAGATAATAAAATGGATAAAACAAAAGTTGATGATATGCTCATCGAGATGATAACACCTCGAGTAGAAGAGATAGAAAAAAAGTTTGGTTTGGGAGAGGGTTTAAGTCAAGATGATATAAATACTTTACTTTTAAAATCTCAATATAACCATATAAATCATTTAGATAAAAAACTTGATGAAGTAACTGCGAATGTGGCTAGTTTGAAAGGTGAATTTAGTGATTTAAAAGGTGAGTTTAGTAGTTTAAGAAATGAATTTAAAACTTTTCAAGCGGAGATAAAAACTGATTTAGCTGAGTTTAAAACTGATATACAAGTTACTATAAATAATACTATGAAATGGTATATCGGTGGGACAGGTGTTATTTTAGTTCTTTTAAAATCACTTGATGTTTTTGTGAAGTAGAGCTAGAGATATTTTAAAACCTCCACCCCTAAAAAAATCATCCCTAAAAAAAGAATAGAAGAGAGAAAAACAAGTATTGTCACAACTTTTGGTTTACAATCATAGAGTGATGCAAGATTTACATTTGCTACGGCTAAAGGCATTAGTAACTCTATAAAAATTATCCCTTTTATCATCCTTTCTATCTCTATATTTATAAGAACTATAAATGCTATCAAAGGTAAAAGTAGAAACTTTACACTTAAAACAGAAAAAACCAATTTTTTACTGACCTCTTTTAGTTGGCTTCCATAGAGATATATTCCAAAAAGAAAAAGTTGCATCGTCATAGAGGCATA
>CAYOKX010000065.1:0-10195 GCA_964404655.1 uncultured Sulfurimonas sp. | reverse complement strand
TATGAAATATGTGAAGACAAATCTTATCCGAATGGGTATGATTTGTACGGAAAAGTTTATAAAGGTTTGTATCCTAAAAAGTGCAAAAGAAAAGTAGATTGTATAGGCGCTGAAACAGATTGTAAAGGACTAGAAAATCCTACCAAAGAATTTATTGTTAATGTTCCACATTCTAAGTGTTACATAGAACATTTTAAAGAATTTGTCCCAGATAATAGTATCTATGAAATTGGTTCTGTTACTTGGTCTGAATGTCGTAACGGTTGTATTATTACTAAAAAAGAGTGTGGCTATGGAGAAAACACAGGTTCGGACGGTGTTTGCAAATTGCCTATTTTAGATTGTCCCAGTACAAAATTTTTAGATTGTGGTGTTTCTTCTATTAAAGATACAGGATTTGAATTTTGCGGAAAAAGGTGCTATTGTAAAAGTAATGAAAATGATTTCAGAACAGATGACAATAATATTTACGATAAACAAGTATCTTGTAAAGTTAATCAAGAAGATAAAGAAAAAACCGAAGATATAAGTAATTCAGATGATGAGATAGCATCCAATGAAGATACAAGTAATTCAGATGATGAGATAGCATCCAATGAAGATACAAGTAATTCAGATGATGAGATAGCATCCAATGAAGATACAAGTAATTCAGATAATAAAACAACATCTAATAAAAATTCAAATACTCAAACAGCATCAAATAGTTTTAATGCTAGTGGAACAAACAATAGTAATTCTAATATAAAAACTACTTATTCACGACAAAATACAAGTAGTTCAGCTGGTAGTGCTAAAGAGTATTCAGATAATGAAGTTTCTAGTCGTGCAGGTGGTGGTAGTTTAGATAATAAACTAAATTCTTTAGGTACTGGGGACGGTCTAAGTAAAAATGATATGGAAGAAGTTTTAAAAGAAAGAGATAATAGACGTGATGCAAAAAAAGAGGATGAAATATCTTCTATTGGTTCAGATATTAGTGATTTCATATCTAATATGATTAATTCAGATTTAGTGAATAAAAGTTTTAGTTTTGAAAGAGAATGCACCCCAATAGAAACTATTTCAATCAATTATCATGGTAAAGAGATAGTTTTTATGTCTCAAAATTTCATATCTAAATATATGTTTGTGGAATTTTTTAGGGATTTTATTATTTTTGTTTTTGCTTTTCTTGCTTTTCAACACGCATTAAGGAATGATTAAAAAATGGATTATTTAATAAAAGTTGCTTTTTTTGGGGTCTATATGGCTTCAATGGCTATGATTATGGAAGCTTTAGTTGGTAAATTAAAAACTTATATAGATAGTTTTCCTTTTAGTAATTGGCTCTGTCAATTTGGTATCTTTACTGGCTTATCCTTATATGTTAGCATTGTTATATCTTTTTCATTGGCTAAAAAAAGTATAGATTTTTGGAAATAATTTAAGATGATAGTTTATGTAACTGGCTCTATTAGAGCAGGAAAAACATATTTTGTTATGCAGTATATCGCATCAAAATTTTTAATTGATGAACAAGAAAGAAAGAAAATCCCCTCGTTTACGAAAAATGATGGTATCGTAGATAATAAAACAAGATGTTTAACTAATTTTAAACTACATAATAATATAGAAGAAAAATTATCTAATACAACCAAAGTTAAATATAAAGATTTGTATCTTAGTTTAACAGAAATTTATAATTATAGTATGGAGGAAGAGCCTAGCGATGCTGATTTAACAGAGTTTGCAGAGAAATATAATGTCGCAAATTCTATTATTGCCCTAGACGAAGTACAAAATTATTTCTCTAAAGAGGATAAAGTTTTAATTTGGTTTTTGTCCTACTGTGGGCATATGAACGTAACTATTTTTTTAGTGACACAAGATTTTGACCTTATTCATAATAAATATAAAAAGATATGTCAAGAATGGTTTATTAGGGCTATTCCTCAAAGTACGAGAATTTTTAAAGGTATGGTTTATGCTAGATATAAATCCCCCAAGCTTTACAAAGCTGATGAATTCCCAGAGCGTTTTAAAGTTCCGATAAATCAAACTGTTTTTGATTTGTACGAACACGGAACTGTAAATAAAAACAGTTCTCAAACTTTAAAAGTTTTTATTAAAGCTTTCTTTTTTATTGTTTTGGCTCTTCTTGCATTTTTAGGAGTTGGTTTTTACTGGACTACTAAAAATGACTCAAATTTACCTAATAATGAACCTATACATAAAGTTTCTCAAGCTCCAGTGGCAGTAATAAAAACAGTTCCAATAATAAAAGAAAATGTTATAAAAAAGAAAAAATCAACAAAAGTAATTAGAGTTATTTGTAATAAAAAGGTATGTATTTACAAAGAAACTAAAATACCATACGGTTATTTTAAGAAAATTGTTAATTCTGAAAGAATAGAAATTATATATAAAGAGAATATGGAAATGTCATTTTATATATATTTTTTAAGAGTTGAAAATAGTTTTGTAAATACTTATCTAAATTTTAATTCTGAAGATGAAAAAGGTGCAAATGATGAAAATAATAGTTCTAATATCTTTGGTAATACTCCTAATTTTTCCCTCTTCAATTAAAGCAGATATCGAGAACATTACTTTAAAAAGATTTTTATATTTAGTATCTAAAAATTTTAATAAAACTGTTTTAATTGATAAGGATTTGAATTACAATCTGACCCTAATTAATACAAAAAATATTACTGAATTAAATTATTTTGGGATGATAATATCTATCTTAGATAACAATGGTTTAGTTATTATAAATAAAGAGGATTTTTATTATATAAAAAAGAAAGATATTCATAATGATATTATTAAAATTCCTTTTTTAGGTCTTGATAAAATCAAAAGTATAGCTAAATTATATGATGTGAACATCATTCAATATAAAGATAATGATTATATAGCTACATATCTAAGTAAGCAGAAATATAGCCTATTTGTTGATTTATGTAAAAAGATTACAGATACTATAACAATAAACATATCATGTGATATTTATCGTTTAAACGATGCCCTTTTAAAAGAAAATGATATTGATATAAGTTTAGTTCTTAATGTTTTAAATAAAAAAGTTTCTCGTAGAACACAATCATTAAATATAGATATGTCAAATGAGGGATTTTTAGGTTTTGGTATCATTGGAGAAACTTTTAATATCTCTGGTTTTATCAAATTTTTAGAGAAAAACAACTACTTGCAAAGTGTTGTTAAACCAAATTTTCTAGCTACATCTAATTCATCTGCAAAGTTTAGTAATGGCTATATATATAGGAAAGAAATTAGCTCTACTTCAAATTTAGATGTAAACAATCCACTTACGACAAAGACTTTCCAAGATGATAACATAGGCTTAGATATTGTTGTTAAACCTATGTTATTGAACAAAAGAAATATTAAATTAGATTTACAAATTTTAGATAGTAGTTTAGTTAGTATTGATGCTAATAACAATTCAGTAAAAAGTACATTTAATTATAAATCATCTTTTATTCTCGAAGATGATGAGGAGTTAATTATCGCAGGAATAACAACTAAAAAAGTAGTTAAAAATATCAGTAAAGTTCCTATATTAGGTGACATTTGGGGATTAGAATATTTTTTTAAAGAAGAGTTTAGAGATGTATCTAATAGCACTTTAGTAATTAAAATTAAAGCTAGTGTATTAAAAAATAGAGTTGTTGAAAATATTAAAAAAAATATGAAATTTTTAAATAATAGTTAAGTGCTACGCACTCTTTCACGACAACAGGGCGAGGAACGAGCCTGTGGCGTGAAAGAGTGCGTAGCGCTCTTGTGTCATTATAATAAAACTTCCGTAGTAAGTTTAAAAAGAGGCAATAAAGAAAATGTATAAAATGGATAATAAAAAAAAGATATATATAGATAAAAAAATAGAAAAAAATAAAACTTTTTTAAAAAATCTAACTTTTTATAATGAAGATTATAAACTTGTAAATATGCTTGATTCAGATTTGAATGCAAATCTATCTCCAGGGCGATATTTTGCAGAGGTAAACAATAGAGTTAATACGATGTTTAAAATAGCTAAAGAGTTAGAACTATCTCCTATATTTTTAACAATTACAGTTCCTAGTGAATATCATCCTAGTTCTAAAGAGTATAATGGTTTTAAACCTCGTGAAACTGCTTTGTATTTATCGGATATTTGGGCTAAATTTTTAAGATTAAGAATATTTAGAAATATAAAAAAAAATAGTGGTCACAAAATGATTTATATTCGAGTTTATGAACCTCATAAAAGTGGTGTTCCACATATGCACGCAATGTTATTTATTCCTAAACAATATTTAAAAGAAGTGAAAGAGAAGTTTTATGAACATTATTTAAAATATGGATTTAAAAAAGTTGGTTTACAGTTTAAAATAAGATTTGATAATTCTCATTTTGATGGAGCTACTGGGGCTATTGCTTATATATTAAAATATATGAATAAAACTTTTAGAAGTGCTAAAGATGGGGTTATGAGTGATGAAGCCTATTACTTTGCTTATTATGGGATTAGAAGATTTATAACTTCTCAAACTTTAATCCCTTTATGGATATATCGTAAAATAAAACATAATGAAAATAATAGAGATTTGTTCCAGCTCACTAAAGAATACAAAGAGGGTCATATTTACAGTTGTTTTGATAAAGAGTATATTATCCAGCGATATTTAAAAAAAGAGTATATAGAGTACGATAGGGATGATATAGAGAATAATATAAGTGTAGAGGAGAAAGTTTTATATCAAAAGAACCATTTTATAGCTAATCAGTTTAAAATTTCTAAAAAAACTTATGAAGAGATACCGAAAAAATGGACAAAACAAAAAAAACAAATTCCTATTTTTATAGATACAAAATTAACATATCATTATTTTAATGGTAATTTTATTCCTTATAAAAAACATATAACAAATATGAATGATTTGGAACTTTTAAACTATTATAACAATTATGATTTAGAAGAGGATAGTTTTATCTATTATTTGGCTACTAAAAATTTATTGATTACTAGAAATCTTTTAAAGGGTGAAGTCTATAATCTTAATAATTTTTCTATGGAAAATTATAAAAAACAGTTTGATTTATTGGAACTTTAAAACGCTCTGGAAACTCATCAGCTTTATAAAGTTTAGGAGATTTATATCTAGCATAAACCCCATCCCTTTAAAATTCTCGTACTTTGAGGAATAGCCCTAATAAACCATTCTTGACATATCTTTTTATATTTATTATGAATAAGGTCAAAATCTCAAATCATAAAAAAATTATTTATTTTTTATAACTTTATGACTTATTTCTGATTGATGTTCCTTTATCTTAAAAATAGCACTTTTTGTTAATATATTATCAGATGTAACATAAACTATACTCCATTCAAGGTTGTTAAGATTTTTATTTTTTTGTAGGTAATCTCTCACATTCATTCTCATATATTGGATTTCTTTGTGATTAATTCTATATTTATTTTTTATATTCCAATCTTTACACTGAATAAATAACACCTCTTTATCTTTTTTAGCAATAATATCTATTCCATCATCTTTAAGACCTTTTTCTTTTCCGTTCTCTATGACATCATAACCATCTTTTTTATAAATATTAGCTATATGCTCTTCATATAAAGCACCTTTCTTTTTGTTCTCTATACTAGAGAGTTTTGTCGTAGATGATTTTTCTTTTATTATTTTTATTAAAAAAATAAAGAAAATTATCCCTATAATTAATAGAAATATTTGCATTTTTATACCTTTATTTGATTTATTTTAAGGGGGTTCTAAATAGTTATTTGATAGAATAATAACACTTAATCAAATACTCCACTATTTGATTAAGCTTAAAAAATATTCAAGGGGTTTAAATTCTTGAATAACTTTTTATTCTAGTCTAAACTTAATTAGAGATTACTTAACACAATGTAAATTCTCTTGAAAAAAACTTTCCAAAAATAAATACATTTATATATACTCTATTGGGTCTATAATATTAGCCATCTCAAACCCATTTAACCGCAATCGACAACTATCACAAATACCACAAGCTTTATCTTCATTTTTATAACAGCTCCAAGTTAAATCTAACGGTACATTGAGCTTTAAAGATTCTTTTACAATCTCTGATTTTTTCAAATGAACTAAAGGCATTTTTATCTCTATGACTGTCTCATCTTTTGTACCAAGATTTATACTCTCTTGCATACTTTTTATATAAGACTCTCTACAATCAGGATACCCACTACTATCTTCCTCAACTACACCAATAGTGATAATTTCAGCACCCTCTTTTTCAGCAATAGCCCCAGCCATACTTAAAAATATTCCATTTCTAAATGGAACGTAAGTTATAGGAACACCCTCTTCCACTCCACCAGTTGGTACATCCAAACTTTTATCTGTTAAAGCTGATGCTCCAAGTTGTTTGAAAAAATCTAAATCTAAAACATATTTCTCTTTTACACCTAAATCTTCACAAATTTTATGAAAACACTCTAACTCTTTAGTTTGTGTTCTTTGGTCATAGTTGAAATGAACAGCTATTATTTCATAACCTTGCTCTTTCATCATATAAGAACTCAAAGTTGAGTCCATTCCTCCACTCATTATAGATACTGCTTTTTTATTGTTTGATTTATTCATAGATATATTTTATCATAATTAGATATAATATTTTTATGATTGAATTAGATAATGAAACATCAATACAAGTTGATGAAAATTTTATAAATACCATTGCATTGAGTTTGACAGATAAAGAGATTGAGCTGATTGTTACAGATGATGAAAATATGCAGATGATAAATAGAGAACAAAGAGGTATAGATAAATCTACGGATGTTTTAAGTTTCCCGTATGAACCTATGCCTATGACCCCTCTTGGAAGTATTGTGATTTCAGTTGATTTTGTGATAAAAAAATCGCAAGAGTTAGGACATAGTAACAGTGATGAGTTTGCCCTCCTCTTCATTCACGGATTACTTCATCTTTTAGGCTATGACCATGAAGTTGATAATGGAGAGATGAGAGAAAAAGAGAATGAACTTATAAAACAGTTCAATCTTCCTTTAAGTTTGATAGTGAGAACAACTGAGTAGCGATAGCATTCTCTTTTGCTATCTCGCCAACAGCTGAATATGTCATTGTAGTAGTAATAACACTATGACCTAATAAATCTTGTAATATTTTCATATTTCCATTATTTTCAGCGAAACTACTTCCAAAGTGATGCCTAAATATATGAAGACCTTTTTTATCTTCTCCTATATGTTTAAACATTTTTCTAACCTCTTCATATAAGTTCTTTCTATTTACTCTAACACCATTACTATTTGTCGAAAGATACTCATTATCATTTTTTCTATATAGCATCAAATATTCAAGATGTTTTTGAAAAAGTGATTTTAGTATATATGATGTTCTTTGTTTATTTCCTTTTCCATTTAAAATATTGATACGATATGTTTCATTTTTAGTATCCTCAATATCACTATATTTTATAGAAAGTGCTTCCGAAACTCGACACCCTGCCCCCAACATTAAAAGTATCATGGCTGTATTTCTATATGCAATATGTTGAGAATTTTTTCTTACCCGTTTTTTAAAAATAGCTGGATTTTCAATATAGCCATCTATAAAATTCATCAACTTATTTAATGTTTCTTTCTCAAAAGATTTTGATTTATAGATAGTTCCTTTTTGCTTTTTATATACTTTCATATTTTTAAGCGTTGATTCAAAGTTATCAGTTTTTGCTTTTTCAGCTATAAAAGTTATAAATTTATGTATAACAGCTCGTCGATGTATCATTGTTGTATTTGAAACTTTTGGAAAAAGCTCTATATAATTTTTTATATAGTTATTGTCTATATGTTTTAAATCTATCTCATTTTCAAAATAATAATCTTCAAATTCATCTAAAATAAAATTAACTTTTTGTACTTTTTTAGTATTTTGTATAGAGATTAAATAATTATTTCTTAATTCAAAAATATCATTATTTTCATTCTTTTGAGTAAATTGTATAAAATTTAATAATTCAGTCACCCTACTTTTGAGACTTCCATAATCTCTATTTACTTTATAATTTTCCATCCATAAAAGAAAATCATTTGTATGTGATTCATTAAACTGGCTAATACTTTTTTGCTTAGAGATATATTCTTGAGTGTATTCAAGTAAAGCTTTTAGTACAATATTATATGAAATAATCGTATTTTGAGCTAAATCTATCTCTTTGAGATGATTATTGAATTTTTTTATCCATATTTTTAAATCATCAACAATAGAAACACCAAACTCTAATTTATCAACTATATGTAAATCTTTGTAGTTAAAGATATTATCTATATCCAACATATAATACTCCTTTTGTAAAGCATGACATAATATCGTATTATGTCATGCTTTACAAGTTTAATATCTATTTTTAAGTAGCAATAAGTAAATATTAAATGATTTTATAGAAAATTGATAGCGAAAGTTTTTTTGATAAAATTATCTTTTTTATGTTTACTTATAGTATAATTTGCATTCAGTCAAAAATTTAATAATGAAAATAATAGGAAAAGATTTGTGAAACCAAAAGATGAAATAACAAGAAGTTTACTAATAGATAAAAATACATGGAACGATTCAATGAGATATTCAAGAGAACGTTATAAAATGAGTTTAAGTAAAGTTATAGAATCTCTACTTCAAGATTGGTTAGCAAAAGAGAAACGTAAACCTCTTGATAATTCTAAACAAGGAAAGTTTTTTGAGTAAAAAAACTACCTTGCATAAGTTCTATTTTGAAGAGCATTTTCATCATACTCTAAAAGTTTTAAAATAGATTTTTTATTCATCTTTCTAGCAAAATCTACCGCACTAAATCCTTTCATATCACAGGCATTTTGATTTACATTATTTTCAAGTAAGATTTTTACTATCTCTACTCTTCCATAACTTGAAGCTGTCATAAGAGGAGTAAATCTACTTTTTCTTCTTGTTTGATTTACATCTATCCCCTGCTCTATTAAATATTTAACAATTTCAATATTATCATAAGTGATAGCCATATCAAAGATACTCACACCCTCTTCATCAAAATCAAAAATATCAGCTCCACTCTCTATAAGTAACATCAAGAGATCAATATCACATCTAGCTCTAATAGCACAAGCTAAAACTGTCTCTCCACTCTCATTTGTTGCCTCTAAATCAGCACCACTTTTAATATATTTTTTAATGCCAATATAATCATCTTTATTTATTAATTCAATCCATTTATTCATACAGATATTATATAACAAAGATGGTAACTTTTTTTAGTTATAATTTTTTATCTAAATATAAAGAGGTTATTTTGAGTGAAGAGATGGAAAAACAGCTATTAAAAGAGATAGAGGAGTTGAAAAAAAAAGTAAATATTCTTGAAGGAATTGATGAAAACTCTATACCAACCTATCAGTTTAGTAAGATGACGCATAGCATTCTTAAAAAACACCTAAGTATTAAAAAAAATTTAGATGACACTATTTTTGACACATGGTTTGATGAAAGTTATAAGATAGATAATGAAACTATTAATTTTTTTCAAGAACTTATAAATGATAACTATAAACTCATAGCCTCTTATAATGAAGAGGATTTAAAGATAAATTTTATAGCACCTATATTAAATAAAGTACATTTTAAATCTTATGAAAACGAGTTTCGAGAATTTTATGAACTTCCTTTACGGTATGAAACAGATAGATTTATATTTAATGGAACCACAGATTTTGTTGTATCAAAAGGTTTAGTTGAGAGTGAGAAGCCCTACTTTTTTATACAAGAGTTTAAAAAAGGACAACAAGATGGTTATCCAGAACCTCAGTTATTGGCAGAGCTTATTAGTGGTGTAGAACTTAATGGATATGAAGAGATAAAAGGGGCTTATATTGTGGGTGCTTTTTGGTATTTTGTTATACTTCATAAGTTATCAGATGGAAAGTATCAATATTTTGTTTCAAAAAGTTTTGATAGTATGCGAATAGAAGATTTAACAGAGATATATACACATCTTTTATATGTTAAAGATGAGATTTTAAATAAAATAATAACAAAAAGTGTATAATTTCAAAAAATAAAAATACAAGAGAGAATTCTATGGAAATTATTCAAACAACAGATGCTTTTAAAGCACTTATAGAAGATATTAAAACAACAACTGA
>CAYOKX010000064.1:0-10549 GCA_964404655.1 uncultured Sulfurimonas sp. | reverse complement strand
TCTCAAGAGGAACAAAATTATTATGAGGAATTAGTTCATAATATGAGCGAAGATGATAGAATAGTTTCATCAAAAGAGAAATCTAAAGAATTGATTATAAAATCTGTTAAAAAAATTCTGAAAAATGAAGATATTAATATTGATGTCAAATATTTAAAAGGAACACTTCAAAAATTGGAAT
This sequence comes from uncultured Sulfurimonas sp., assembly GCA_964404655.1. Lineage (GTDB taxonomy): Bacteria > Campylobacterota > Campylobacteria > Campylobacterales > Sulfurimonadaceae > Sulfurimonas. The sequence goes on along the minus strand of CAYOKX010000064.1, from coordinate 10,368 downwards.
ATTATTTGAACTTATTGATAATAAAATAGTAGTTACTGCCATAGTGAATGATATTGATTTCCGAGGGGATGTTTATAAAAGGTAAACTAGCAATTTAAAAATTATACGATGATATCGAGTGTAAATTTTTTTACATCGTTATCATCAGTTTCATCTTTTTTCTTACTTCTTTGGTTCTCTCTTTTTGTTTCATCTTTTGTATGTTCTCTATCTTCATCTATCTCTTGATTTTCTTCTGTTGGGCGAACTTCTAATATCTTTTCATCTTTTTCATTAACAGATGCTTGTGCTACCATATTTTGCATATCAACTCTGTTTGTATGAGCATTTTGAACTGATGCTACACTTGCTGTCATCTGATTTGTGAAGATAGTATTTCCTATTGGACCTAATGCCATAACAAACTCCTTTTAATTTCGAGTATCTATCTCAATAGTCTTATATTTATTATATAAAACATTTGCACCATGTTGAATGGTTACTTCCCTTCTAGGGGTATAATCGACTAAAAATTTATCTTGTGCAGTGGTTGTAAAATTAACACATAAACGACCTGCACTTTCTATAATTTTCATCGGTAGATTTTGTTTATCTGTTGTTATGAGAACATGTGTTGATGGTTGATCTTTAAGATGTATCCATATATCTTTTGCTTTGGCATTTTGAAGGAGTTTTATATTCCCTTTCTCATTTTTTCCAAGTTGTACTTTATAGCCCTCTATCAAAAAAACTTCAATAGAATCATCTATTTTATTTTTCTTTGTTTGTATTTTTTTTGGAAAAAGAAGTGCTATTTTTGCTATATCTTGGGCTTGTTGTACTGTATGAATAAAGAGTTTAAGATGTTCTATTTTTGAACTTAAAGATTTTTTTTCTATATATAGGTGTGCAGAGCGTTGTTTTGCTTTTTTACTTTTGTTAAAAAGAGCATTTGCTATCATCGGTACAGTTGGATAGGCTTTAGGGATATTTATAGTGAGTGCTGTTCCATCATAGTCATTAAGTTTTATTTCAAGAGAGTATGGCTTTATATTGTGCATATTGGAGAGAACTAGATTTCCATAATGTTGTGATATTTGAGCCTCTTTTTTGAGTGTTGTCTCATCATCTAAAGAGTAAAATAGTTTTTCTAGTTTTTTTAACTTTTTTTCTAAAAAAGAGACCTTCTGTTTTTTTAAAGAGTCTAATCTTTGAGATTGTTCTTTATTATAAGTTTCATATAAAAAAATTTCTACATTATCTAAGGGGTACTCTTTGGCAATAAAAGGAGCAGGAGGAACATCTAAAAGTTTCTGCCCCACTTTAACCTCACGAAAAGATGAAAATATATCAACATGACGCAGAGCTTCTAAAATAATATTTTGTTCATCTAAAATAATAATATTTGTATATTTTCCCGTAAACTCTATCTGTAAATAGGTTATTTCCTCTTTGTAAGCAGAGGCGATAGATGTTTTATAACGGATAATTTTATCATTATTTAAAAGTTCAATACTTAAAATATTAGAGCGATTAAAACGTTTAGCTAAAACAACATCAAAGGGGGCATTATATATTTTTGAACGAGGATACTCTTTACATTTAAAAAGTGTAGAGTTTGAGCGTTGCATATTAAAATATATCTCATTATTTTTATCAAATGCTATCTTTAAAATAGTATCAGATACTCTATAAATAGCAGAAATTTTTTTCATATCTTGAAGATAGGTTAGTATCTGTTTAAGGTGTGATAGTTTCATAATTAGTTGTACTCCAATTGACAGCTTTTCATTCTTTCGACTAAGATACGAGCTATCTCTACTTTTCCATCCACCATCATTGTGATATTAAGGTCAGATAACTTCTCTTTCTCTTCAAGGGATATTACTTTTACTATTAAGTTAGCATCTTGACTATGTTTTAAAATTGCTTCACAGATAACTCTTTTTTTCTCTGTATTATCAAGAGTTACAATAATAGCTGCTGCATTTTCTATATTTAATGCTTTTAAAATAGAAGCTTTTGAAGCATCACCTAAATAGGCTTCAATCCCATTATTATGAGCCTCTTTCACATGCTTATTTGAGTTATCTACTACGACAAAAGGTGCATCTATCATATCTAAATTTTGTGTTACAAATTTTCCTACAACACTATATCCACATACAACAACATGGTTAGTTCTTGTTGAGAGTGCAGACATATCTGTATGTTTCTCTTTCTCTTTGATAAAAAAATCAACAATTTGATTTATCTTTGGAATAAGAAAAGGAGTAACAATAAGAGAAAATATAACAATGAGTACAAGTAACGATGTTAGTTCTGCATCAAGTAATCCTCCTGTTCCTGCCACAGCAAAGATAACAAAGGAAAATTCACCTACTTGAGAGAGTGCTAAAGCAGATTTAAGTGAGGTTGCAGGAGTTGAAGATAAACGAAGTAGTAAAAACATTATAGATGTTTTTATAGTAAGTATAAGAACAAAGATAGAGATAATTGTAAATATATTATCTATAAAAAAGAGGAGGTCTATTTTCATTCCAACAGTTACAAAAAATGTTCCAAGGAGTATATCTTTAAAAGGTGCTATATCTGATTCTACTTTGTGATGATATTTTGTTTCAGCAATTATCATCCCTGCTACAAATGCCCCAAGAGAGTAAGTAAAACCCATATAATGTGCAAGAATAGAAGCACTCATCACAATAAAAAGAACAGAACCCATAAAAAGTTCATCTAAATTAGAGGATGCAGAAAAGTGTAGAAGCCAACTCATAAGTTGTTTTCCCACTACAAAAAGAAGACCGATAACTATAACAGCACTAACAAATGTTTCTGTTAAAATAGTAGTAATAGATTCATCCCCTTCATTAAGTAAAAAACTTATAAGAATTAGGATAGGAATAACAGCTATATCTTGAAATATAAGCATACCAGTAGAGCGTTGACCATAAGGTGTATATATCTCTTTTGAACTCTTTAAATAGCTTAAAACCACAGCAGTTGAAGATAAAGAAAAGGCAAGAGAGATGATAATTGCTGATTTATTATCAAGACCAAACAGATAATGACTAAGAATATAAGAGATAAAAGATGTAAATCCAACTTGCATCAATCCATTTCCAAATATCTCTTTTTTCATAGAGTTCATCTTAGATAGGGATATTTCTAATCCGATAGTAAACATTAAGAAGACTATTCCAAACTCTCCAACCATCTCTAAACTATGAGAATCTGCAAGATGTCGAAGGTCAAAAGCATAAACAATAATAGTTCCTGTTAAAATATAGCCTATAATTTGAGAGACCTCTATTTTTTTAAGTAAAATATTTAAAAATATTGAAATACCTAATGCAATTATTATATAAAGAAAACCATTTTCCATTTATTATCCTATTTTATATAGAACGATTATATAATAATTTTGATACAAAAGTAATTTTAAACAGTTAATAAACATAGTTCTATACAGATTTTAAGAGATTATTTACTATAATCGCGAATTAATAATTAATATATGGAGCAAACACGATGACTAAATATATCTTTGTAACAGGTGGAGTTTTAAGTTCTCTTGGAAAAGGGATTACAGCTGCTAGCGTTGGTACTTTACTAAAACACTCAGGTAAAGAAGTAGGGATGTTAAAAATTGATCCATATATCAACGTAGACCCTGGTACAATGAGTCCACTTGAACATGGTGAAGTTTTTGTAACAAAAGATGGTGCAGAAACAGATTTAGATATAGGAAATTATGAGCGTTTTTTAGACTCATCTTACCTTAAATCTGCAAACTTTACAACGGGTCAAGTTTACTCAAGTGTAATCGAACGGGAACGTTCAGGTGGGTATTTAGGACAAACTATTCAAGTTGTTCCTCATATCGTTGGTGAAATTGTAAAACGTATTAAAGAGGCTGGTGAGGGTCACGATATTTTAGTGGTTGAGCTTGGTGGAACAGTTGGAGATATAGAGGGTTTACCTTTTATGGAAGCTATCCGTCAGATGAAACATGATGATGAAGTGGCTGGAACTTTCTTTATTCACGTTACTCTTATCCCATTCATTAAAGCTGCTGGTGAACTTAAATCTAAACCAACACAACACTCTGTTCAAGAGCTTCGTCGTATCGGTATCACTCCTCAGATGATTATTGCTAGAAGTGAAAATCCTCTTCCAAAAACATTTAAGAAAAAACTTGCGATGAGTTGTGATGTGAGTCAAGATAGTGTTATTGAAGCTACTGATGCTGCTACAATTTATAGTATCCCTATCACTTTCTTAAGACAAAATATTTTAAAACCTATCGCTAAAGAGTTAGACCTAGGTGAACTTAATCCAGATATGGATAAATGGGACACTCTAGTAAAACGTATAGTACAACCTAAAGATAAAGTGGTTGTTGGTTTTGTGGGGAAATATCTTGAACTTAAAGAGGCTTATAAATCTTTAACAGAATCTTTAATCCACTCAGGGGCTCATTTAGATACAAGAGTTGAGATAAACTGGGTAGATTCTGAGAAGATAGAGGAAAAAGGGGCTGAGGCACTTTTAGGCGACTGTGATAGTGTTTTAGTTGCGGGTGGTTTTGGTTCTCGTGGTGTTGAGGGGAAGATCTTAGCTATTGAGTATGCACGTGTAAATAAAGTGCCATATCTTGGTATCTGTTTAGGTATGCAACTTACACTTGTTGAGTATGCTAGAAATGTATTAGGTTTAAAGGGTGCAAACTCTATTGAATTTGATGAAAATACATCTCATCCTATGATATATCTTATAGATAACTTTTTAGACCAAAGTGGTGGACAACAGTTAAGAACTCACGAATCCCCAATGGGTGGAACACTTCGTTTAGGTGAATATCCTTGTGATACAAAAGAGGGTTCTTTAATAAGAGAAGCTTACAATGGTGAAAAAACTATCCACGAACGTCATCGTCACCGTTATGAAGCAAATCCAGCTTATCGTGAAGCTTTAGAAAAAGCAGGAATGATTGTTACTGGTGAATCAAATGGTCTTATAGAAACGGTAGAGATTGAGGGTCATCCTTGGTTCTTAGGTGTACAATTTCATCCAGAATTTACATCACGTTTACAAACACCAAACCCTTCTATACTTGCTTTTGTTAAGGCTAGTATGAGTGTAGAGTAGTTAAATAGTTGAAAAGTATGGCTAACTGTCATACTTCTAACTATCTTATTTTAAATCTACTATAATTACCTATTAAATTTTTATTAGGTTCACTTTATGACAACTTTTCAAACATTAACAAAACAAAAACTTTTCAATATTTTACAAGAACGATTTCCTCAACAAGATAAAAAACTCTCCCAAATTCCAAACCCTTCACTGCTTCAAGATGCCACAAAATCAGCACAGAAAATAGCCTCTGCTATAAGAGAAAATAAATGTATAACTTTAGTAGGTGATTATGATGTAGATGGGGTGAGTTCTACAGCTATTATGGTTGATTTTTTTAGACAAATTCCCTATCCTCTTGAAGCTATTATCCCTAACCGTTTTAAAGATGGTTATGGAGTGAGTCCAACTATTTTAGAGCGAGTAGATACAGACCTAATCATCACAGTAGATAATGGTATCTCAGCTATTGAAGCGAGTAAAATCTGTAAAGAGAGAGGGATAGAGTTAATCATAACCGACCATCATACTCCCTCTGAAATTTTACCAGATGCTTATGCCATAGTAGACCCAAAGCTTCCAACAGATAGTTATCCATTTAAAGAGATATGTGGTGCTCAAGTTATTTGGTTACTTTTGGGGCTTGTGAAAAAAGAGTTACAACTTACTATAAATATGAAACAATATTTAGACATTTTAGCGATAGCAATTATTGCAGATATTATGCCTCTTATAGATATAAATAGAACAATAGTAAAAGAGGGTTTAAAACTTATACAAACTTCTAGTCGTCCCTCCTCTATAATCATAAGAGATTTTTTAAATAAACCTGTTATAAGTAGTGAAGATATAGGATTTATGATAGCACCACGATTAAATTCAGCTGGACGTTTAGAGGATGCTTCTATCGCTTTAGATTTTTTTATAGCAGAAGATACATCTAAAGCATTTAAACAGTTTGAAATTTTAGGTAATCTTAACGATTTAAGAAAAGAGACAGAAGCAGATACAACACTTAAAGCGATAGATATGGTGAATGAAAATGATAGCATTATCGTTGTTGCAGGTGAAGATTGGCATGAGGGTGTTGTTGGGATTGTTGCTGCAAGATTGGTAGATAAATTTGGAAAACCTGCTATCGTTTTAAGTATAGAAAATGGTGTGGCTAAAGGAAGTGCTAGAAGTATAGGAGATGTAAATATTTATGAACTCATAAAAGAAAACTCCTCTTTTTTAACAAAGTTTGGTGGGCATACTATGGCGGCTGGATTGGGCTTAGAGGATCAAAATATAGAGGCATTTACAAAAGCTATAAATGAAACAGCATCAAGAATAGACCCTAAAGATTTTATACCTAAAGAGCAAGTAACAGGTATATTGTCAGTAGATGATTTAGATTTTAATCTTCTTGAACTATTAGAACAGTTTGAACCCTATGGTGAAGCAAATATCCGCCCTAGATTTTTATTTAAAGATGCAGAAGTTATAAATATTAAATATATGGGACAAGACAAATCTCACTCTCGTATAGAGATAAGACAATATCCAAATGATAAAAAAACTGTGGAACTTATAGCGTTTAGAACTGTTTTTACAATGCCTCAAGATGGTAAAATTACAGCAAGTTACTCTGTTACGAAGAATGAGTTTAATGGACAAGTTTCTGTTCAGCTGATGGTAAATAAAATATATTAAGTTATAATTTACTTTTATTATTTATACAAGGATTACAATGAACAAAATTATAACACTTTCTACTATGGCATTTTTAAGCACTACACTTTTTGCTTCTAGTGATATTCAATCACAATTAGATACATTAACGAAAGAGATTACAAAACTAAAAAAAGATCAAAAGAGAACAAAAAAATCATTATCTATTGTTAAGGCACATGATGCTAAAGATAATATCAAATTTGGTTTAGATTTTAGAAATGCTATCGATGTAATTGATTACAAAGATAATATAGCAGATAAAACATATGAAAATCATTCACTTTTAACAAGCAGATTATATTTAACAATGGGTTCTGCACCGATGAAAGGTTTGATATTTAAAGGTAAATTAGCAATTTATTCAACTTGGGGTGCTCATCTTGTTGATGAATCTATGGCTCTTAAAGATTGGTCAGCAAGTTCTAAAGCTACTGATAATATTATGAGAATTAAAGAGGCATATTTTGTATATTCAAACTCTATTGGTTCACAACCTATAAGCTTTTCTATTGGTAGAAGACCTGCTAGTAATGGTATATTAGCAAATTATAGAGAGAATGAACCAACATCAGGTTCACCTGTTGCACATATTACAAATATGGAAGTTACAGCGGGTATGACAAGATTAGATACAAGTCGTTTTGTAGAGGGTTCATATACAAAATTTATTTATGGTAGAGCTCATAGTGGTGAAAAAGAGGGTGTTTACGGTGATAATGTAAACCTTTCAACGCCATATGCTGATTTAGATACCGCAAAAGAGGATGAAAATGTTGATTTTTCAACAGTTTTAGGTGATGCTTATAATGATGGTCAATATCAGCTTACTTATCAGTGGTCACATATTTTTGATACAAAAGGTAGAGAGTTAAATCCTAATTCTGAAGGAAATAATCCAAAAGGAATAAAAAATGCTTCTGGTTATGCTGATTTAATCTCATTATCTTTAAAATCTGAAGGTGTTGGTGATGAAATCAATGATTTTTTAGATGAAACAATACTTTTTATCTCTGGAGCATATACAAACTTTTCTGCTAAAGATGGTCATTCACTGTTAGGTTCGTCAGATGGTGGTTCTAAAGATGGTCACTCTCTGTGGATTGGTGCAATTTTTCCAGATATGATTACAGAATCTGGTAAGTTTGGAGTTGAATATAACTATGGTTCAAAATATTGGACACCTATGACATGGGCTGAAGATAGTGCCATTGGTTCAAAAATAGCTGTTCGTGGTTCTGCTTATGAAGCCTATTGGAACTTTGACCTTTTTGGTGTTAAATATTTACCATCTCAAATTAGATATATGTATGTTCAACATGATTTTACACCAAATAATCGTTGTGCTGGTTGGATTAAACCAGTTGCTGTTGATATGACATCTTCAGATGTAAGATTAAGTGTAAGTTATAGATATTAGAAAATCATTTTTTTATTATTACTTTTTGTTATATAATTTAAATTTATATAGCAAAAAGTTACATATTTTTAATTTTTTTATAAAAAATATTAAATCTATAGTTATTAAATAAAGACTCTTGCTACACTTTTCCTCAAATAGACTTTTTACATAATCCTAGTAAACATAAAAATACTACTTCGCTTATACAAAAAGTTGAATTTAATAAAAGGGAAAAATATGAAAAAAATTATTACACTGTCGGCTATCGCTTTTTTAAGTACATCACTTTCTGCAAATGTAGATATGCAAACACAAATAGATACCTTAACTAAAAAACTTACTAAAATGGAAAAGACTCAAAAGAAATTAAAAAAGAAAATTTCTGCTGTTAATAAGTTGGCTAATAAAGATAATATTAAATTTGATGTAGATTTTAGAACATCATATGATATGATTAATTATAAAACAGTAAGTGGTAAAGAGTATAAAAATGATGGTCTTTATGCAAATCGTTTATGGTTAAATATGGGATATGCTCCGAAATCTGATTTAATGTTCAAGGGTACTTTAGCATTTAATAAAGCATTTGGTGCATCACCATATAACTCTAATGGTTCGGGTATGCCACAACGTGGTTTTGGATATGACTCTTTTGACTGGGTTGTAAATGAAAATCTTACAGATGATAAACTGAGAGTAAGAGAAGCATATTGGTTATGGATGCCAACAATTGGAGATAGAGGATTTACTTTTAGTGCAGGTCGTCGTCCAGCTACAAATGGTTTCTTAACAAATCTTAGAGATAATGATAAAGCAAAATCACCGATGGGTCATATTATCAATATGGAATTTGATGGTGTAAGTGTTAGTATGAAAACAGGTGATGTAGTAGAGGGAAGCTACCTTAAACTATGCCTTGGTCGTGGTCTTACAAATGCAAAAGCTAGATTTGATATGATGGGTGTAGATTATTCAACAGAATCAAATAATTTAGATAATATGGATTTAGTTGGAGCTATTGCCAAATTATATGATGATGGTCAATATACGGCATTTGCTAAATATTATAGAGCATTTAATGTAATTGGTAATGATATGACAAGTGGAAAACCTACTTTAGCATCTTTTGGTGCTATGGATGGAGCAGCATTATCACTTCAAGTATCAGGTATCGGTGATGAGATAAATGATTTTCTTGATGAAACTATTATCTTTGCTTCATTTGCATGGTCTAACACATTACCAGATGGTAAGAAGATGTTAGGTTCTATTGATAATGAGAGTGGAACATCTATCTATGCGGGTATTCAGATGCCAAATATGACAGGTGGTAAGTTTGGTTTAGAGTATAACCAAGGTTCAAAATATTGGAGATCATTTACTTATGCTGAAGATAGTATGATAGGGTCTAAAATGGCAACTCGTGGTAATGCGATAGAAGCTTATTGGACACAACCTTTAATAGATGATATTTTTACAATGCAAGTAAGATATACTCAAATTAACTATGATTATAGTGGCTCAAATGCTTTCTTTGGAGATGGCGGTGCACCTGTTAGTATGTCAGATGCTAAAACTAGGGGTATGGATCCAGTTGAAACAGCACAAGATTTACGTGTTTATTTCAGATATAGATACTAACTTATAATAAATATAATCTCAAAAAATAATATTATTATTTTTTTGAGATTCTTTCACTCTTTTAGATATAGATTTAAAAAAAAATCCTTTATAAAACTTCTCTTAAGCGCTATCGATGTAAAATATCCGACTATATTCAATTATAAAACAGAAGGAAACTTATGAGTAAAAATCAAATTTTAGAAGAAATTTTAGCTGAAGTAGATAAACATCCAGAGATTATGTCTCGTCGTGAAGCATTTAAATACTTAACAATGTCACCACTTGCAGCATCGATGTTAGCAAGTGCTACTGTTGGAACTGCTACTGCTGCAGCATCTGATGTAAAAGGTAAAATCGTTATCGTTGGTGGTGGTTTAGCAGGTATGAGTACAGCAGCTCGTTTGACAAATACTTTAAGTAATCCGGATATTACAGTAATTGAGCCAAACCCTCTTTCTACATCTTATCAACCAGGTCAAACACTTGTAGGTGGTGGTATTTGGGATAAAAGT
>CAYOKX010000063.1:0-10922 GCA_964404655.1 uncultured Sulfurimonas sp. | reverse complement strand
TTGATACTCTTTAGCTTTTTCAACGATTGGTAAAAGATTTGATTGTTCTTTGGAGAGGTCTGTCATCCGTTTGATGTCAGAAGTTATATCAGGTGAACTTAGCAGGTCGCTAAGTTCATTATAGCGAGTGATAAACGGTGTAAGTTTATCTGCTAGCATAATTTATGCTCTAACTATATAGCGTTTACAGATTTATGTAGACGACTAACTTTTCTAGCAGCAGTTTTCTTTTTTAAGATACCTTTGCTTACAAATTTGTGAATTTGTTGGTTAGCAACTTTGAATGCTGATTGAGCTTCCTCTTTGTTACCAGCTTCTACTGCTGTTACAACTGTTTTAACGATATTTTTAAGACGAGTTCTATAAAAACGGTTACGCTCAGTACGAACGATAGTTTGACGAATTCTCTTGATTGATGACTTGTGATTTGCCATAAATGAGTCCTTCTTGTAAAATTTTAGTGCGCAATAATAGCTTAAACATAATTAAAATTAAGTTAAGGGGTGTTAGAATATAACACTTTAATATATGGAAATAATTTATGAAACTATTTGGAACAGATGGAGTTCGAGGCGAAGCAGGCTCTTTTTTAACAGCTGAGATGGCTATGAAAGTTGCGATGGCAGCAGGAATATGCTTTAAATCAAGCTCAACGACTAAAAGTATGAGAGTATTAGTTGGAAAAGATACAAGACGAAGTGGTTATATGATAGAAAATGCTATTGTAACAGGTCTTACTGCTATCGGTTATGATGTTATTCAAGTAGGGCCTATGCCAACACCAGCTATTGCCTATATCACGGAAAATATGAGATGTGATGCAGGGATTATGATTAGTGCTTCACATAATGATTTTGAAGATAATGGAATTAAATTTTTTGATAGTCATGGAGATAAACTTTCAGTTGTAACAGAGGAGAAGATAGAAGCTATCTATTTTGATGAAGAGCAACTCCATGATGCACAAGTAACAGGAAGACAGATAGGAAAAGCAAAAAGAATAGATGATGTATTAGGTCGTTATATTGTACAACTTAAAAACTCTTTTCCAGTAGAGATGACTCTACAAGGGATGAGAATAGTTCTTGATACTGCTAATGGTGCTGGATATAAAGTTGGACCAACAGTTTTAGAGGAGTTAGGTGCAGATGTTATCGTTTTACATGATAAGCCAGATGGTTTCAATATAAACGAAAACTGTGGTGCTTTACATACAAAAAGTTTATCTGAGAGTGTTCGAACATATAGAGCAGATATAGGGATAGCACTTGATGGAGATGCTGATAGACTTGTTGTTGTTGATGAGTTTGGTGAAGTTGTTGATGGAGATCAACTTCTTGGTGCATTAGGTGTGCATATGTATGAACAAGGAAATTTAAAAGGTGGAGCTATCGTTTCTACTGTTATGAGTAATCAAGGTTTAGCCGATTATCTGCAAACGAAAGGTTTAGAACTGCATCGTTCTAATGTTGGAGATAAACATGTTTTAGAGATGATGAAGAAAGAGGGTATAAACTTTGGTGGGGAACAGAGTGGACACATTATTATTAGTGATTTTGCTAAAACAGGAGATGGGTTGGTTGCTGCACTACAAACATTAGCACTTTTACTCCATAAAAATAAAAAAGCATCAGAGGCACTTCGTCCATTTAAACTCTATCCTCAAAAATTGATAAATGTAAAAGTAAAAGTAAAAAAACCACTAGATACAATGGATGGATTGGATGCTATATTAAAAGATTTAGATGAAAATAATATTCGTCATCTTATTCGTTATTCTGGAACTGAAAATAAGTTAAGAATTTTACTAGAGTGTAAACATGGAAAGATGATGAAAAGTAAAATGGATGGTGTTATAGATTTCTTTCAAAAATCCTTAAATGCCTAACACAAATTTTCGTCTAATACTTATCTTATTTTTTAGTTTAGTAGGTGTTTTTATTATTGACCAAAATATTAAGATGCTTTTTGTTGATGGGTTTAGATATTATACAGAGTGTATAGATCTCATACTTGTTTACAATAAAGGTGTTGCTTTTTCTATGTTCTCTTTTTTAGAAGAGTGGCTGAAATATATTCAAATTATTGTTGTTACTGGAGTTTTAGGATATGTTTTTTATCTTAAGAAATTGTGTTATGCTTTTCCAGTAGGATTATTACTTGGTGGAGCTATCTCTAATATTTATGATAGATTTATCCATGAAGGTGTTGTTGATATGGTTTATTGGCATTGCGGATTTAATTTTGCAGTGTTTAACTTTGCAGATGTAATGATAGATATAGGGGTAGTTTTAATACTTCTCCTTACCTATAAACCTAAGTTGTGTAAAAGCTAGATAAAAGTAGATTTTTGATAAAATCGCTTAAAATAATAGTTATAAAACTATAAAATATATATAAAACCAAAGGAAATAAATGAAAATCATATCTAATAAAATTGATGGTGCAAATGCGGAAATCACTGCTACAATCCCAATGGATGAAGTAACTGCTAAAGTAGAAAAGATAGCAAAACAACTTACAAGAACTGCTAAAGTGGATGGTTTTCGTAAAGGTAAAGTTCCTGTTGCTACTATCAAAAAACAGTATGGTCAAAAACTTATTGAAGATGCAGAGGGTGAAGCTCTTCGTGAGGTTTTAGAAAAAGGTTTAACAGAGATGGAAATCTCTAATGACTCTTTAATTGGTGAGCCAAATATCTCTAAATTTGATAAATCAGCTGATGCTATTGAAGTTGCTGTAAAAATTGCTATGCGTCCAGTAATAGATATGGGTGATTATGCAGATATGGTTGAAGCATTTGATAAACCAGTAGCAACTGATGATGCTATTGATGCAAGAATTAAAGAGTTAGCGACTTCTCAAGCTCCTATGGTAGATGTTGAAGAAGATAGAGCATTAGCGAAAGATGATTCAGCAAAATTTGATTTTGAGGGTTCAGTAGATGGAAAACTTTTTGATGGTGGTTCAGCAAAAGATTTCTCTTTAGTTATCGGTTCAGGTCAATTTATTCCAGGTTTTGAAGATCAGATGATTGGTATGAAAAAGGGTGAAGAAAAAATCATCAAAGTTACTTTCCCAGAAAATTATGGTGGAGATTTAGCTTCTAAAGATGCTGAATTTAAAGTAAATCTTACTGCTATTCAAACAAAAGGTGAAGTTGTTATCGATGATGAGTTAGCTAAAAAGATGCTACCAGGTCAAGATGATGCAGATTTAGCTGAATTAAAAAAACAGGTAAAAGCTCAAATCGAAGGTGAAGAGTTAGGTAAACTTTACAATAACGAGATGAAACCAGCACTTTTAGAAAAATTTGTTGAAACTTTTAAATTTGATTTACCAGAATTTGTTGTTGAACAAGAGATAGATATGGCTCTTAATAAAAAAGCTGGAACTATGAGTGAAGATGAGATAAAAGAGCTTCGTGAAAATGCTGAAAAATTAGCTGAACTTCGTGAAACTTTCCGTGAAGAAGCACAAAAAAGTGTAAGAGCTACATTTATTATTGATTCTTTAGCACAAGCTCAAAATGTTAAAGTTGAAGAGCAAGAAGTTATGCAAACTATCTACTATGAAGCGATGCAAATGGGTCAAGATCCTCAAAAAGCTTATGAGCAATATAAAGAAGCTGGATATATCCCTGCAATCCAAATGTCAATGGTAGAAGATAAAGTTCTTTCAGCACTTTTAAACGCAAAAATTAAAGATGCATAGAGAATGAGTTATATCCCTTATGTTGTAGAAAAAACAGGGCGTGGTGAACGCTCTTATGATATCTACTCTCGTCTTTTAAAAGATAGAATTGTTATGTTAAGTGGAGAGGTGAATGACCAAGTTGCTTCTACAATCGTAGCACAGTTTCTTTTTCTTGAAGCGGAAGACCCTGAGAAAGATATCTACTTTTACATCAACTCTCCAGGGGGCGTTGTAACAGCGGGAATGGCTATTTTTGATACTATGAACTATATCCGTCCAGATGTTTCAACTATCTGTATAGGACAAGCTGCTTCAATGGGTTCATTTTTACTTTCAGCAGGTGAGAAAGGGAAGCGTTTCGCTCTTCCTCATGCTCGTATTATGATTCATCAACCGTTGGGTGGTGCTCAAGGTCAAGCTTCAGATATCGCTATTCAAGCTGAAGAGATTTTACGTATGAAAAAAGAGTTAAACTCTATTTTGGCAAAAAATACAGGCCAAACTGTTAAAGCGATAGAAAAAGATACTGACCGTGACAACTTTATGAGTGCTAAAGAGGCTCAAAAGTATGGAATGATAGATGAAGTATTAATTAAGAACGATAACGAGTAAAAAGGTTAATTATGTCAGGTTCTTTACACAATAAAAAATATTATGAAGATGAAGCTAAAAGAGCTGTTGAGCTTAAACAAGCAGAATCTTCACATGGTAAAGCTCCTGATATAGCTAGCAAATTGACAGGCCTAGATAGTTACTCCCAAGAGGTAGTAGAGAGTTTAATCGCAGATAATCTTCCTGTAACACCCAATAATTTTGCACTTTATTTTGATAGAAACTTAGAAAATAAGAGTGAAACTCTTCGTAAAGAGATATCTACAATGCTCGAACTTGAAGAACATAGTAGTAATGATGAAAATATAATTTTACTTGAAAAAAATCTAAAACAGGGATTTTCTTCTGTTAAAAATATGTTAAGTGTTACTGCTACACTCTATAAAAACATCACTTTAATGATGAAGATTTTAGCTAAAAGAAAAAGAGAGTTAAACAGTAATAGTGATTTAACAGCAAAAGCAGGGGTTTTTTTTCTTATAGAGACAGATATTTCGAAACTTGATGCTATTTTACAAAAACAAAATATGTATATGAAAAAAGTGTATGAAGATACAGCACAGATAGTAAAAAATGTTGAAAATGAAACAATTTTTGATAATCAATATGGTGTCTATAATAAACGTTATCTTATAAATCGTATCACGAAAGAGATAGATTCTGTTAAAAAATTAAAACATAGTAGTTCTTTAATTTTTATAGAACTTTCTAATGAGTTGACAGATACGATTAAAAATCCTAAAGAGATAATCCATATGACTAAAATTATCGCAAGGTTATTACTAAAAACTTCAAGAAGAAGTGATACGGTTGCTTATTTTGGAGATGGACGTTTTTCTATGCTTTTAAAACATACAGATTTAGAAAATGCAAAGAGAACAAGTGCAAGACTATGTGACCTTGTATCCACATCTAATATGTTTATATCGGATAGAGAGATACAACTTAAAATCTCTATCGGTATTACAGAGATTGATATAAACAAAACAGTTGAAGAGATTATAGTAAAAGCGATGGATGGGATAGATAAAGCCTATGAAAACAGTGATTTAGATTATGCTGCTATTGAATAATAAAGAGAGAATATGAATTTAAAAATAGTTGAATACCCAGATAAAAGATTAAAAATAAAATCTAAAAAAGTTGAAAAATTTGATAGCTCACTTCATAAACTTTTAGATGCGATGAATCCAATGATGATAGATACAAATGGCATAGGATTAGCTGCTATTCAGGTAGCACATCCTATTCAAGTTTTAATTTTAAATATCCCTAATGAAGATGGAGAACAACCTTCTGAAAATCTTTTAGAGATTATTAATCCAGTTATTATCAAAAAAGATGGTTCAACTGTTTATCAAGAGGGCTGTTTAAGTGTTCCAAGCTTTTATGAAGATATTAAACGTTTTGAGACTATAAGTATAAATTTTCAAGATAGAGATGGAAAAGCACAAAGTCTGGATGCAGATGGGCTTCTAAGTATCGCTATCCAACATGAGATAGATCATCTTGATGGCATTCTTTTTATAGATAAACTTTCTTATGCACGTAGAAAAAAGTTTGAAAAAGAGTATAAACGAATGTTAAAAGAGAGAAAGAGTTCTTAAACTTAGGAGAAAACTTTCTTTTTTACTATACCAAATTTCAAACTTCGTATAGTATAGTCACTTATAACAGCACCCTTTCTCATAGTTAATATATGTTCAACTGCATCTGCTATATCACTAGCAAGAAGTTTCTCATCCTCTTTCTGACTTGTCTCAAATCGTAAATCATCATAAAAAGAGGTTTCTGTCATATCTGGATTAATATTTGTAATACTTAATTCACCTCTTCTAGTCTCTTCAAAGAGTGAATCACTAAAAGCTTTTAATCCTGCTTTGGTTGCTGAATATACACCAGCAAATTTACTTGCTCGTATCGCTTCAATAGAATTAATATTTATAAGATAACCACTATTTTTCTTTAACTCACGAAGAACACTATTTGTAAGTAACATTGGTGCTGTAAGATTTAAAAAGCTCATATCTGTTATAGTTTGAAATGATAGTTCTTCATGAGGTTCAAAACGTCCAATACCTGCGGAGTTTATAAGTATAAAAAGAGGGATTTTTTTTATTTTTTCACATAAAATCATCACATCTTTTTGTTTTGATAAATCTGTCTGTATCGCAATAAAATTTTGATGATTAAAACAGTTTTCATCGATAGTTCTACTTATACCTATAACTTTATAATTTAATTGAAGTAATCTTAAAGTTATCGCTTTACCAATACCACTACTTGCTCCTGTAACTATCGCTGTTTTCATCTTTTACCTTTTTTCTCATTATAGTCAAGAAAAATAAATCTTAAGCATAAGAGATTATAATATGTGCCATAATTCTTCTCAAATACTGGATGGTAAATTTTTATGAATTTAAAAACAAATATCTCTCTATTTTTATTGTCAAATATTATAACTTCAACAACTCTCTTCTCTAAAGATACAACAATAGAATCGATAGGTTTTAATGCTGGTTATGCAAAGATGTTTTATACAAGTGAAAAGATAGATATGAATAAACCAAAAACAAACTTTTATAATTTAGAACTTTATACTATTGTA
This sequence comes from uncultured Sulfurimonas sp., assembly GCA_964404655.1. Lineage (GTDB taxonomy): Bacteria > Campylobacterota > Campylobacteria > Campylobacterales > Sulfurimonadaceae > Sulfurimonas. The sequence continues at coordinate 4,006 of CAYOKX010000063.1, read as the reverse complement.
GATAATTTTTTTGATAACAATAGTTTTAAACCAACTTTTAATTATATCTATACTAAAAATAAGAATATCGATAGTAACTCCTTTTTTATTGGATTAAATCGATATGATAGTTTTGATAATTTCAAATTTTACACAGGTTTATTATTGGGGTATAGTGACCTTAATTGGAAATTTAATGATAATGAAAAAAGATATTCAAATAGTGGTGCAACTGGTGGATTTCAGATAGGAATGGAGTTTCCATTCACCGATGCTTTAGAGTTTAATATCAACACAAAATATCTACTCTATCAACGTAAAATTGACCTACAACCTCAATATGATATAAAATTTACACATACAGGAACACTATCTCTCTCATTTGGTTTAAAATATATTTTTGGAACAGAAAAATTAGAGAAAGGGACAGTTGATATTTATCATATTCAAACAGATGATGGTCTTTTAGATATCGAAATACCAAGTGTTAATCTTCACGATATTATAACAATAAACAAAGAGTTAGATGATTCTATCGATAGTGATAATGATGGTATTCCCGATATGCTAGATAACTGTTCAGATAGTGTAATAGGAGAGCTTGTTGATGAATTAGGTTGTGCAAAAGATGATGATGATGATTTTGTGATAGATAGACTTGATAACTGTTTAGGTAGTGTTGAAAATGAGATTGTTGATGAAAATGGTTGTGCGAAAGATAGTGATGGTGATAAAGTTGTTGATAGATTAGATAGCTGTTCAAATAGTGTTATAGGTGAGATTGTTGATGAAAATGGTTGTGCGAAAGATAGTGATGATGATGCTATCATAGATAGGTTAGATAAATGTAAAAATAGTGAATCTTATGCAATTGTAGATGATGATGGTTGTGTAGAAGAAGTAAAAAAAGAGGAAACTATTATAAAATTAACAGATAAAACTACTCTTAAATTTGCCTATAAATCTGAAAATTTAATCCAAAGCTCTCAATTATACCTTGAAAATATTATTGAAAATCTAAAAAAATTTCCAAAAAATCGTTTAATCTTAAAATCATTTACAGATTCAATAGGAAGTAAAAAATATAATTTAAAACTCTCAGCAAAAAGGTCTAAAACAGTTCTCAATCTTTTAACTAAAGCGGGAATTAATAGTTCAAGAGTCAAAATATATAATATGGGTGAAAGTTCACCAATCGCTTCAAATATGCTTAAAGCAGGAAGAGAAAAAAATAGAAGAATAGAGATAGAGATAGTTCATTTTTAAGTTTTTAAATAGCTTTAAAAATGAAACCCTACTTGTACTGTATGTAGAGTATTATGTTTTAATTTAGAACTATTTTTGGTATCTAATGAGATGTTTGTAATATGATTCATAAATAAACATTGATAGCCCATATAGATAGAAAAAATACCTGTCAATTTATAAACGAGCCCTGTTTGTGTTCCAAAAAGAAGAGAACTACTGTTATTATTTGAACCCTCTTGAGGATCATCTATTGGGTCAGTAAACCATTTCAAACTACTATATCCACCTAACATTCCAATATAGGGAATAAAATTGTTATAGTCATTAAATCTATAATTTATAGAGCCATAAAGATTATCAAACAGAAGGTCAGTTGCATCAAACCTTAAATATCCAACCCCTAAAGATAGACCATTTTCAAATGTATAACCACTATCTACATTATAGCTAACACCCTTATTTTTAGGAGCTTCTATGATAACACACCCTTTTTCAACTTCGTGTGTTGAGGGTGCAGAGGAGAAACCCAATGCTAAGTTAAGATAAGTTCCACTATCTTTCCCTTTTTTAATTTTATGTGGCTTTATTATTGCATTTGGAAAATAGTTTCGTATCTTATTTAATGCAAACTTACTAGAGTCTACATTTGTATAGGGTCCAGAGTAGATAAAATATTTTGTCACATTTGTTTTATAAATCATTTTTAGATTCATCTTTTTAAATTTTTTATTTATAGCACGTAGTGTATTTTTACTTGAAGTTGATGTTACTTGTATATATATATCTTTGGCATTCAAGAGATTATTAAACATAAAAGATGTTAATAAAAGAGTAATTATAAATTTCATTATGATGTTCCTAGTGCCTTTTGTAATAAAACTATATCGACTAAAAATAGATAAACTTAACATATATTTTGCAGGTTTTATGCTATTATAATATAAAATTTATATTTTAAGGCAAGTTATAATGTTATTTTATATAAAAACCGCTTTAATTACTACTTTTTCTTTCCTCCTAATTTCGTGTGATTCTTCTGAATATATGGCAATTAGTACAGGTTCTACCATTGGAGGTGTTGTAGTTGATGGCTACATTAATGGTGCAACAGTTTGTGCTGATACAAATAATAATTCTCTATGCGACCTAAATGAATCAACAACTATTTCGAAAAGTAATGGTTCTTTTATATTGAGTGATGTAATGATAGAGAGAGATAAAACATTATCTATTCTCGCTTATGGTGGAGTTGATAGTGCTACAAATAAAAAACTTGTTGGACAGCTTAAAACAACGATTGATATGTCTCGAGTAGATAAAACTATTGTTATCTCCCCTATAACAGACCTTGTGACAAGCTCTTTTTTAAATATTGATATAAATAGTTCCCTTGAGTTAGATGATATTAAACAGAGTGTTTCAAGAATATTAAATATAAGTAAAAATGATATAGATAAAGACCCTTTTACAGATTCAAAACTTTTTATAAAATCTCAAGAGATACAGCATGCTAAATATATGTTACAAAAGATAATAGAAAAAAATCTCGATACGAATAATTCTACCACTCTTACACTCCAACAGGAGATAAAAAAAGAGCTTTTAATGCAAGAGTTAGAGTTAGAACGTTCTCTTATTGTATTAGAATCAAATTATAATACTACGGTTCCTCAAAATGAAAAAGATTTTCTTACAAAACAATTTGACGAGTTAAAAAAAGCATTACAAGAGGCTTCTAAAGATATATGGCTAGAACAAGCAAACTTAAATCTTCTACAAAGTTCTATCGATACACAGCAAGAAAAAGCGATTACAAAATTGTTAGATAGTAGTGATTCCTCTCCAATTGAAACTGTAAAGATAGATACAACGAAGATAGAAACAGTAAAAAATATTTTTCACTCTTCAGATGCTATTTTAGATATACAAGCATGTTCTCAAAAAAATTCCTACTCTAAATTATCAAATAGTGAAAAAGCCATTACAGGTGATGATGCAAATGGGATATCACTAGCATCACAATATACAGACCTTAAAAATATTCTTGACCCCACTGTATCTATCTATTATCCAAACTTAGATTCTAGTTTATCAAATGATGTCACTGTGATTTTTAAAGATAACTACTATTTTCAGTTTGATAAAAATTGGGTTTATAATGAAAATAGATATATCTATATTCAAACACCTAAAACAGATAAACTTGAAGCAAGTTGTTTTAGATTTGAACTCAATAATAAAATTACAAATAAAACAGAGGGTACAAAAGTATATAGACAATCAAAAATTTAGATTTTGTAAACTTTTTTGACTATAATAAAAAATCAAAAAAATAAAGGCTATATATATGCAAAATAGAGCAAGAAATGGATTTTCTCTTATAGAGTTAATGATAGTTATCGTCATCTTAGGTTTGTTAGCTGCAATGGTTATGCCAAGTCTGACAGGTAAAGGTGAAGAAGCAAAAAGAAACTTAGTATGTGTTCAGATGAAAAGTATCTATAATGGTGCATTAGATATGTTTAAAATTAACAATAGTCTCTACCCATCAACAGAAGAGGGTCTTGATGCTCTTGTAACAAATCCAGATGAGGAAAAATATCCAAACTACTCAACAAGTGGCTATTTTAAAGATGGTAAAATGCCTAAAGATTCATGGGGTAACCAGTTTGTTTATATCAATGAAGAGGGTTCTGTGGAACTTATCTCTTTAGGTGCAGATAGAAAAGAGGGTGGAAAAGATGAGAAATCTGATATTAAGATGAGTGAGTGTAAATAA
>CAYOKX010000062.1:0-10999 GCA_964404655.1 uncultured Sulfurimonas sp. | reverse complement strand
TAACCTCTCCTCTAATATAAACAAATGGTTCATTATGAAGATACTCTATCTCAGAGTGTTCAAGTTTTACAGTTTCTGAAACAGAATCCATAGGGATACCATAATGAATATCATTCATCTGAATATGAAGAAGTGATGTAACTGCTAAAGACATAGGGATTGCTAATGTTATAGTTGTTCCTTGATTTGCCTTTGTTTTAATATTTATACTACCACCAAAACTCTCAATAGATTTTTTCACAACATCCATTCCCACACCACGACCACTAAACTCTGTAATCTCTTCAGCCGTTGATAAACCAGGTAAAAGTACAAGTTCTGCTTTTTCATCTTCACTCATAGCATCTATCTGTTCAGGTGTTAATAAACCTTTCTCTAAAACTTTACCAGCAACTCGTTCAGTATTTATCCCTGCACCATCATCAATAATCTCTATAATAATTCTATCCGATTGTGCATAAGCATTTAGAGTTACTGTACCACTTGCCTCTTTCCCTTTTTGCTCTCTCACATCTGGACTTTCTATACCATGGTCAAGAGAATTTCTCATAATATGAATCATAGGGTCTGCTAACATCTCTATCATATTTTTATCTAGTTTTGTTTCTCCACCACTTACCTCTAACTTCACTTTTTTCCCAAGTTTTTTTGCAATATCACGAACAAGTTTAGGGTATCTATCAAATACATAAGAGATAGGTAGCATTCTCATACCCATTATAAGGTCTTGAAGCTGTTCAGTAAGGCGATTGATAAATATATATTTTTCCATAATTTCACGTTTAATAATATCATGAGTCATATCTGATACATTATCTGCTAAATATGGAAGAGAGTTTTTAGCAACAAGAAGTTCACCTGCAACATTCATTAAACTATCAATAGACTCTTGATCTACCTTAACAGTTTTCCCAACAATATGTTTTTTTTCATCCTGTTTTGAAGAGGATTTTTTAACTGGTTTACTCTGTTCAATTTTTTTCTCTTCAACTTTTACTACATCAACAACTTCTGGAGATTTCTCCTGCTTCTCTTCAACAACAGATGTAACATTTTCATCTTTATTACTAAGAGTATCTTCAATAAAAGATACTATTTCCTCTTTTGAATTAAAACTTTCTGGCATATTTGGTATAAATTTACGTACCTTATCCATCATTGAAACAACTCTTAAGAAATCGTCATCTGTTTCTATATAGTTTAAAGCTTTTTGTTGCTGTTCTAAAATCCCCATCAATACACTATGTGTTACTTCATCTATTTCAAGTGTAGATGACGATGATTTTTCTTCTTTACTCTCTTGTATTGTCTCTTTTTGAATATCTTCAATATCTTCTACAACAGCTATTTGAGAAGGAGAATAAATATTCCCTTTATATAAGTTATCAAAAAAACTAGCTAATTTTGTAGTATCTTCAGGATTAATAAATCCTACAATATCTAAAAATCTTTCTAATTGATGATATTGAAGTGTATCTTTTCCAAGAAGAGATAATGAACGTTCAACCTCATCTGTAATACCTGCTAAATCTAAATCTTCAGCAATATCTTTTAACTCTTTTAAAGAGTCTATCTCCACTCCACTATCTCCAGCATCAAGAGTTAACATCTGAGATATATCTAATGGAAGAAGGTGTATCTCATCTATAAAGTTAAATAAAGCGTCCTCTATCTCTTCATAAGTGGCATGAATATAAGCAACTATATGAGTTTTTAAGATAAGACCATCTTCATCCTCTCCACTCAATATAGCTTTAGCATTTTCATTACTCATACATGAAAAAACACCTAAAACTTTTTCAGATAAGAGAGAGAGTGTATAAACAGGGTCATTTCCATAAACCATACAAGAGTCATCTACATCAAATAAAACTGCATAAAAATTACTATTATTACAAAAAGTTTCATTAAGCTCTTTATTTACAAAAGGTAACTTAACAGAGTTAAGTCCTCGTAAAGTTCTTAGTGGATAGTTAATCATCTCCTCCACATTTGTAGCAAGTAAAAAAGGAACTTTCCATTCATCTTCTACAACTTTATCTTTACCCATCTGTATATTGAGCTCTTTTACTATATTGTCAACTGTTTCTGCATCAGAATCGACAATCTCTCCACTCTCTTCTGCTGCTTCAACAAGATTCATTACTTCATCAAAAGCATTATAAAGAGCATCAGTCATACCATCTGCAAACTCTATCTTTTCTGCTCGTAACATATCAAGTAGGTCTTCAGCATGATGTGTAATCTCTTTAATAGATTCAAATCCTACTATTCCACTACCACCTTTTAAAGTATGTGCAGCACGAAATACAGAGTTAAGTAGTTCAGGGTCATCCCCTCCTATCTCCTCAATATTTTGATCGATAAAAGCTAAATTTTCTCTAGCTTCACTTAAAAATTGTTCTAATAATGGATCCATAAATATCCCCTTAACTCTTAACTAGAATATCGATATATGCTTGAAGTTGCTCAGGTCTTATCGGCTTTGTTTCAAATAGATTTGAACCAACTATATACGCATTTATCTTATCTTCTTCTTTGGCTTGTGTTGTAACCATTATAATTGGTATATTCTTCTGTTTTTTCTGTTTTCGTAAATCTTGAATAAAAGAATATCCATCCATAATAGGCATATTAACATCAACAAGGTACAAATCAATCTCATTATCTAAGCTTTTTTCTAAGGCTTCCATACCATTTTCAGCTTCAACAATATCCATTCCCATCGATTTTAAAATCGTTCCATGATAGTTTCTTACTGTTTTCGAATCATCTACAACCATTACTGTTGCCATCATATTCTCCTAAAAAAACTCTATTTAGTTAGTTTCTATTTTAATTCTACTTTTGATAAATCAAAGTATTATCTATCTTTTTTGCTTTAAAAACAGATACTATTCGACTCATATATTCTGCATGACCTAAAAGAACATATCCCCCTGGGTTTAACATATCATAAAAAGTCATCGCTACCTCTTTACGAGATGCGTCATCAAAATATATTAACATATTTCTTGAAAAAATAACATCAAATTTTCCAAGTTTTCTCATCTGAGATTTATCAAATACATTTGCCACTTGAAAATCAACTGTACCTTGTAAATCTTCACTTAACTCATACCCTAATGCTTTTTTATTAAACCATTTTGAAAGAATTTTTTTAGGTATTGCATGAACTGAACGTTCTGTATATTTTCCAGCTTGTGCTTTTTTTATAACAGTAGAATCTATATCGATACCAACAACTTCAATATCTCTCTCCTCTACAACTTTTCCCTCTTCCACAATATGTAATATCATAGAGTATGGTTCCTCTCCCGTTGAACAAGGTGAAGAGAGTATACGTAAAGGTTTAGATGCAGGAAGTGTTTGATGTAGTTCTGGTAAAATTCTATTTACCAACACTTCAAATTGGTCTTTTTCTCTGAAAAAATATGTTTCATTTACAGTGATAGCATTCATCAACTCTTGAAACTCTTCACCATCTTTATCATCAAATCTAAGCTTAAAAAAATATTTTCGGAAATTATCCATTCCTAACTCTAATGCACGCTTATCAATATATTTTTTTAGCTTATCAAAATGTTTTTCTTCTTCTAAATAGATACCACTTTTTCTATAAATGAATTCACCAAGTTTTGAAAAGTTTTCTGTGGATAAAAGAGTAGCCATTTTCTTATCCTTTTATCAATCTAATTGCACCATCTACTGCAAATTCGGCATAAAAATCTCCAGCAAAACGTTCTTTAAGAGATTCTAAAAGAGTAATATCTTCCTCTTCACCTATCTCACCCATATAATCAACAGCTGTCATCGCTACATTTATATCCTCTTCTGTTTCTAATAACTCCACTAACATATCTCGTGACTCACTAAAATCTACATCACCAAGAACATTAATAGCAAATATTCTTAAATCTCTATCGTCACCTATTAAGAATTTAACTATATAATATTTTATTGAATCACCAAAATCCCGAAGAATAGATATACCTAAATTACGAACATAAGCATTGTTTAACTTTAATAAATCCATAATTTTTTCTATTGGTGCATCATCTGGATCCATATTCGATATTACAGATGCAACTTTTGTAGAGATTCTTTTATCTGCATCCTCATTATCAATATAGGAGATAAGAAAATCTCCTCCTCCACTAAACTTAGCTATCTCTTCTACTGCATAATCTTTTTCATCATCTTCACTGTTAGAGTTAAAAAAATTTATAGCATCTTCCAAAGTAGAAAATTGTGGAAACTCTTCTACATCTTGCTTAATATGTTTTTTTATCAATGCCATATATATACTCCTACTATTTCAGTGTTACAATTTTCTTAAGTATCTGCTTAAAATCGAGTTGTTCACTTACACCACCTCTCTCATAAGCTTCCCTTGGCATACCATAAACAGTTGCACTCTCTTCACTTTCAGCTAATGTATATGCTCCAGCTTTTTTCAGTTCCACCATAGCATTAGCACCATCATCACCGATACCAGTAAGAATAACACCTATTATATTAGAACCTTCAAATATAGATAAAGCACTTTTCATCATATCATTTGCACTTGGTTGAAAGAAGTTATCTCCCTTCTCTCTATTTTCTCTAATAACTATTTTTCCAGATACTTTTTTAGCAAAATTCATATGAATTCCACCACGAGCAACATAAACATTACCAGGAAGGATTTCCATATTTTGAGCTGTTTCTTGAACTGTTACGGCACTTGCTCTATCTAATCGTTCAGCAAAAGCTTTTGTAAATTGCTCTGGCATATGTTGAACAATACACACAGGGTATTTATAGTTATCAGGTAAAGAGGAGCATATCTGTTCAATTAATCCTGGACCACCTGTTGATGAACCTATAACTACTATCTTTTCTATATCTTTAGAACTTAATGGATTCATTTCTACTCTTGCTGTTCTTGATGTAGTATGTTTAATGTGATGTCTTTCTCTAACCTTTGGCTTTGCAGATTGACGACGTAATCTTCTAACAGGTATTCGACTTAATGATTTTACTTTTTCTAAAATATCATCACGATTCTCTTTTTTACCTACATTCATAGTCCCTGGTTTTGCAATATAATCTATTGCACCCAAATCTAAAGCATTCATTGTGACAGTGGCATCTTCGGTTGTAAGAGAACTAATCATTAAAATAGCAGTAGGTTTTTGTTGCATAATCTGTTTTACAGCTTCTATACCATCCATAACAGGCATATTAATATCCATTGTTATCACATTGTATTGTGTTTCTAATGCTTTTTCTACCGCTTCTTTTCCATTTTTAGCAATATCTATCTCAAAACCTAGTGTCGCTATTATCTCTGTTAACTGTTTTCTTACTAGTGCTGAATCATCAACAATTAAAACTTTCTTACTCATCAAGTTCCTCCGTTATATCTATAATCCTATTAATATCCATAAGCAATACTAACCTTTTTCCATCGTTAAGGTGAAGAATATTGGTAAAGAATTCATCATCTTTTTCCCTAATATTTTCATCTTTAATCGTTAGAATATCACTTACACTATCAACAATAAAACCTATTCTATCTCCGTTTATATTACAAATAACAATTTTAGAATCTTCATTGATTGTCGTCTCTATCTCTAGTTTTTTAAAGAGAGAAACAATAGTAACTATTTTTCCTCTAATATTGATTATACCGTCGATAGAGTCATCACTATATACAATTTCAGTAGATTGCACAAAATCTATAATTTCAGCTACACTATCTACTTCAAAGGCATACTCTTTTGTTGCAAGTTTAAAGACGATAACCTCAAGATTAGAGTTATCAATAGTTTCTACCTCATCTTCAATATTTTCATCAATATAAGAACTATTATCTTCAAAAAGTTTCTCTAAAACTTCATTATCTAAAAATGATATTAAAGATTTATTATCATGAATAACACCAGAAATTTTTATCTCTTTTGTATCATTTTGCATCGGTTCAATATTATTAATTGAAAAATTACGTATATCGATAACGGAATCGATTAAAAGAGCGATTCTCTTCCCTCCATAAGAAGCTATTAAAATACGGTTTTTATCATTTTTTATATTTTCAAAACCATAAGTTTTTCGTAAATCAACAACTAGTAAAAGTTCATCTCTTAAAGTAATCAGACCAAGAACATCCTCTTCACTACCACTAATTTCAGTAAACTCTTTATCATTTAATATTATCTCTTGTAAATATTCTATATTTAGGGCAAATTTTTCTTTTCCCATATAAAATATTAAAAATCTAATACTATTTTCCTCTTGTATCAGTTCATGCTTTACTTTACCAGTCTTTACCTCTTGTGCATCAATAGAAACATTTACTACCTGTGCTATTAAAATATCTAAAGATAAAACTTGTACTAAACTATCTTGATATTTATATATTGCAACAATAGGGTCATCTTCATTATCTACATACTCTATATTTTCTTGATTAATTTCAACAGTATTATACACTTCACTTACAAGTAAAGCATTTGATGAGTGTCTATTATTTAAGCTTAAGAGTCTACTTTTATAGGCATCGTAATCTACACAGGGCATATCCAATAATAGATTTAAATCAAGTGTAGATACTATACTTCCCGAAATAGAACATAAACCTCTAACACCTTTTGGTCTTAGAGGAAGTTGCATAAGCATCGGTACTCTTGAAATTTGGTTTATATCTTCAGTTGATATACCATAATTTTCTCGACCATTCTTGATGATTAATATCTCTTGAATTTGCATCTATATACCTACTTTACCCTTGCTGAAGTTCATCAGCCATTACAGCTAACTCTTCTACACCTTCTCCTATATGAGAAACTGTTTCTATAATTAACTCACTCGCTTTTCTTGACTCCATCGCATTTCTTGCACTTAACTCTACCGCTTTTTGAATCTCATTTATACCAATCATCACTTGATTCATACCCTCAATATTTTGGTCATTCACAGCTTTAAGACCAGTATATCTATCAAGTAAATCAACTAACATATCTGTAATTCTTACAACATCATTTATAAGTGTATCGATAGACTCTTGCTCTGTTGCTTGTGATTTTAAAAGATTATGCCAATCACTTTTTACAGTATCTATCTCAGAATTCATAGATTCTACAATATCATTAATTTTTTCAGTATTTGATTCTGAATCTTTTGCTAAGTTTCTAATATCTGAACTTACAACCGCAAAACCTTTTCCAAATTCCCCTGCTCTTGCAGCTTCAATAGAACCACTAATAGCTAACATATTTAGTTGCACAATAGAGTTAGATATACTTCCAACTGTTTTATTTACATTTTTTGTCTCTTTTACAATTACAACAAGTTCATCTGCTGCATCATTTCCTTGTGATATAGAACCAGTAAAAGATTCTCTTAATTCAATAACAGTTGCTTTTACACCTGTAAATGATATTTTTAAAAGGTCAAAATTTCTACGAGCAATATCGATAAGAGTATCTATATCTTTAGCAGCTACTATTCCAGCTTCTACTAAATCTTTATTTTTTAAGGCACTTTGATTTGTACTTTGTGATGAAGATTCTATCTGATTTAAAGCAGTTGTAACATTTTCTAAGGCAGTTTGAATATCATCCATAGAACCACCAATAGTATCTGCTGAAAGTGCTATATCTTCAGCTGATTTCATCGTATCAGTAGAATATTTCAACTCCTCTGCAAGATTAGATAACTCTTTAATATCATCTTCAGTTTGTGCTAATGCGTCAGATTGAATATCTATACCATTTAATGTTTTTTCAACAGAAAGAGCTATCTCTGAAGAAGCATTTGCGATAGACTGAGAACCATCATTTACTTTAGAAACATATGAGCTTAAATTTTGAGTATATGTACTTACACTTCTTGCTGCTTCAACAGAATAAACAGCTATTTTTGTAAGCTCTTCCATCTTTAAACTTAAACTATTTCCTATCGTTCCATTTCCAGATATAATAGTTGTAGTTGAACCTATACTTTTAATAATGCTATCTATACTTCCTTGAATTTTATTTACAAGTTCAGATATAAATTCGGCATTTTTTTCACTCTCTCCAGCTAAAGCACGTGTTTCATCTGCAACAACTGCAAAACCTTTTCCATGCTCTTTAGCACGAGAAGCTTCAATAGCAGCATTTAATGCAAGAAGATTTGTTTGGTCAGCAATTTTAGCAATAAAACCAACAGCATCACCAATATTTTGAGAAGATTCTTTTAACTCTTCACTTTTTCTTGATGATTCTTCAGCCACGACAACTGCTTTATCCATTCTTTTTACAGATTCATTAATCTTATCTACTGAAGACATTATATTATCACCAGTAGCTAAAGTTGAAGCGATTACAGTATCGATAGATGTATTCATACGTATGATATTATTGTTAATACCTTTTACATTTGATAATGCTTGTTCACTTGCACCACTATTTTCTTCTGCTGCTGTTGCTATCTGTTCCATAGAAGATTTTAACTGCTCTATCGCACTTACACTTTCTTGAGCATTTTCAAGAATAGTCATAGATATACCTGCGATACTTTCACTTATCTGTTGTTGCTTTGCTAATGTTCTCTGTTTTCTTTTATCATTACCAGATGCTACAACTGCTGAAGCTGAAGCGGAACTATTTTTTTTCATCAATGCCATTACAAAATCCTTTTGATAATTAATCTAATGTTGCATAAAGCTCTTGAGCTTTCTTTACTTCTTCACGAGATGGTTTTACTCTTATAGAGATATATTTAGTATTTCCATTTTTATCCACAGAACGAAGAACAGTTGCAAATACCCAGTAGTGTCCTCCACCTTTACGACTATTTTTAACATAGCCTGTCCAAAATCCTTTTGATTGAACATCATCCCAAAGAGATTTGAATGCTGTTCGTGGCATCTCTGGATGACGAACAATATTATGTGGTTGCCCTACTAGTTCCTCTACTTTCATATTTGCTATTTTTAAAAAAGCATCATTTGCATAAATTATTGTGCCCTTTTCATCTGTTTCAGATAATAGATATAAATCATTATACAAAACTTCACCATCATCCAGAAATGTCAAGCCTTCAGTACTAATGTCATTATTCTTATTTGACATTGTAAACCTCCATGAAAATTTTAATTGAAAAAGGATACTATTTAGATACTAAAAGCTAAGTTAAAATTATGTTTAAAAAAGTAATATAGAGGGGAATTGAGTATATTTAAGAGTAGAGAGAGGGAGAGTTATAAAGATATAAATCTCCCCTTTTTTTAAAAGGATAAATTAGATATTATCACGAATTGCTAAAGCTTCAACTAAAGCAAGATAAGCAACTTTATCAGTTCTTTTAAAATATTTCATTAGACGACGACGTTTACCAACTAATTTTAATAAACCAAGTCTTGATGCATGATCTTTTTTGAAGATTTTTAAGTGTTCAGTTAATTCACTAATTCTTTCTGTTAAAAGTGCTATTTGAACTTCACTTGAACCTGTATCGTTTTCTTTACGACCATATTTCGCAACAATTTCTAATTTTTTAGCCGAATCTAAAGCCATTTTGGCCTCCTGATGGGTATATTAATCTAACATTATATACAAAAAAATCTGTATATAAAGCTGAATTCACATTCTAGCAAAATTATGCTTTATATTAATTTACAGTTTGTTATAATAGTTAAAAATATTTTAAAGGACATTTTAATTATGAAAAAAGTACTAGTAGTCGATGACAGTCCTATGATATTATCTCTTTTAAAAAAAGAGTTTGCAAAGTATGATTTTATTCAACCATTTTTTGCAAAAAGTTACAAAGAAGCTATAAAAATTATTCGAGAAAATAAAGCTAATTTCCAAGCAGCCTTATTAGATTTATCTCTTCCTGATGCCCAAAATGGTGAAATAGTAAAACTTGTAAACTCTCACCATATTCCAGCCGTAATATTAAGTGCAACAGTAAATGAAGAGCTGAAAAATATAATATTAAAAAAAGATGTTGTAGATTTTGTACTTAAAGATGATACTGCTAGTATTGAATTTGCTGTTAAATCTATACTAAGAGCTTTAAAAAATTATGATACAAATATTTTAATAGTAGATGATTCTCAAACATATAGAATGGTTATGGCAAATGCTCTTAAGGGGATACATCTTAATGTTTTAGAAGCAGAAAATGGTCAAGAAGCTCTTGAAATTATTCAAAAGGAAGATAGTAATATCTCTTTAGTGATTACAGATTATGAAATGCCTGTTTTAAATGGATTAGAATTAACATTTAAGATTAGAGAGGAGTATAATAAAGACCAGATGGCTATTATCGCTATTAGTTCTATCGATACTAAAGATGTTATCTCAAAATTTTTACGTTTTGGTATTAATGATTTTATTCATAAACCTTTTTCTAATGATGAAATCATTACAAGAATAAATAGTAACTTAGAACTCTTGGAACTTTTTGCAACTGTTAAAGATATGGCAAATAAAGATTTTTTAACTGGAGCATATAATAGACGTTTCTTCTTTAATAGTGGTGAACAGATATTTGCAAAAGCAAGAAGAAGAAAAAAATCATTAGCTGTTGCGATGATAGATATAGATAAATTTAAAAATATTAACGATACCTATGGTCACGATGTTGGAGATGTTGCTATTCAAGAGATTAAAAGAATTTTAGATAAGCAGTTAAGAAGCTCCGATTTAATGGCTCGATTTGGTGGAGAGGAGTTTTGTATTTTACTCGAAGATATAACTATTGAAAATAGTAAAATATTATTTGAAAAGATACGAAAAGTATTTGAAACTAACATAATCACTATCGATAAGCTTCAAATCTCCTATACAATATCAATCGGTGTATCTTATGGTCTCTCAGAATCTCTTGAAGCGATGATAAAAACATCAGATGAAGCACTTTATGTTGCAAAAGAGAGTGGACGAAATCAGGTTGTTATCCATAGTTGATTTTTTTTCGTCCATTATATTTTAATTACTATTTTTAGTTTTCCTTTTTATCG
>CAYOKX010000061.1:0-11150 GCA_964404655.1 uncultured Sulfurimonas sp. | reverse complement strand
ACGAAGCATTAGGATGATAAACAACCAAAGCACTAGTACTCTGCTCAGGATGAATTTGAAAAGTTTCACTCAGTTCTATTCCAAACTCTTCAGGTTTCAGCAAATCAAACAATGGACGATTTAACTCCAAATCTGGACAAGCAGCATAACCAAAAGAGTAGCGTGAACCTTGGTACTTATTCATCTGAACATCACTAAGTTTACTTCCTTCATTGTCAGATATATTTAGGTCAAGACGTATCTGTTTATGTGCTATCTCTGCTAAAGCTTCTGCTAATTCAACACCTAAGCCATGAAATTGATAATATTCTGTATAGTTCCCCTCATCATAGATAACTCTCTCTGCATCGCTTAGTTTTCCACCAGCACTCACACACGTTAGTGCTATAACATCATCTCTATCACTATGAAAAAAGTCACTTAATGCACGGTGTGGCTGTTTTCTTTGTCTTGGAAAAGAGAACTCTTTTATCGCATTTTCTCTTACATTTTCAAGAGGTTCTCTGTTTATCTCATCTGCTGAGTTGTAACCACTCTCCTCATCAAAGATAAGAAGTTTGCTATCATCAGAACGACAAGGCCAATAACCATAAACAATAGTAGGTTCAAATAGCTTTTCATCTAAAAACTCGGCTTTGAGTTTTTCATAGGCTGGCATAATCACTTCATCCACTTGCTTTTGATACTCCTCTTTTGTTTTACCTTTAGAGCTGTACCCCCAACGAGATTTAAAAAGTATTTTATGGTTTATCCACTCAAATACCATCTCTATCTGTTGCTCTGTTAGTTTTATCTCACGACGTCCCCAAAATGGTGGAGTTGGTACTTTCACATCACGAGAGGGCATCTTTATCTCAGAGAGTGGAGGAATTATTACCTCTTTTTTCTCTTTAACAACCTTCTCTTCCTTATCTTTACCATGAAGGTCAGTATCAAAATTCCCAGCTTCTATACGGCTCATTGCCGTTACACCATCAAAAGCATCTTTACAGTAAAAAATAGGACCATCATAAAAAGGACGACAAAAATCATCTATAAAAGTTCTTGTAAGTGCTGCACCACCAAGAAGAACAGGTATATCTATTCCCTCAGCTTTTAGAGTTTTAAGATTTTCTTGCATCACTTGTGTTGATTTTACTAAAAGTCCACTCATTCCAAATGCTGAGATATGTCCATCTTTTGTGGCTTGTATAAAATCTTCTAACTCTACTTTTATACCAAGATTATTTACTTTAAAACCATTGTTTGATAAAATAATATCTACAAGATTTTTTCCAACATCGTGAACGTCCCCTTTTACAGTTCCAAGTGCTAAAGTTGTATCTACTGCTTTTTCTATTTTTGGAAGATAAGGATTCAGATAATCTACCGTTTTCTTCATAGTTTCGGCACTTTGAAGTACAAAAGGAAGTTGCATCTGACCACTTCCAAAAAGCTCTCCAACTACTTTCATCGCATCTATTAAAATCTCATTTACAATTTTTTCAGGAGCTATACGGTGACGAGCCTCTTCAACAAGAGGTATCATTCTATCTTTATCACCATCCATCAGAAGTTTAGCTATCTTTTGTTCATCACTCATCGCCAAATACTCAGCATCATCAGCAGATGTATCTATTGCCTCTTTAGTGCTAAAATGTTCTATAAAAGTAAAAAGTGCCTCTCCATTTGGTTTACGGTTAAAAATCAAGTCATCACAGATAGTTTGGTCTTCTTCACTTATTTTATTAATAGGGATAATATGTTTTACATTGATGATTACAGAAGTTAGACCAGCTTCTATACAGTGATGCAAAAACATCGAGTTCAGGTATGGACGTGCATCTTTGTCTAGTCCAAAAGAGATGTTAGAGAGTCCTAGAGTAGCACTAACCTCTGGATGCTTTTTACGAAGAGCTCGAATAGCTTCTATCGTATTTATACCAGCATCCCAATACTCCTCATCCCCACTTGCTAAAGTAAATGTTAAAACATCAAAGATCAGATCCTCTTTTTTGAGTTTATGACGATTTGTCGCAAGGTCTATAATTCTATCTGCAATTTTAAGTTTATCTTCTACTGTTTTAGCCATTCCAACCTCATCAATAGTCAGACATACTAAAGATGTTCCATACTTTTTAGCTAAAGAACAAACAGCATCAAATTTTGGCTCACCATCTTCAAGGTTTACAGAGTTTAATATAGGTTTCCCACCTATATTTTTAAGTGCTGTTTCAAGTCCGCTTGTTTGTGTTGAGTCGGGCATAAGTGGAATAGCTATCTTTTGGTTATACATCCCGATAACAGCATTCATATCTTTTGTTTCATCACGTCCTGCAAAACCAACATTTACATCTATTATATGCGCTCCAGCACGTACCTGTTGCTGTGCAACACTGAGAGTTCCCTCATAATTTTCAGCCAATATCAGCTCTCTAAAAGCTTTTGAACCCGTAGCATTGGAACGCTCTCCCATTAAAAGAGGGGCTGGTTGCTGTTTGAGTTCTACACTATTAAAAAGTGATGCTATCGATGTTGGATGAGAACCTAATGGCTCTTTTGGTGTGATATTTTGAGTGGCATCTACTAAAGCTCGTATATGTTGCGGAGTAGTTCCACAACATCCCCCTAAAAATGAAACTCCAGCATAGTCTAAAAACTTTTTTTGTTGTGTTACAAACTCATCTGGCCCCATAGGGTAGTATGTATAACCTCCACGGTTTTGAGGGAGTCCAGCATTTGAGTGAACACTTATAGGTCTATTCCAAAGTTCACTGAGTGTTTTTACATGTTTTAAAACTTGCTCAGGACCTGTTCCACAATTAAATCCAAGACTTAAAATATCAAAAGGTTCTAATATCGTAGCAATAGTTTGAGCATCTGTCCCAATAAGCATAGTTCCACTTAATTCAATAGTAACAGAAATCATAATAGGAATATCAACATTACGTTGGCAATTTGCCTCCTGAATTGCATGGAGTGCTGATTTTATTTGCAAAGGGTCTTGTGCTGTTTCTATAAGAAAAACATCTACACCACCATCTATAAGTGCTAAACAAAACTCAGTATAACCTTTAAACATCTCATCATAAGTTATATGCCCAAGAGAGGGAAGTTTTGTACCTGGTCCAACTGAACCTAACACAAAACGGGGATGCTCTGGAGTACTAAACTTTTCACACTCTTTTTTTACTAACTCTGCACCAGCTTTTGTGAGTTCATAAGCACGATGACTTATATCATACTCATCTAAAACCCAAGAGAATGAACCAAAAGTGTTAGTTGTTATAAAATCAGCACCACTTGTTAAATATGCTGAAAATATTTCACTTAAAACATCGGGACAAGTAACATTTAAGAGTTCATTACAACCCTCGTTTCCTTCCCAAGCATCTTTAGGAATTTTATCATCACGTTGTTGAAGCTGTGTACCCATTGCACCATCTATGATGAGTGGGCGTTTTTTGATTGTTTCTGAGATGTATTGTTTTGTTGTCATTTTTTAAGCTTTTTTATTGGAATTATTTTTGGGAATTTTAGCGTAAAATGTTTATGTTATAATAGATACTATGAAAAATATATTATTAATCTTAACCGTTTTACTCTATACAGGATGTGGGGGAAATTCTAGTTCTAATAAAACAGTTCTTCATATTCCTAATGAAAATTTATCAACTCAGCAGATGCTAGATGATAAAAACTATAAAGGTGTTATCTCAAATTTAGAAGGTGTTGCTTCTAATGATGATGAATATCTAAAATTAGCAACAGCCTATATGGGTTTATCTGGACTAACAATAGATGATATTCGGATTAAAATCTACTCCTTAGATGATAGTGATGAAAACTCTTTTATGTCTCTTACAAATAAAGTAAATGAGAGTACTAAAAGTTGTGATGCACCTTTAGAATATCTTGATAAATCTGCACTCTATTATACAGCTGTAACAGGAGAAAAATGTACTCAATATAATGAACATACATTATCTACTTTAGAGAAAAAAATCTGTTTACATAGAGGTTTTTCTCAACTTGTTGAAACTGTAACTGCTATTAGTTATCTTACTGGTGATGTAAGTAATTTAATTGAAAACATTCAAGATAATAGACTTACAACAGCATCTTGTGCGATGCAATATGCTTTTAATGGAACCTCTGATTGTAGTTTTCATAAAAAAGAGAGTATAACATTTGGAGATACGAAAAGTTATGACAGAGTAACTATCTACTCAAATCATGAAGAGTTTCAATACCTTTTAAGTGAAAATGCTCTTCTTGGTATTCAAAGTGGAGTTAAAAATGTTGTTATGACAAATGGATATTGTACTTTAGATAGTTTTGCAACTAGACTCTATAATAAAAATGATGGAGCCTATAATCCACAAACATATTTTGTGTGTCCTGTAAACTTGACTGTTGATGAAGTTTTACTAGACTCTTTAAATGAGGGAATTGAAGCTATTATTGTTGGGGCAAATAATGATATTGACCTTATAGAGAGTGTTAAAAAATTTAAAGAAGAGATTTTAAGCCATTCTTATGAAAGAGATGACGATATTACAATGGATAGTTTGTTAAGATATTTAGATAAATATACAGATTAGAGTTTAATTAGTTATAATATATGAGTAAATTTAAGGGAGTTAATAATGTTCAATAAAATATTTATAATTTCACTTATTACATTATCATTTATGTTAAGTGGTTGTAATAGTGATAGTGAAGGAGAATCTCGTTTAGAAACACAAGTTATGTTAGATAAACGAAATTATGAAGGTGTTATCTCAAAGTTAGCGAATAGAGATATTAAAACTCAAGAGGATAATCTTGCTCTTGGTGCAGCTTATATGGGTAGAGCTGGTTTAAGTCTATCTGATTTAGTAAAAGTGGTTAGTAAAAGTGGAGATAATGAAAATGCTTTTGGTTCTTTTATCAGTAGTATTGAAGATGCGACTAAAAATAGTAAATCTCCATTAACAGATTTAAATAAAGCAACTCAACACTATGAAAATGTTGTTGGTGACAAATGTACAGATGGAACAACTTTATCTGATTCAGAATCTGACCTTTGTATATTTAAAGGACTCACTCAAATTATGGGTTCAGCAACAACAATTAGTTATATTGCTAATGATATTGGGAAAGTTTTTAATAGTGATGGTGAAGTTGATAATAAACTACAAGCTTCAGCATGTGCTATGCAGTATGCGATAGATGGTAGTACAGGAACTAATTGTAATGTAAAAGAGTTATCTGAAATCACTTTTGCAAGTGGTTTAACATATAGAGAGGTAGAGGTTACTGTAAATGAGGAAAAATTTGAATATCTTCTTTCTGGTATCTCTACTGTTATTACAAAAGGCTATTGTCGCACAGATGATTTTACAACAAGAGTTGACAATAAAACTAGTGTAGAAGATAATAATAATTTTCACGTATGTCCTATCAATGAAGATGCAAATGCTTCAGAGTTAACAACAGGTGCAATAATTGCAGATGCCCTAAACAAAGGTATCGATTCAGTAGGTGTAGCAGCAGATGATGATATGCAAGAAGATATAAACGAATTTAAATCAGAAGTTTTAGCAAGTTCAGGTAAATCGGGTAGTGATACTATTACAGAAGAAGATATAGTGAACTATCTTAATGAACAAAATAAATAAGGGGATAAGAGAATGAAAAAAGTAATATCTTTAGCACTTGTAGGTGCTTCAACTTCATTAATGGCTATGTATGCAGAACAAGCTTACTTATATAAAGACCCTCGTATTATGGGAATGGGTGGTGCAAATATTGCCGTTGGTAGTTACTCTACTTCTGTTTTTTCAAACCCTGCTGGACTTACAAATATTAAAAAAGAGCATGGTGTAGTTTTTGATTTTTTAAGTTTAGGAGTATCAACTTCTGCTGAATTTCAAGATTTTGCTGATGATTTACAAAAAGCTGATGATAAAGAGGATGATGGAGAAAAAACAGAAGCTTTTGCTGATGTATTATCAAAATACTCTGGGGAGCATTTTCATATAGGTGCAAGTAACTATACATCTATCTCTAAAAATTCTGATATGTTTGCATGGAGTATGGGACTTTTATCTGCTATGGATGTAAATATTATGGCTCATGGAAATGGAAGCACCAATGGAGAACTGTTAGAAACAACTACAAGAGCTTATGGTGGTGCAATTATCGGTATAGCAAAACCTTATGATACAAAAATAGGACGTTTAGATGTTGGTATGGGATTTAAATATATATCTCAAGTCTCTTATGAAGGGACACTAGGAATATCTGAATTAATTACAAATGATGATGAAGAGATTAAAGATAAATTTCAAGATAGATATGAGAAAGAATCTTCAGGATTTGGTGTAGATATTGGAGCAACGTATAAACCTTATAATGATGGTGTTTGGCATCTAGCTATCGCTTTTAGTCTTTTAAATCTTGGTTCACTTAGTATGGATGACAATTATGGGGGACAACCTATGACATTAAATATTGGTGCATCTATCTCTCCTGATGTTTCCTATATTAGTAAGTTTGTTTTAGCTGTTGATTATGTCGATGTTTTAGGAGCAAATAAACTTCGTATTTATAATTATGATGAAAATGATAATGTTATTTCATCAGATTATGAAACATCAAGTTTTATGAAAAATCTTAGAGTTGGTACAAGTATCGGGTTAGTAGATACTATGTTATTCTCAATGACACTGAATGCTGGTTTATATCAAGAATCTTATACAGCAGGTCTTGATTTAGATATTATGATATTTAAGTTTAATGTAGCAACTTATGAAGAGGAAGTTGGTGATACTACCTCTTCTATTCGTGATAGACGATATATTGCTAGAGTAGGTATCGGCTGGTAATTTCTTTTAAATTGACGGTTTAAAACATAAAACTATTGACTTAAATCGTCAATTAAGGATATAATGACGATGAAAATCTATAATTAGAGGGGTTTATTCGTTAAATGATAGTTGCCTATATCCGTCCAGACAAATATTTTGATGCCGCACACGACCAACTTCAGTTGATAAATTCGTATGCTACCTCAAAAAACATTGTAATCGATGATGAGTTTATCGACCAAACTTCTCAAAATAAACGTTTAGTTGAACGTTCTCATGTAACAAGTTACTTTCAAAAAAATCAGGAATCTACTCTGTTAGTTTATGATGTATGGGTACTTAGTACAAATATAGAGGACCTTGTTCAAATGTTTAGCTGTCTTTTTAAAAATAGATTTAGTATTCACTTTATCAAACAATCTGTAATTGTATCAAATCAAAGTAGTGTTATGTTAGTTCTTGGTCTCATAGACCAACTACGCCAAACGATGCAAAATGAGTCTAAAAAAGTTATAGGACGTCCTAAAGGAAGTCGCTCTAACTCTAAGTTTGATAAATATATGAATGAGATTATTCTTTATATTAAAGAGAAAAAAAGTGTAAGTGAGATGGCACGACTTTTAGGTATCAGTCGAAGTTCATTGAAAGATTATATAGAGTCACGTGAACTCAAGCAAGTTGCATTTGGTTCACTGTTAGTAAAATCACCCGAAGATGCTGAAAAACAGGTTATTAGTACAATTACTTGTCCAGCATAAAAAAATATGGAGTATAAAATGAGTGAAAATAAAAAAGGTATAGAGATACCTACATCATGGAGAATAAAGCGTTATTATGTTTATATAATCGCAACAGTTATCGCATTAGTATTACCGTGGATAACAATAGATGGAAATCACTTTTTCCTATTAAGTTTTGATAAACTAAAACTACATCTTGCATTTGTTCAGTATGATATGCAAGAGTTATATTTAATGCCTTTCCTATTGATGTTAATGTTCTTAGGTATATTTGGTATGACTGTTATGGGTGGACGTGTGTTTTGTGGATGGGTTTGTCCTCAGACTGTTTTTCGTGTTATCTACCGTGATTTAATAGAAACAAAGATTTTAGGTCTTCGTGGACGTATTAAAAACAAACAGAAAGAACCAGATATGTCAAAATCTGAAAACAAAGTAAAAAAAGCTATCGCTATCACTATGTGGAGTGTTTTAGCTGTTGTTGCTGGAGCTGACTTTTTATGGTTCTTTGTTCCACCTGAAGATTTCTTTACATATTTAGGAGATTTTAACAATCACTGGACACTGTTTGGTACTGTTTTAGGTATCGCTGCATTTTTAATTTATGATATTGTATTTATGAAAGAAAATTTTTGTATCTATGTATGTCCATACTCTCGTGTTCAATCTGTTTTATATGATGAACATACTGTAATGGCTCTTTACGACGAGCATAGAGGTGGTATTATCTATGATGGCCATGATAAACAATACTCTAAACAAAAAGATATAGTAGCTGCACAACCAAATGCAGAGTGTACAGCTTGTGAGTCTTGTGTTACAGTTTGTCCTACACATATCGATATTCGTCAAGGTTTACAATTAGAGTGTATTAACTGTTTAGAGTGTGTTGATGCTTGTACAACTGTTATGGGTAAACTTGGAAAAGAGTCTTTAGTTACTTGGTCAAGTGATTATGAGATAGTAGAACAAAAAGGTAAAACTCAATATTTCCGTGCAAAAGTTTTAGCATATATTGCACTACTTGTTGGTCTTATGATTATTCTTGGTGTTATGGGAAGTACAAAAGAGCATATGCTATTAAATATCAATAAAGAGACTCGTCTTTACTCTACAAAACTATTACCAGATGGTAAAGTAAGAGTTGATAATGCCTATGAATTTTTACTACAAAATACTGAAAATGAAAAGATGAAATTTTACTTTGAGGTTATTCCTCCAAAAGGTATGGAAGGTAAAATTACTATTGCTAAACCAAGAAAAGAGTTTACAGCTATTCCTGGTATGAAAAAGAAAAAAATTGTTGTGCTTCGTACAACGGAAGTTTTAGCTGATGATGATAGAAAAGATACAATTATCCCTATCACAATTAGAGCTTATGCTATCGGTCATGAAGACAAGATTGTAGTATTTAGAAAATCTACATTTACATTTCCTAAAGCTAATATTTTAAAGAAAGCTAAATAGTTTTGCTTTTAAAGAGAGAGATTTTTTTCTCTCTCTTCTCCCCTTAACACTCATATAAACCCACATAAGCTATAATTTCGCACTTTATAAATGGAGTTCTAAATGAGCCAAATTAGCTACAAAGACGCAGGCGTTGATATAGACGCAGGTAACAGTTTCGTTGAAAATATTAAACCTCTTGTTAAATCTACTAAAATACCAGGTGTATTAGGTGGTATCGGTTCTTTTGCAGGAGCGTTTGAACTTCCTAGTGGCTTTAAAGAGCCTGTAATGCTTGCTGCTACTGATGGAGTGGGTACTAAACTTAAACTTGCTATCGATAGTGGTATTCATAATACTGTTGGTATAGATTTAGTTGCTATGTGTGTAAATGACCTTTTATGTAATTTTGGGACACCTTCGTTCTTTTTAGATTACTATGCAACTGGTAAACTTGATGTAAATGTTGCTACAAATGTAGTTGCAGGTATCGCAGAGGGTTGTATTCAAAGTGAATGTGCTTTAATCGGTGGTGAAACTGCTGAGATGCCAGGTATGTATAGTGAAGATGATTATGATTTAGCTGGTTTTGCAGTAGGTGTTGCTGAAAAATCTGAGATGGATAGAGTTTCACTTGTAAGAGCTGGTCATAAACTTATAGCACTTCCAAGTTCTGGACTTCATTCAAATGGTTTTTCACTTGCTAGAAAAGTTTTATTTGATAAGATGGATATGAAATTTGAAGATGATTTCAATGGTAAACCGCTTATCGAAACTCTTTTAACTCCTACAAATATCTATGTAAAAACTTTCAAAAAACTTCGTAATGAGATAGTAGCTATGGCTCACATTACAGGTGGTGGTATCGTTGAAAATCTTCCACGTGTTCTTCCTGAAAACTTAATGGCTGAAGTAAAAGAGGATTCTGTAAGAGTTCTTCCTATTTTTGAACTAATGGCTCCTCATATTGAAAGAGCAGAGATGTTTAGAGCATTTAATATGGGTGTTGGAATGATACTTGTAGTTGAAGATGCAAATGTTGAAAAAGTTTTAGCTGATGCTGAGGGTTCTTATCTGATTGGTGAGATTAAAGAGGGTAAACGCGAAGCAGTTATGGTTTAAAAGTTTAATTTAAAGTGGCAGAGGTGTTGGAAGCACCTCATAAGACCACATATCAACAAAAGGAGAAACTTAATGAAGAAGTTTCAACTTAAAATTAGCTTTGTATTTGGCCGATTCAAAGTTAGTTTTAGTGTGCAAAGGTATTAGCCTTTGTACCTTGTTGAAAGTATAGCTAAATTTTATTTAATAAATAGTTCTTTTAAAGATTTTAGTGTCATCTTAAAAGCTGTGATATACTCTTTAGGTTCCTCTATATCCATCCCCATCTCAAAATTTTCTTTTAAATCTTGAATCATCTGTTTTCGTCTTACAACACGATTTAAACCTAATATTTTTATCATATAGTTCACATCTTTTTTTTCTTTAATACTTAAATTATTATGTGCAAAAAAGGTGTCTGTTTCATAATCAAATTGTAAATATTTATTTTCATCATAGTTCTCAGAGTCTGGTTTTAAAATATACTTAACAGCCTTTATATGTTTAACTCGTTTGTTTATATCACCTTGAACCATAAAGAGATTATCCCACAACCAGCCACTTGTAGGTTTAATACTCTCATCAAAATGTTCAACATCTCCATAAGTAAACTCATTACCTACTAGCCCTACATACTTACCAGATTCCCATTTTTCTTTAGTAATTAACTCATCATCACATAAAATCTCTTCTGTATATGCACATAAACCTTTTTGACAATAAAAAAGACTCATTCTTACATCAGTATAATGAGGATTTCCACTAGAATCATATTTATGATATTTTCCCTTAGCAGATTCTACCCAAGCTTTATAATCAGTCGATAATATTTCAGATTTATCAATTCGTTTCATTATCACTTAAACCTAATAGTCTTGAAAGCTTTTGTAGCTCTTGAAATTTTTGCTTCTTTTCTTCTTTATCTGTTGTATTTTTTATAGTAGCTTTTAATGCTCCATACTCCATAAGTTTCTCTTCTCTGAAACTAAAGTTTGAGTTCTCTTTCATATCAAAAATATTTGTCAATATA
>CAYOKX010000060.1:3621-11540 GCA_964404655.1 uncultured Sulfurimonas sp. | reverse complement strand
GAGGTGGAATGAAAAATCTTGTTTTACTGGTCTTGATTATTGGGAGCATTATACTTTTACCTTTTCAATCTTATTTACTTTTTTTGCTCGTGTATCATAAGCTTGTTGTAGTACCTGCATAGTAAAACTCCCATATTTATATGGTGTTAGTTTAACTACTTTTTAATCAGCTTATTTGAAATTTATGATTATATTTTAAGCAATAAATCAATCTTTTTTTAATCGTATTCTCTGTGAATGAGTAATAGCAACAGCGATAGCATCTGAAATATCAAGTGGTTTAATCTCTCTTTTTATATTTAAAAGTCGTCGAACCATAAAGTTTACCTGCTCTTTTCCAGCTTTTGCTTTTCCCGTAAGAGCTTTTTTTACTTGAAGTGCTGTATACTCATGAAATGTTCCAAACTCTTGAAGAATTTTTAACATTATAGCCCCACGAAACTGAGCAAGTTTTATAGTTGTAGCTGGATTATGTGCATAAAATATATCTTCCATCGCCACTTCATCTATGGTATGGTTTTGAAATATCTGTTCCAATCCCTCTACCATCTGAGGTATCTGAAATTGTAAGTTTTCCGCTTTCATCTTTATAAGTCCAGCTTCAACTAAAGAGATTTTCCCCTTCTCTAAAGAGAGAAGAGCATAGCCCATATTTCGTGTACCAGGGTCTATTCCTAATATAATCATTACCGTCTCCTATAACTTAAAGCCTCTAAAATATGCCTCTTCTCTATAAGCTCTGAGCTCTCCAAATCAGCGATAGTTCTTCCCACTTTCTGAACTTTTTTTATAGCTCTAAAAGATAGGTCAAACCTTTTTATAGCCATATTTAAAACTGTTTTTGCTTCCTCATCTAAGATACAATATTTTTCTATTTCACTATCATTTAGCTTTGCATTAAAGTTTTTCTGTCCTCTATTTTTAGAAAATATATGTGCTTGTACTACCATCTTATGGAACTCTTTCGAGCTATAACTTGGTTTGTCATCTACTTCTACATTTTGCATAACTACTATGAGGTCTATACGGTCTAAAAATGGTTCTGAGAGTCTATTTTTATATCTTGTTATCTCTAATTCACTACATCTACACTCTCTATTTTTATTTAAAAGATTACCGCAAGGACAGGGGTTCATAGCACCTATAAAAAGAAAATCAGCAGGATATTCCACTTTAGAGTTTACTCTTGAAATTCTTATCTTATTGTCCTCCATCGGTTCTCTTAATGCTTCTAAAACATTTTTACTAAAATGAGGAAGCTCATCAAAAAAAAGAACTCCTTTATCGGCTAAACCAACTTCACCTATACGAGCTTTGTGAGAACCACCACCAAATATACTTGCTAATGTTGAGCTATGGTGTGGCATTCTTATGCTTCTATGGGGTTTAAAATTTGGTTCTATAAACTCTAAAGCTTGTAGTTTAGAGATGTTTAAAATATCTTCAGTTTTCATAGGGGGCAATATATATTTCATCCGTTTTGCTATCATACTTTTTCCACACCCTGGACTACCCTCAAAAAGGATATTATGAAATCCAGTAGCAGAGATTAATGCACCTCTTTTTGCTACCTCTTGCCCCTTTACATCTATAAAATCATCTATGTACTCTTTTATATAGTAAAATTTTTCACCCTTTATCTCATAAAATGGATAGTTAAAACCTGTTTCTGTTTTTGTTGGCTGAAAAGTTGATGGATTTGTAAGAAGCTCTATCGCTTCTTGAACTGTTTTTACTCCATAAAACTCTATATTTGGTATTTTAGATAATTTTTCTAAGCTAGAGTAGGGAACTATCGCTTTATCTATAAGTTTTTGATTGGCTAAAGAGAGCATAATAGGGTAGAGTTGAAGATTCTCTTTTACTGTTCCATCAAGACCCAACTCACCAAAAACAGCCCATTGACTAAGGTCAGATTGAAGTGAATCAAGAACAATAAGAAGAGCGATACTAAGGTCAAAATGACTTCCCTCTTTTCTTACATCACTCGGAGCTAAGTTTATAGTTATACGTTTTGGGGGAAAGGAGAAGCCATTGCTTAAAAGTGCAGATTTTACTCGCTCTTTTGCTTCGGTGATAGCAGTGTTTGCCATACCAACGACACTAAAAGATGGAAGACCTTTTGTGAGTGTTGATTCAACATCAACTATTTTAGCATCAATCCCCTCATAAGTAGCACAGATAACTTTTTTCATAATAAACCCCAATTTTGAAATTGAGATTATTGTAGCATAGCTAGAGGGGAAGGTTTTGAAATATGACTATTTGTCATACTTTATCAGTTTTTTTCTCTTTTACATATTGTAGATTAAAAGTTCTATCTCATTTAAAAGAGCTTTATTATCTATTTGATTTATTGCTCCATATGCTAAAGATGCACCTGCACCAACACCCTCTTTAGCTTCACCATCATCATATTTTTTTAAGATAGGTATCTCTGTTTTAGCAAAACTAAATTTTGTATAAAGAGCATGAGGAGTATAACTTAAAAGTGAAAGGAGATGAGCAATATCTGAATTTTTATCTTCAAAAACCCATTGAGTTGTTGCTAGAGTAATATTATCACTTTTTACACGCATAAGTAGATCTTCTCTGAGCTTATCTGCTATAAGAAGAGCAGTAGCCATCTGAGTGCCACCTGCTAAAACTATATGAAATCTTCTTGAAGCTTCTAGTAAAAAACCTGCACAAAAAAGAAGCATATTATCACTCACTAAAGAGAGTTTCTCAAAACTATCCATATCATCATTTAAAAGTGAAAGAGCTTTCGCTACTGTTTCATTTTTAATATCATTTGGAACATTTAAGAAGCTAGAAGAGAAATCATTTTTACAATCATATCCAAGAGCTAAAGCAGAGGCTAATGCAGTGGTTGTTCCACTTGGTGTACTCTCTCCCAATATAAGATAGTTCCCTTTTAACTCATAACTTCGTCCAAAATCCATCCCTTTTTTTACCATAGCTTTTGCATCTATCTTTGCACCTGTTGCTATTGAGTTTGATGGTTTTATATTGAAATTATGAATCGTTACATTTTGAGGTTGTGTCTCTAAACCCAAATCTAAAATCTCAATAGAACTAAATGGATTTAGTTTATGAATAGCTCTTGTTATAAGTGCTGGAGTAGGTACACCCGTAGGTGTTTCAGCTAACTCCCCTAAAGAGAAAACTTTTTCATTGATGATAAACTCTGCATCTAGTGTTGGTGTAAGAGGTATCATTCCTGGTATACCGGCTTGTGTTATACCCTCTATTTCACAAGTTTTTGTTACACTTGCTCCAAGTAAAAAGTCTGCTTTTCCTTGAGGGAGAGAATCTTCTTTACCTGTAAAAATATTAAATGTTTTCAACAGTTTCTTCCTTTATAGTTGTTTTATCTAGTTTTTTATGTTCTATAAGTGCATTATTACATCTCTCTACAATAGATGTCAATGAATCGTTCTCTACATATTGAGTTATCCCAAAACTTGTTTGGATTTTATATTCATCAGGAAGAGTTAGTGCTTCTATGGAGTTTGCAAGTTTCGTACAAACAACATTGATATCCTCTTTGATAGCTTCTGGAAAGATAATAATAAATCTATTATCATCATATCTTGCAAAAATATCTGTTTCTCTTAAACTATTTCCTAGATTATTGGCAAATATGATAAGTGCTTTATCTCCCAATCTATTTTCATTTATCTCATTGAGAGTTTTAAAGTTATCTATCTCTATAAGTGCAACACTTAAATCTCTTTTATAGCGAACATCTCTTTTTAATTCAGATTCTGCAAGTGTTTCAAATTTTGCTTTGTTGTAGATACCTGTAAGCTCATCAAGATAAGAACGTTTAATAATCTCTTGCTCTTTCTCTTTAATCTTTGCAAAATCTCCAAGAGTAACAAGATAGAAACCATCTTTCATATAGGGAGTTTTTGTTATGTTAATATTAAAGATTGTAACATCATTTTTAAAGTCGATGATAGAAACTAATCTATTGTTAATTGGTGTATTTTTGATAAAATCATAAACAGTCTCTTTCTCTTTCATAAGACCTTTATGAAGATGACTATCAACAGGTAAAAAGATAGATGCTAAATCTTTATTCATCTTTTTATTAAACTCTTTTGAGTTCTTTACACCAAAAAAATCTTTAAACTTTTTATTTGAAAAATCTACTGTTTTAAAATCTGTGGCAAAAACCATATCATGTGTTGAGTTCAATATGTCATTAACAAGTTGATGCTCCTCTTGTACCTTATCTTTTGAAGCTAGTACTCTGTAAAGAAGGTAAAGAAGAATAAAAAAGATAAAAAATGAAACAACTCTTACTATCTCAATAGTGTGTAGAGCTTCATATATAAATGTATTTTCTTTATGCGAAACTATCCAAGCTAAAGTTTTTGTTCTTTTAGCATCAAGAATAGGTAAAAAAGCAACAACGTCTACTTTATCTGAATTTTGCATTGCATAAACGGCAAAAGGTTCTCTTTTTTCGATGGCATTGCTAATTTTATCTTTCACTTTTTGGAGTTTTGCTCTTTTTTCAATAACACATTTATCTTTTGTATGAGAAGAGTCAAGAGTAAGCATATAGTCATCACTCTCTCCACTTTTGATATATTTTAAAACAAGGTCATCAGTTTGGAATTTCTTAGTTTTAAATATCTCTTTATGCACTAAAAAGTGAGAGTGTATTTTACTTGTACCTGATAGATAAGTTTGAACACTCTCATTTGAGAAAGAGACCTCCATAGCTCCTAAATAATCACCTTTGTTATCAAAAATAGGATAAACATTTCTAAAAGCAAGTGCTATCTTTCCTGAGGCAAAACCTTGTGATTGTCTAAATGTTTTATTTGTATATTTAAAGTCAGCTCGTATCTCTGAGATATTATCACCAAATAGAGATGGTTTGTGCATTCTTAAAAATACTTCATTGTTTGGAAGAACAAATTGGTATTGTAAAACACCTTTATCTTTTAAGATTCTATATCTTTCAGTCAACAAACGTTTTAGTTTAGCTCTTAAAAGCTTTTTCTCATGTTTTGAGGAGTGAGAAGCCTGTTTCATTATCTTTAAAAATCCAGGTGTAAGTGTAGTAGTAGAAGCGTAAGCAGCATCAGCAGTTAAACGTTGATTATGAAGTAAAATATCATAATGTGTTTGCAGATTTTTAAGACTATCTTCTAGGACAATCTTAACTCTCTGCTCTTGAATAAGTTGTGTAGAGTAAAACACAACAGCATTAAACATCAAAAATAGTATTAGAAATAGTACTTTTGTTTTAAATCTATTTTTTATCATTAGAATCTTCTTTTAAATGAGATTTTTAAATATTAAAGTTCTAAATTCTATCATAAACAAGATTAAATTTTTTGTAATTTTATCTCCTCTTTTTCTTTAAACTTAATACCCTCAAATGTGGTCTTAATATACTCAATTTCTCCACTAATTTCCGTTTCTTTTAAACTCAATCCATTAGGAACTTCAGTAGAGTGTAGTTGAATAGCTGTTTGTTTAAAGTTTGGTTCTTCAGATTTTGGACAAAAGCTCTCATTTGTGAGAGCATTTACAAGTTGTGTATTAAAGTGAAATGGTACAAAAATATTCCCCGGTCTTACACTTTGAGTTACTCGTACTATCACGTCTTTTACTTTACCTCTAGGACTTGATATATCCATTCTATCACCACTTTTTACTTTTAAAAGTTTAGCATCAGATGGGTTTATATCTATCCAACTTTCAGGTGCTAGGTTGTCGAGTATATCTATACTTCTTGTTTTTGTACGTGTGTGCCACTGCTCTACTGTACGACCTGTATTCATAATAACAGGAAATTTAGGACTCACAGGTTCAGCCATAGGAAACCAATCTAAACAGAGTAGATTTGCTTTTTTATCTTTTGTTCTAAATGGCATATCTGGAGAGTAGAGACGTTTTGTACCAAGTGGGTGTTCTTTGTTACAAGGCCATTGGATACCACCATGCTCCTCTAAAAGTTCATAAGTGATACCAGAGTAGTCACATAACTGACCTTTTGAGAGTTTTTTAAATTCATTAAAAGCGTCTATCGGGTTATTCCACGATGGGAAAAGGAGTTCATTGACACCCTCAAAATATTTCGAAAACTCTATTACAATATCAAAATCACTTTTTGCTTTACCTATCGGTTCAACTGCTTTATTTGCACGGTTTACTCGTCTTTCAGAGTTTGTGTATGTTCCCTCTTTCTCTCCCCAAGTAGCTGCTGAAAAAACAACATCTGCTATCTCGGCTGTATCTCCTAAGAAGGCATCTTGCACCACTAAAAGGTCAAGTTTAGCAAATGTTTTACGAAGTTTTTCCTGATTTACAAAGCTTACAAGAGGGTTTGTTGCAACTATCCAAAGAGCTTTTATCTCTCCTCTATCTATCGCATCTATAATCTCTGCATATTTATATCCACGCTCAGTTGGTACAATATTTTCAGGTACATTTACGATAGACGCATACTCTTTAAGAGCTTTTTCATCTCCAAAATTTCTATATGCTGGAAGTGAAGAGGTAAAACCACTTTCACGTGTTCCCATCGCATTACATTGACCAGTTATACTAAATGGACCAGCTCCCTCTCTTCCTATATGACCTGTTAAAAGATGAAGGTTTATGATGGCACTTACTGTATCTGTTCCCATAAAAGATTGGTTTACACCCATCGTCCAAGCTGAAAGAACTGCATCTTGTGAAACAAATTGACGAGCAAGTTCATAGAGAGTTTTAACATCTATTCCTGTTATATTTGCAACCTCTTGAGGAGGGTAGTTTTGAAGATGTTTTTTTAGCTCTTTATAACCGTTAGTGTTAGCTTTTATATACCCTTCATCTTCCCAACCTTGCTCCATAACGATATAAGCAAGGCCATTAAAAAGTGCTAAATCTGTTCTTGCTTTTATAGGAATATAAAGGTCTGCCATCTGAGATGTTTTACTTGCTCGTGGGTCTATTCCTATCACTTTTTTATTTGGTTTTTTGTTTTTATTTATATGAAGTGTTAAGATAGGGTGATTATCTCTGTTTTTTTTCATCACTTATCATACCAAATGTATCATCATGTGAAAGTTTATATTTATCTGCTTTTATATCTAAACCTAAAAAATCTTTTATTTTACCTATCATAATTGCTCACTTTTTCTTATATGTTTTAATTATAATCAGTTTTTGAGTTGCTTATAACTTTTTTTTGGGTTATTTTTAGGCAGTTTTTTAATTTACTATGTTGGAATATTTTCATTTATGAGTCATTAGAGTTTGAAGTTTCCAAGATAAAATATGAGAAAAGAAAAGAAAAATTAAGATAAAATAGTAGTAATAAAAATATTTCCATATATGATAAAACAAGGTAAAAATAGATGCAAAAAAAAGAAAATGTAATAGATGAAAAAAGTATCAATGATGTAAATTATGAACTATTAAAAAAACAGTTTCCGAATGCTGTCAGTATAGATGAAAATGGAAAATATATCATTGACCCTCAAAAACTACAAATGAGCTTAGACCCATCAAAAGCAGATATAAAAGAAGATGGTTATGGTTTAAATTGGGTAGGTAAAAAAGAGGCTTATCACACTGCATTTTCTAAAAACTATAAAGTTTTAAAACCTTTGAATGATGAAAATAGTGTAAATTGGGAGAGTACAGAAAATATCTTGATAAAAGGGGATAATCTTGATGCTCTAAAGATACTAAGACAGAACTATTTTGAAGCTATTAAGATGATATATATTGACCCTCCTTATAATACTAAAAATGATGGATTTGTTTACAATGATGATTTCACATCAAGTACAGAAGATACACTTGAAGAGTTAGGGTATGAAAAAGAGTATATAGACTATATAGAAAATATACAAGGGGCTAAAACGCATAGTGGTTGGCTTAGTTTTATCTATCCGAGA
>CAYOKX010000060.1:0-3521 GCA_964404655.1 uncultured Sulfurimonas sp. | reverse complement strand
ATGGATTTAAATGCACAAGATGGTGGTAATAGAAAATATATACTTGTCCAATGGGCAGAAAAAACACCTGAAAAAAGTGAAGCAAAGAGAGCTGGATATGATACTATCTTTGACATCACTCAAGAAAGAATAAAAAGAGCTGGTGCAAAAATTGCTAAAGGGGACATCGGTTTTAGAACTTTTGAAATAGTAGATGATGCAAAACAAAAAATCTATCAAAAATCATTAGAAAAGATGACTCAACAAGATATGAAAGATATTTTCGACCTCCCCTTTATAGAATCAACTCAAGAGATACTTTACAATTTACTTGTAGCTGAAAGCTTACCTCTTAGCTCAAAAATAATCACACTTATAGAAGATAAACTATACACTGCTTCTAATGTTGTTTTTGTTTTGGCTGATATAGTAATAGATGATTTAACAGATGCCGTTCAAGGTAAAAAAGAGATTGAATATATAACTGTTTACTCTCCAAATATCACAAATGATAAATTTACTCTTGAACTTGAAAATGCACTTAGTACCATAGGTATTAAATCTGATAAACTTAAATTTAGAGGGTAGTAGTTTATGAGTCTAAAAATAAAGTTTGATAGACTTGATTATCAACTAAAAGCAGTAGATAGTATAAGTAATGTTTTTAAAAACATCTCTTTTAAAACGAACAATAATAGAAAAAGTAACCCCTCTTTTGATTTACAAAACTCTAAAAGTATTTTAGTTTCAAATATCACTGAGATAAGAGAATTAAATAAGATAGAGATAGGTAATATATCTATAAAAAATGAGTTAGTTATAGATACACTTATGGAGACAGGAACAGGGAAAACATTTACATTTTTAGAGTCTATTTATCGCTTAAATCGTGATTATGGATTGTCTAAGTTTATTATACTTGTTCCCTCCAATCCGATTAGACAAGGTACACTGAAAAATATACAAATTACCAAAGAGTTTTTTCTAAAAGAGTATGGTAAAAATATATCAGCTTTTAATTATAGTGAAAAGACCGTATCTACTTATATTAATGCTAGTGACCAAAATATATCGGTTCTTATCTCTACTTATCAATCATTTAATAGTGCTAGTAATAAGATAAATAAAAAGGGAGTTGAACAGAGTTTAATAGGTCGTGCTAAGAGTTATATGGAAGCGATAGCATACTTGAAACCTGTCATTATTATTGATGAACCTCATAGATTTGAAGGGAAACAGACTGCTAAATATTTAAAAGAGTTTAAACCACTTTTTACTCTTAGATTTGGTGCAACTTTTAAAGATAAAATATATCAAAATCTTATATATACTCTTGATAGTGTAGATGCCTTTTCTCAAGGACTTGTAAAAGCTATTACAGTAGATACCGTTGGAAATGAAAATGTTGATAATCATACTCTTGAGTATAAAAGTGTAACAGGTAAGACACAAAAAGATTATGTAGCTACTATTGAGTATAAAGATATTAGTTCAAAAACTAAAAGTTTAAAACTGAAAAAAGGCGATAATTTAGGGATTGAAGCAGATATTGAGTATTTAAAAAGTTATATCATTGAAAAAATCACAAAAAGTGAAGTTGTATTTGCAAATAGTATCTCTCTCACTATTGGGGAAAGTGAAAGCTATGGTGTGCTTTTAGATGCGATGCAGACACAAATCGTTGATACTGCTATTAAAAACCATTTTGAGAGAGAAGAGGAGCTTTTTAAGATGGATATTAAAGCACTCTGTCTATTCTTTATAGATAGAGTTGATAAATATTTACTAGATGATGGAAGTAGTGGAAAACTTGCTTTATTATTTGAAAAGCTTTATTTGAAAAATTTAGAAGATCTACTCAATAGAGAGAATTTAGATGAAGAGTATAAAAAATATCTTTTAAAAACGAAAGAGAGTGTAAAATCTTTACATAGTGGTTACTTTTCAAAGTCCAAAACTCTTAAAGATGAAGAGAAAGCGATAGAGCTAATTTTAAACAAGAAAGAGGAACTATTATCTTTTGATAGTGACTTACGATTTATCTTTTCTCAATGGGCTTTACAAGAGGGATGGGATAATCCAAATGTAATGACACTTTGTAAACTAGCACCTAGTAACTCAGAGATATCAAAACTTCAACAAATAGGGCGTGGTTTGAGACTTGCAGTTAATCAAGATGGCGAGAGAATTACTAAAGAGCATAATGATTTTGATTTTATTAATGAACTGTTTGTAGTTGTTCCATCTACTGAAAGTGATTTTGTAAGTTCTATTCAAGATGAGATAAGTGAACATAGTGTGAAACAAGTATCTAAACTTTTTAATGAAGATATTATGGTTGAAAATGGTATCTCTACCTCTTCTAGGTCTGCTGTTAGATTGTTAGATGAGTTAGAAGAACTAAAATTTATTTCTATTGATGATGAAGATATGAGTGAAATAATTATCTCTAAAGAAAATTACAGTAAAAAATCTAAAGAGCTTGAAATTATAGATATAAAAGGGTGCGATAATCAAAAACTTAAAGAGTATTTTGATAGCTACTTTAAGAGTACAAATAGGATTAAAGCCAAAGATAGAAGTGCTAAGAAAAATAAAGGTAAAATTAAAATAGATAAAAACAAATTTTTAAAATTTAAAACTTTGTGGGATACTCTAAATTATAATGCTGTTGTAAAATATGAG
Source organism: uncultured Sulfurimonas sp. (assembly GCA_964404655.1). Lineage (GTDB taxonomy): Bacteria > Campylobacterota > Campylobacteria > Campylobacterales > Sulfurimonadaceae > Sulfurimonas. Next base: position 857 of record CAYOKX010000060.1, on the reverse strand, counting down.
ATTAATTCTCAAGAGTTGATAGAAAAATCGATTCAGAAAATTGATGATGATTTTGTAATAAGTGGTCAAGATATTATTATCAAAAGAGATATTCATATTGAAGATGAAAATAGATATGACAGTGAAAAAGAGAGTATAAGAGTTGAAACACACTCTATATTTACCATTTATGAGTTTATTAAGAGATTATCAGATAATACAAAATTGAGTCTAAAAACAATAGCTACAATCCTTCACAGCATTAAAAAAGAGAAGTTTGAACTCATAGCTAAAAATGAAAATTTAGCTCTAAAAAAACTAGAAGAACAGCTTGTTAGTTCTATATATGACACTATCATCAATAAAATATCATATGATATTAAAGAGATAAAAACTTGTAATACATCTTTTACGGATAAAGATGGAAAGGTTAAAGATTTTATTAATGTTGGTAGTTTAGGTGTTGAAACTTATACAATATCAAAAAAAAGTATCAAAGAGAAATCTATCTATAATGAAAATTATATGGAAGTTGATAGTACTATTGAAAAATTAACAATAGATGAATCTGATGATAAAAAAATAACAGTTTTTGCAAAACTACCTAAAGTAAATATCCCTACTGCTCACGGTAGAAGTTATAACCCAGATTTTGGTTATGTTATTGAACAAGATAATAAAAAAGAGTTATATTTTATTGTAGAAACTAAGGGTTATGATAATTTTGATGATATATCTATGAAAGAGAAACTTCAGATTAGAAGTGCTGAAGCATTTTTTAAACAGCTAAAAGCGAAGGGTATTAATGTTGAGTATAGAACTAAACTCAATAGTCCTGAATTATCTCAAATTATAAGTGATATTCAATCAGTAAGTAG
>CAYOKX010000059.1:0-12312 GCA_964404655.1 uncultured Sulfurimonas sp. | reverse complement strand
GTGTTTTTGAGCGGTTGAAATTTGATGATTTTAAAAAATGACGACTACTGTAAAATTTTTCATTATCCATCTTTCCACTATCAGCTTGAAAATTTGGATTTATTTTTCCCATATCATGCCAATAAATAGACTTTACAAAAAAATATTTTACAAAATTAGTAAATTCTTCCTCATTTGAAACCTCATCCAATAAAACTACACTCTTACTAAAAAGCCTATCAAGAAGCTTTTCTAAACCATGCTCTTTACTTAAAAGTAAAAAATAATCATATACCAAATCAATATGATTTTGAAGTGTTTCATTTTCATACTCTAAACATTCTTTTTTGCCATCAACAATTTTATCTTTTATACATCGTCGATGACCTCTATATCTATCCTCTATATTTAACTTTATTTCAAACTCTTCAAATTTTAAAATAGACATATAACACCTTCATCAGATTCATATAAATTTTCTAAATTATTATCTGTTTTAAAAATACTATTTGTATACATAAAATCTTCATAAACATATTGTTTTAATTGCTCATCAAACCCTATTGGTAATCTTTCAAATAGATAAAAGTAGTTCGTAGTTCGTTCTTTATAACCACTATTTTTAAGTATGAAATTTTCAGATTTTTTAATAATAGTTTTAACTTCAAACTTCTTTTTTGACATTACCTTTTCATACTTATTATGAATTTTAAAATCATCCCACCATAAAGTAAATTCATTTTTTCCCATATAAGGAGGATATATAGCTTCATTCTTTTTTAATCTTTCAATCAATGTATCATCTTCATCTAGTTCAAGATAAATTCTGTAAGCAGGATTTATAAGAGTTTGTTCTCTAATATTTGCAGTAGTACCATTAATAGTATTATTAAATAAAATAAACTCTTTTTTAAATATACCTCCATGTTCATTGCTTGGACTAATACCTACTTTCAAATTCTTTAACTTTTGATAATATTCAGGCATTTGAGTTTTATCTTGATTTTGGTTATGTCCAGCATAACCCATAATTGCACCTAAAATACCCATAAGATAGGGTTTATGAATCATATTATATGAAATGAAGATTTTATCATTTATATCAGGTTTTTTAAACATCCCTAATTCAGCTTTAATCGTAAAACTAACTAATCTTTTCATTTGTAAATATCCCCTCTATTTCCAATATCTAACAAATAAATATAAATTTCTTCATGAAAAACTTCATAAATTATACGGTAATTATTTACTCTTAACCTATATCTCTGTTCAAAACCTATCATTTTAGATATGTCTAATTCTTGATTATCAGTTGGATTATTTTGTAATTCACTAATTTTATCAATTATTTTATCTCTATCTTTTTTTACACGATTTTCTAAAAATTTTCTAGCTTTCTTATGTAATTTAATTTGATAGTTCATTTTTCCACTTTTCAAAATCTACAAAATTATTTGTATCTCCATTTTTTACTTTTATCATCTCTTTATCCATCTCATCAAGCTCTTTTTGAGAAATATAATCAAAATTATTTTCAGATAAAACTGTTGGATTTACCTCATCAATGATTTTTTTATCAATAATTTGAATATCTTGTTTTGGTAATGATTTTAAAAAATACATAACCTTTTCATACACTTCATCTTGTATATTAAGCTTTACTGCTATCATTTTTATGCTCCTCCATAACTATTTGTATAAGGTCATATTTTTTTATTTTATTTGATAATATTTCATTACTACATTTAACTTCTAATAGCTCTTCTATATAAAAAAGTTCTATATTTTCAATCTCATTGTTATACTTAGAAAGATAACTTAACAGTTTTGTAATATCAAAAGAGTTATTTCCCTCTTTATCTTTTTCAAACTGAATAAATTGAGAAAAATTTGGCAATGTTAAAATAGAATTCTCATTAAGTGTTACATAAATAGACAACTCATTTTCTACTCCTGCCTTTGAATGAGAATCATAAAAAGTTGCTGAACTATTAAAAGCATTTTTTAATATAGTTATATCATTTTTAGATAATTTTTTTATATCTTTTACTCTTTCTTCCCAACTTGATAAATTTTTAGGATTTATAGAAAAATTATGAATATAATGAGCTTCAGTAGCTTTACTCATAGTTCCAATAGCTGTAAATGGAGCTAAAATTTCATCTGTATATACTCTACCTTTTTTATATAAATCTATTGCATGACTAATTTGAACATTACCATGAATAGATATATTATTATCTTTTTTTCCCTCTGGAGAAAATACAGCACCAAACAATCTAACATCAATAAATTCTAATAGTTTAGGAAAAAGAGTATCTTTCATATTATCTTTAGCAATTTTTATATCACTAAGTTTTTCAAAAGCTTCTTTTAACTTCATAGTATTTAATTTATCATCTAAGTTTTTTGTAAATAAAATAGTTTCATTAGAATAATTTTTCTTAATATAATTTCTAACCAACCACTTAAAAGATTTATCAGTTGCATAAAAACTTCCATCACTTTTAAGTCGTCTCGGTAATCCACTAAAATCTGCATTATAATTTGCATTAATTGCCTTTACTACCACACACCCATAAACTCTATTTTTAAATTCTATACTCATTTTTATTTCTCCTCTAAATTTTTATTTTGATATTTAAGTTGATTATTACTAAAATACCCTGCTATCATATATTCCATAACATCTTCTAACTCTAAGTCATCTCTATAAGTCATAATCATACTCATAGCATTATCATACTGCTTATAAAACTTTAACTCGTGTGCATACCTTTTATGAACCTCCCACATATACTCTTTGAGTAATTTACTACTTTGCCACTCTATAAACCCTGAAAAATCAGAATGAGATTTATTTTCATCTTTTCCTTTTTTCTTAGATATTAAAAATCTTGATAATTGACCACAAAGAAAAGCAAAAAGCTTATCATCATTTTCAATATAATCTATCCCTCCAATAAACTCTTTTTTAAAAGTTTTACCATCAGTTTTTAACTCTAAGCTATCTTTCCAATAACCTAATGATGTATTGAGTTTTTTCTTTAAGTTAATAAATTCACCGTTGTTCATTTCACTCTCCTTTAAATAATTATCTATAGTAAATAAAAGATTTAGTTTCTCTTTTATCTCATTCTCGTAAATAGAATACCCATTTTTATTTTTATCATGTTTAATATTATCTATTATTATATCTAGTAACATCTCTCGAAAATCTATTAAATCTAAAGAACTTTGATGTGATTTATAAATATAGTCATATAAAATTTGACGATATTTTATAAGATAATTTCTAAGTATATTATTTGAATTAGCCGAGTCTATTTTCCAATATGTTATTTTTATATCTTTATAATCAGTAAAATAATTATTTTGTAATTTTTTATCAAAAATAAGCTCATTTAATATTTTTTCAAATTGAAATACACTTAACTTTACACTATAAAAATCACCCAAAATAAAACTATTTTTTAAATCTAAGAAATTCTCTATTTTAATATCAGTTATATATTTAAAATTCTCTATATAATCTAAGTCTTTAATTTGAAGTTTCCAACCTTTATCACTTTTTGAGTAATAATTTAATAAATAAAAGTTTTTCAAATCTTTTGGATTTGTATAATATATAGATTTAATTATTTCTCTATAACTTTTCTTTTTTTCATTATCTTTTAATATACTCTTTTGTTCTCCAAATAGATTTTTTTTATCTATAAATAGAGGAAATGGTTTAGTAAGTTGCTGATTATCTGTCATAACTTTAAATTTATGAAGCTTTAGAGTACAAATTTTACAAATATGATTTGTAAGGTTAAGAGGCATAGTAGCTTTCATTCCAAACTCATCACCCAAAGTAGATAATACATAAGGTAATGATAATTCATCTGAATATCTATTACAAATAGAACAGTGTCCTTTATATATTCCTGCCTTTTTTGTATCTAAAAATGCTCTTTTCTTTACAAATTTTTCATAAAAAGATTTAACTTGATTTAAACCTACATCAAGATAAACACGTATTTCAATAGAAACTTCTTTGAGCTTTTTTTGATTATTATATTTTTTTCTTAGCTCATCTATAATAGGTTTGTTTGATAATAAATCTTTTTCAAGATTTTCTTCTAAATATTTTTGTATTAAGTCTAAACTATCTTTCTCATCTTTTTTATCTAAATAACTTTTAGAACTCTCTATTTGTACTTTTATTCTATTTGAAATAGCATCTTTTATTGGTTTAAGATTATATAAATTTGTTTTAATAATCTCACTACCACTATTTTTATCATATAAAACTTTAACAGTTAAAATATAAGGAGAACTTCCTCCTAATCCTTTATTCTTATCAAGGTATTTATTGTGCATACCTTTTTGATAATAAGTCATATATTTGAGGATTTCTTTCAGTTCACTATCTAAATTTTCAATATCTAATAAAGATTTACAAACCATATTATTTTTCATTTTTATATAAAAATGTCGATAAGAGCTACTCACATCATTTTGAATAAAATAATCTTCTATTCCACTATTTGCATCCATAAAATCCACAATCTCTTTAATCATAATCTAATCCCCTTCCCCAAACAAAACCCACCCCCATAACTATTCTTCTCCCCTAACCCACAAGCCAAAGCAGTAAAAGCCAACTTCTGACTCATCTCATCTTCATTAGGAACTATTTTAAACTTATTTCCTAAAAATGTAATCTCTTTATCTTGCTTTGTTACCTCTATCTTTTGCACAAATCTCGTTTTTAACTCCAAAAGTTGTATAAAACTATGAGGTGATTTTAAATCCTCTTTGAAAAAAGATTGATATTTTTTCTCTAGGTTGTTATGAAGCTGTTTTTGTAGTTGGAGTATGTCGCCATTGTGTTTAAGTGTCCAAAATTTACCCTCGACTGAAACTATGGTTGGAGTAGCTGTATAAAGTTCTGTTATAAAAAACTGTTTTACTATTTTTAACTCTGTTTGGACTATTAAGAAATGTTTATTGTTTATATTTTCTCTCAGTGTCGTCGAAAGAGTATCTATAAAATTTTTATCTAAGGAACGGATAGTAAAATTATAGGTAGAACCCTGCTTATAAACCTTCTCTTTCTCTAATGGCATAAAACCACCAAAGCTGTAATGTTTAAAACCATCTTTTTGATGAATATCTTCAAGTCCATCGTGAAACATTGTATAGTTTATATATTTTGAGATAACCTCAAAACTGTTCTCAAATTTTATGTTGTTTTTTATATATGCCGTGCATCGTAGTTCAAAATATTTCATAAATAGTGTTCCTTTTTATTTCATTCAGTTTAGCATATTTTAACAAAAAAATAGAGCTAAAAGGTTTTTAATATATAATACCCTTAAGAAAAAATAACAAAGGTATAAAGATTATGAAAATTAACTTAACAACAACTACACAAACTGATTTAAATGTAACATTTATTGAAAAAAATGAGATAGAAAACTCTCCTCACTCTAAAGTTTTAAATAATGCTGGTTTTAGTGCTGAACAAGATAGTATCTGTTTTTTACATGAATCAGCTCTTTTGGTTTGTGGTGTTGAAGATAGTGAAAATGATAACATTCGAAGTGCAACAAGTGTAGCTATAAAAGCACTTAAATCTGCTAACTACAAATCTGTATCTTTTCCTGTAACAAAAGAGAATATTCCTGCTATTGTTGAGGGAATTATTTTAGGTGGCTATGAGTTTAATAACTATAAATCTAAACCTAAAAAAAGTAAACTTAAAAATATCTCTCTTGTATGTGAAAATATTATGGAACTTCAATCAACTTTTGAAGAAGCTATTATTATTGCTGAAGCAACTGCTTATACTCGTGATATTGTAAATATGACTCCTGAAGATTTAAACCCTCCATCTTTTGCAGATTTGGCAAAAAAACTTGCTAAAGAGAATGGTTTAGAGTGTACTATTTTAGGAGAGAAAAAACTTGCAAAAGAGAAGATGGGTTCTATGTTGGCTGTTGGTCGTGCATCTCGACACGATAGTAAACTTATTCATCTTTGCTATAAACCTGCTAATGCAAAAAAAATCATCTCTTTAGTTGGAAAAGGTCTTACTTATGATAGTGGTGGACTAAGTCTAAAACCTGCTACATCTATGGTAACTATGAAAATGGATAAAGCTGGAGCCTGTGCTGTTCTTGGTATGATAAAAGCTGTAAGTGAACTGAAACTTGATGTTGAAGTAAATGTTTTTATAGGTGCAGTAGAAAATATGATAGGTGGTGATGCTTATAAACCTGATGATGTTTTAGTATCTCGTAGTGGTAAAACGATAGAAGTTCGTAACACAGATGCTGAGGGACGTTTAGTTTTAGCAGATGTTTTAGACTATGCACAAGATAAAGTAGAAGCTGATTATCTATTTGATTTTGCAACACTTACAGGTGCTTGTATGGTAGCTCTTGGTCAATATACAACAGGAATAATGGGTCATTCCAACAAAATTAAACATGCCCTTTACAAATCAGCAAATAACTCTGGGGAACTTATAGCTCCATTACCTTTTAATAAACATCTTAAAAAACAGTTAAAAAGTAACATAGCAGATATATCAAATATCTCTTCAAAACCTTATGGTGGAGCTATAACAGCTGGACTATTTTTAGACAACTTCATCAAAGAGGAAAACAAAGAGAGATGGATACATTTTGATATAGCAGGTTCAGCGTATACAGAAACTCCTTGGGATTGTAATGTTTATGGTGGTACAGGTGCTGGTGTAAGAGTTATTAGTGATTTTTTAAAGAGTCTTAAGTAAAAAATTCTATGATTAATTTTATATAAAAATATATTCCGATACTATTACAAATTCAAATAAAAAAAGGGTTAAAAACTGATGCTAAAATTAAAAAATAGTTTAATATCACTCAGTGTTGTAGCAACTATCACTTTGTTTAATGGTTGTGCTAAAGAGCAGTTGATACTTAAAACATATAGTCCTCCTAAAAAACAGGAGCAAGTGAAGAAGATGATTGAAAGTAGTGATTCATCTAAAGGATTTATCAATCTACAAGTGGTTGAAGATGTAAACTATATCTGTGAAGTGGTTGGCAAAGATAAAGCTAGTAAAAATATGGCAAATGGTCTTATAACAAATGTGAAAAAATTTATAAACCAAACAAATTTTATCTCTTTAAATCAAGTAGAAGACAGTGCAAATATCTCTTTAGATATGCAGATAGTTTCATTAAACTTTACAGAAACAAAAAACTCAAGAGAGTTACATACAAAAGTTAATTTTGTGATTCGTAAGGAGGGTGTAGAGTTTTATTCTGAGCCTTATAGTTATGACTCTTTAAGAAAATCACGTGCTGGATTACAGGGTATCGCTTCTCAAACTGAGATGTTTAATGATGCTTCTGAGTATTTAGCTAAAAAAATTATCAAAGATATATCTCCTATCAAAACAAGTAAATTAGTAGAACTAAAAGATCTGCCTGATGAACTTCAATACACTCTAAAATATGCAAAAGCAAAAAACTTTAAGGGTGCTATTAAAGCGATGGAAAACTATAAGGGTGAAAAAGATTTAGCTTACTATTTTAACCTTGGTGTTTATTATGAAGGGTATGCTTCAAAAGTTGATAATATAGCGATGTTTGCAAAAGCTCAAGAGAACTATGAAAAAGCTATGGCGATGGGTGGAAGTGAAGATGAAACTATCGTAAAAGGTAAGATGAAATTTGATGCTTTTTATGAGATAATTCAAAAAGTTGCAAAACAGCAGATAGCAAATCAAAAACAGAATAACAATAGCGAATATGAGCTATTAGATTAAAATCTACTCTATAAAGGTACAAATATATGATAAAAAAGATTAAAAACATAGGTATTAAATTAAGTTTAGTGACAGCTATTTTAGCAACACCATCATTAACAATGGCAGCAAGTGGTTCAGGGTTTATAGAGGGTTCGTCAGAGTCTATCAGTGCAGCGATGGAAACTCCAACATTTGAGGGTCAAATAGCTAGAATAAATGTAGGTATCAACTTAATACGAATTAATACTGATATTTTAGAAAGAATGCCTATATCTGCTGATGCTGAGTGGGTTGATAAAGTAGTTGCTCCAATTACAACTGAAATCTACAAAGCTACATTTCAAACAGAAGCTGTACAAAATGATTCTTACTACTCTACTGTTAGTATCACAAATAATATTTTAGGAAGACAAGCTATCGCTGTTTCCCCTTTAAGTGCAAGATTATTTTATGAAGCAAGTGTTATTTATAAAAACAATGCAAATGGATATACAGGTTTTCATGTTCCAGATATGAATGTTTTTCCAGATATTACAGATATGAAAACTTATGTTACATTTAAAGATGATGAAAAAGTGGAGATTATCGATATTGAAGCAAAAACTGGTTTTTATAGAAATGTTGTAGAAGCTGTTATCTCTTTACTTCCTGAAGATTTAAAAGAGAGTGTTAATGATGCTCGTAAAGAGATGAAAGAAGCTAAAAATGACTTAAATAATGCCACATCAGAAGTTGGACAACTTGAAGCATGGTTAGATGATGATAAAAATTCAGATAATCCTCAAACAGCTGAAAAAGAGGCTGAACTAAAAGTTGCTAAAGTTCAAGAGGATGAGAAAAAAGCTATATTTGAAGAGAAAGAGGATACATATTTAGCTCTTTTAGAGAGTGGTGCAGAAGCATTAGAATCAAACTTTGATATATCAAAAATACCTTTAGCACAAAAACTAGAGAAACTTCTTGATACAGTAGATAACAATGCTGGTGGTGCAGTAAATATGTTTACATCTGCAACTATCGGTTTAACTCGTGGATATGGTACTATCGGTGATGAAGTTGACGCCATTGTAAAAGCTCAAGGTTATTCAAATCTTCTTGGTAATCAAAAAGATTTCTTAGTGCAAAGAGCTTCTCGTATGGCTATTGGAGCTATTATGGCTCTTCCAAACATTACTATTGGAACATATATGGCTCTTTCTCAATCAAGTGAGATTGGTAAATATCAAGATATTGTAAATAAAATCTTAGAGGGTGTAGAGGATACTAAATAATGCAAAAAACTTTTAAACTATTTCTAGCTTCATTAATGATTTTATCTATTGTAGGATGTGGAGGTGCAAAACCTCAACCTACAATGCCAAAATGGTATCTTTCTGCACCTACGGCTGACACAAGTTTTTACTATGGTGTTGGTGAGGGTTCTACAAAAGAGAGTGCAACAGCAAAAGCTTTAGCACAAATCTCTGCTACTATCTCAACAACTATTGAATCTTCAATGGAGATGAATGAAAGTGATACAACAAAAGATGGTTATTCACAAGAGACAAAGAGCAATCTAAAATCAAGCACAGAAAATATTAAATTCACTGGTGTAACACCAATAGAAACAAAATTTATAAATGCTACATTTTATACATACTTAAAAGTAGATAGAAAAGTTCTGTTTAACACACTTAAAAGAGGTTTAGATAAAGATTTTTCTAAAGCATCTACTCTCTTTAAACAGATGCAATCAGAGGGAACTTTTAGCCTACTTAAAAACACTCCAAAACTCTCTAAAATGATTCATTCACTTTTAACAAAATCAACTTTAGAGATTTTAAAATCTGTTAATCCAAAATTTAGCTCCACTCAATATAGAGCAAAAATTGTTACACTTAAAACAGATTTAGATAATGCAAAAGCAAATATTATTTTATCTGTTAAAAGTAGAAATAAATTATCTGCTTATTATAGAGATATTGTAAAAAAATATATCTCTAACTATGGATTAACAATGGTAAATAATCCAAATAGTGTACCAAATAAAGCAAATCTTTTAATTGTTGATGTAGCTGTAAAAGCTCAAAAGAAGAATGTAAAAACTTCTGACCCAAGATTAAGAGGTGCTAATTTTGCTAGTGTAACTATTGTTTTAACAACAAAAAACCATATAGGAAAAATAGTAGCTCAAAATAGAGTTAATGTAACGAATATCTCAAAAGATAGCTTACAATCAGCAAAAATCAAAACTAAAAAATTTGAAAGAAAGATTAAAAAAGAGGGAATATTAAAAATCCTTATATGAAAAGTATAAAAAATCTACTTTTCATTGTAATAGTTCTCTTTATATCACTTGAAGCTAATGAAAATTTAGCTCAAGATGATTATTGGTTAAAACTCCTACACTCTCAAACAGTAGTTTCAACTGTTGATGCAAAAAAAGAGTTAAAAAAAACTCTTACACTCTTTCAAACAGACCCTACTTCACTCTGTCAATATCCAGCTAGATATAAATGGCTCAACTCAAAACTAGATTTAAACCTTTCAAAACCAAGCTGTTCTTTATTAGAAAAGTTTAGAGATTTACACTTTAAAAAATTATCTGTTGTTTTTACTTCTGAACGATATGACTCTCCAGCTTCTGTATTTGGTCATACAATGATGAAAGTAGAAACAGATAGTATCCCCTATGCCATAAACTACTCAGCAAAAATCCCAGATAACATCAACTCTTTAGAGTATATTTTTAAGGGAATTAATGGCAGATTTATAAGTGGATATAGTTTTATGCCATTTTCTACAAAAGAGTATGAGTACCGTTCTGGAGAGTTTCGGGATTTAATAACATTTGAACTTCACCTCACTCCTGATGAGATAGAAAATATTATGCTTTATTTCTATGAGATACAAAACAGTAAAGAAAATTACTATTTTTTATCTCATAATTGTAGTTCCGAGCTTATCAAACTTATAGATATGGCAAAATATAACTCTAAACTTTCAAAAGAGTTTAGCTCTGTTACCATCCCTATAAACATAATATATCTTCTACAAAAATATAATTATATAAAAGAGATAACGACCAAACACTCTAAACTAAAGCAGTTTTATACAATTATCAATCAGCTTAACTCTAAAGAGCGGGAGATTTTATTTAAAATTACCCATTTTCAATACTCTGTAAATAAATTTGCAAAAAATAAAATGTTATCAAAAAACTCTAAATATCTTATAACAGTAGCTGGAATTCAATATTTTGAGATTAAATCTACCAAAGAGAGTTTAACTCAAAAATCTCTTTATCCATTTATGAAGTTAATAGCTTTAAAACTTAAATATAATCAAACAAAAGATTTTTCACAACTCAAAGTCTTAAATAAAAATCCTATATCAAATAAGTTTCACAAATTTTATATAGGTACTCTTTCCAATAGTAATAACTCTAATAAGGTGTTTCTAGGATATAGATACCTTTATAGAGATAGATTTGATTTAATGGATAGTTTCAAAAAAAATGGAACTGTTGAGCTATTAGACTTTGCAATTACAAAAAAAAGTGAAAAAATATCATTAGAACATCTCACTCTTTTAAATCTTGAGGCGATGCCTGTCTCAAATATTTTTTTTCAAGAAACTATTAATAAAATAAAAATAGAAACAGCAAGAGTTTTTGAAGATGATAAACTCTATACCTATTTTAACTATGGTTTAGGGTATAGATATAGGTTAAATCGTTTGATAGATTATCAATTCTATCTTAAAACAGGTATATATTACAATACAAAACCTATCTATCTAGCATCAGCCGAGATAAGTTTTGAATACAACTATAACAATAGATTTATTAGTGAATTGATGCTAGAACTTAATAGTTTTTCAAATGAAGTTATTCAAAAAAATATCAGTTTACACAACTATATGAAATTATCTTCAAGTATAGTTACTGAGTTAAAATTAGTAGATAAAAATCATCGAAAAAAATCATCTGAAATAATGTTTTTAATAAACTATTTTTTCTAACTTTTCTTGCTTCAAATAGTAACAAACTCTTAGTTCATACTCCCAAACCATCTATTTAACTTATACAAAGCCTAAAAAGGGTAGAATAAGCCATATTTTAGTTCTTAAATTTAAAGGATTGGTTAATGAGTATTCCTATTTATACATACGATGCAATCGTTGTTGGTGCAGGTCTTGCGGGATGTGCAGCAGCTAGAGAGTTGCAAAATGCTGGCAAAAATGTTGCCGTAATTACAAAACTTCACCCGTTGAGAAGTCACTCTGGTGCTGCTCAAGGTGGTGTTAATGCTGCTTTTAGTGATGAAGATAGTGTTGAGCTTCACGAGTTTGATACTGTAAAAGGTTCTGACTATTTAGCAGACCAAGATGCTGTTGAATTTATGTGTCAAAAAGCTCCTGAAACTATTCGTTGGGCTGAGAGAATGGGTGCTGCTTTTAGTCGTACTGCTGATGGTAAAATTGCACAACGTCCATTTGGTGGACAAAGTTCTCCTCGTGCATGTTATGCAAAAGATAGAACAGGTCTTACACTTTTACAAACT
>CAYOKX010000058.1:0-12337 GCA_964404655.1 uncultured Sulfurimonas sp. | reverse complement strand
TATAATCCTCTTGCTGTTATAAATACATCTTTAGAGATGCAAATTTTAAAGAATGGTACAAATCGTTATACAGATGCTATTACTGTGGCTTCAAGAACATTACAAACAGTTTATGATGACCTTTATTATTCTATATCAACTCAAAAAGAGAAAGCTGATTTGATAGATATAGATTTGGTAGAGTTTATTGAAAATAGGATAGAGTATTTTTACTATTTTAAGAAGAGTAAGAATCTTACAATCGATTTTAGAAAGTGTGATGATGCGATAGTAAAAATGAAAGAGTTAGACCTCTTAAGAATAGTGGACAATACTCTTTCTAATGCGATTAAATATGCCTATAAAGATACTCAAGTGATAATATCTGTATCTAAAGATAGGGAGAGTATAATTTTTAGTTCTAACAATAGAGGAAGTACCATAGAAAATCCTCAGCAGATATTTAAACAGGGATATAGAGAGGGTTTTGAAAATGTAGGGATGGGGATAGGTTTGGAGATAGTCGCTTCAATCTGTTATGAATATAATATTGAAGCAGAAGTTGTATCTGAAGATGCTCAGAACTGTTTTAGATATAAAATCCCGAAACTCTAAAGGCTGTTTTTGTGAAAGTAATTTTATTGGAAGATGAACATATTATAAATGCAAATATTAAGGAGTATCTTGAGTTCAAAGAGTTAAGTGTTGAATCATATACTGATGGTTCAGAACTTTTAAAATTAACATCTTTTAATGCAGATATAGCTATCTTAGATATAGAGGTTCCAGGTGCTACTGGATTTGAAGTTATTCAATGGATAAAAAGAGTTAACAATGATATACCTATAATATTTATGACAGCATATACTGATATTAAAAGTATAGAAAAAGCATATAGTTTAGGATGTTCAGATTATCTTAAAAAACCATTTGATTTGATAGAACTTTATTTAAGAGTTAAACAGCTTTTAAATAGTAAAAAGCTTACAAAAATAGCACTTACATCAACTATCTCTTTCAATATAGAGGAGGAGCAGTTATACTCTCTTGATGAGGTTGTAAAACTTACAAAGATACAAAGAAAGATTTTAACAACACTTCTTAAACATAAAAATAGTATTGTAACATATTCGCTTTTAATGAGTGAAGTTTGGGAAGATAATTATGTGAAAGTCAATACAATAGCTTCTCATATTAAAGAGATTCGTAAACACCTTCCATCTGAACTTATAGATAGTTTACGTGCAGAGGGATATAGAATAAATTTATAGAAATAGGAATTGAATTATGCAATTAACCGACCAACGCTTAAAGATTAAGCTTCTTATAGGGATAACTACCGTTTTTGTAGTTCTAATAGGAGTTTTCTATTATGTCTTATATAAAGAAGAAAAAGCTATCTTTACAGGTAAAATACAGCAGAAAAAAGAGTTAATAAATCTTCTGATGAAACAGATTAAATCTGATTTAGATAAAGATATGATGATGATTATTGAAAATATGCTTAATAATGATGCTATTATTGATGCTCTTGAAACAGATAAAAGAGAGGAGTTACTTCAACACACTTTTCCTATTTTTAAACTTCTGAAAGATAAAAATTTGAACTATTCTATAATGCACTTTCATAGGGCTGATGGAACATCTTTTTTGAGATTACATAATCTTACAAAATATGATGATGATTTAACAAAAATTCGTCCAATGATAAATTTTATTCATAAAAATCATCTTGAAACAAAAGGGTTTGAAAGAGGAACGCTGATAAACAGTAAACTAACATATCGAGTAGCTATTCCTATTTTTAATAAAGAGGATACATATATAGGTGCCTTGGAGTTAGGGATAAATGGGAGTGTATTTGTTGAAAGATTGAAAAAGATTATTGTTGAAAATAATGTTGATGGAGCTTTCTTTATAAATAAAAGTGAAAAGTTAGATAACTATACATTAGAGTATAAAACAGATGGTTTTTTAAACAAAGATATATATAAAAGTATGAACTTTAAATTTTTAGAGTTAGAGGATGAGGAACAGTTTTATATTATAGGAAAAAAAGATAATTTTATACAAGATTATCAAGATAATTCGATAGGTATAGCTGTTATGCAGTTTAATATTACTGAAGATGTAAATCGTTTTTATCACTTTTTACGAACAATTATTATTTTGTTGATGTTACTGTTTATCACTGTTCTTCTTCAAGTATATTATGGATTTAATCGTTTTATAGATTATATTCATAAAGAGAGAACAAATGTTTCATTGGAAAAAGCAAATCTAAAAAATGAACAAGATAAAGTACAAGCAATTTTAAATGCACAAGCTAATATTTTAATATTAAGTGATGGAAAAAATCTTAAGATAGCAAATCAAGCATTTTTAGATTTCTTTGCCTTAATAGAGATAAAAGAGTTTACAGATAGAAGTGATTGTATTTGTAGCTATTTTATAGAGCATGATGATTTTTTTAGTTTAAATAAAATAGATGAGTCTCAAAATTGGATAGCTTACCTTAAAAAGCAACCAGTAGAAGCACGACGTGTAACAATTCTTGATAGTGAAAATGTAGCACATGCTTTTGAATTGCACATAAGACAATATCAGTTAGAGAGTAAATTATTTGTAATAGAGTTCCATGATATTACAGATATGATGGTACAGCAGAAAAAACTTTATTATGAAGCGAATACAGATAAATTAACAAATATCTTTAATCGAAACTATTTTTTAGCAAAGATAAAACAGTTGGTATTTTCAGCAGATGAAGATAATATCCCTCTATCTTTGATTATGTTTGATATAGACCATTTTAAAAATGTAAATGATACGTATGGTCATGATATAGGTGATGAGGTGTTAAAAGTTCTTTCTAAAACAATTACTCAACAGTTAAGAAGTAAAGATATATTTGCAAGATGGGGTGGAGAGGAGTTTTTAGTATTGCTTCCAAATATTAACCTGAGTATAGCTCCAAATATAGCAGAAAAACTTCGTCTAGCTCTTGAAGAGATAGATGAGGAGGGTATTCCCCATTTTACAAGTAGTTTTGGTGTTGTAGAGTTTAATAATGGTGAATCAACGGAAAGATTTTTAAAGAGAGTAGATGAAGCTTTATATGAGGCGAAAGATAGTGGACGAAATAAAGTTATAGTTCATGATAATCTTTAATAAGAGAGAGTTATGAAAAAGAGATTATTAAATTTAACACTATTGTATGTTGAAGATGATGCAGATACAAGAGATCAATTAGAAGAGGTTTTCAAACATAAAGTTAAAAATGTATATGTAGCTAGAGATGGTGAAGAAGCATTAGAACTTTTTAAAAAGCATAAAATTCATCTTGTGGTTAGTGATTATAAGATGCCAAACATGAATGGAAATGATTTGTGTAGAGAGATTAAAAAGAGAAACTCTTTTGTTTCATTTGTACTTTTAACAGCTTTTAATCACACAGACCTTTTAGTGGATGCCATAGATGCTGGTGTTGATAAATTTCTTCAAAAACCTATAAATGCAAAACATCTTTTTTCTATTCTTGATGAAATAGATGAAAAAGTGATGAATAAATTTCAATTAGAAAAATCTATGGTCTGTTTAAAAGAGGCAGAAAAAATAGCACTATTATCATATTGGGATATGAATTTAGATTCAAAATATATCCATTTTTCAAATGGAATTAAAGAACTTTTTGGATTAAAAGGTGTTGTAACTTATGAAATATTTTCCGATTTTGTTATAGAGTCAGATAGAGAAAGGTTTAAAAGTATATTTACTAAATTGGTCTATAAAGAGGATGTTATAGATGAGATGGTAGGTATCGATACTGTGAATAAACAGAGAAGATATATTCATATACTAGCAAAAAAATGGGAAAGTGTTGTTTGTGAAAGTGAAAATATTATAGGATTATTTCAAGATGTAACACATTATGAGATACAAAAGATGAAACTTTTACAGGATGTTCAGCAGGACCCTATGCTTAAAATATATAATAAAAAATTTCTTACTCAAGAGCTAGAAAATTTTATAAAAATCTCTAAACGATATGGACATTCGGTAGGAGTTATATTTTTTGATATAGATAGTTTTAAACAGATAAATGATTGTCATGGACATCTTATAGCTGATGATTTACTGATAGAATTAGCAAATCTAATCGGTAAAAATATTAGACAAAGTGATAGCTTTGGAAGATGGGGTGGTGATGAGTTTGTTATTCTTACAGGATATAGTAGTCCAGAATCTACGATAGAGTTAGCAAATAAGTTACTTGAAACCGTAAACACACATCTTTGGCATCATAATATTAGTTTAACTATCAGTATGGGATTATCATTTTATATGATGGGAGATGATGTACATACTCTTTTAAATAGAGCAGATTTAAATATGTTAAAAGCTAAAAAAGATGGAAAAAATAGATATTGTCATTGAAGACAGTATCTATTTTTCCTAAAAAATTATTTTCTTAACTCTTTTACAAACTCTTCAATACGTTTAATACCTTTACGAATACTTTCAATATCTGTTGCAAAACTAAATCTAAAGTAACCTTCACTCCCAAAACCAACACCAGGAACTACTGCTACCTCTTTTTGAGCAAGTAAATCTTTAGCAAATTTTAAAGAATCATTTGAAATCTCTGAAATATTTACAAAAAGATAAAATGCACCATCTGGTTTTAAAACAGATAAACCATCAATAGCATTAAAAAGTTCTACTGCTTCATCACGACGAGCTTTAAACTGAACTCTCATCATCTCTATATCTTCATCAGCTTTTCCATCAAGTGCTACAATAGCTGCCATCTGAGTAATAGAGTTAATATTTGATGTACTTTGACCTTGTAGTTTTTTTGTTGCTTTTATAAGTTCTGTATTGTGTGCAGCCATATAACCAAATCTCCACCCTGTCATAGCAACAGATTTTGAAAGACCATTTATAGTAACAGTACGCTTATACATATCTTCACTTACAGATGCAGCTGATGTGAAAGTTCCCTCATAGATAAGTTTTTCATACATCTCATCACTAGCAACAATTACTTCTGTTCCCTCTAAAACTTTTCCTAAAGCAGATAGTTCCTCTTTTGAATAAACACTTCCCGTAGGATTTGATGGTGTTGTCAATATAAGCATTTTTGTTTTAGGTGTAAGAGCATTTTTTAATTGTTCTGGAGTTATTTTAAAAGATGAAACATCATGAGTTTCTATCTCAACAACAGTACCACCACAATAGTTTACAAGTTCAGGGTAAGTTACCCAATATGGAGAGGGAATGATAACTTCATCACCATTATCAATAGTTGCAGAAAAAAGGTTAAAAAGTGAATGTTTTGCACCATTATTTACAATAATCTGATTTGGAGCATATGTTAAACCGTTATCTCTTTTTAATTTGTTAGCGATAGCAGTTTTAAGTGTAGGGATACCATCAACAGCAGTATATTTTGTGAAATCATTGTTGATAGCTTCAATAGCAGCATCTTTAATAACTCTTGGTGTTCCAAAATCAGGTTCACCAGCAGAAAAACTTAATATATCTTTTCCCTCAGCCTTTAACTCTTGCGCAAGTGTAGAAATTGCGATAGTTATAGACTCAGATAATGTATTAATACGATTTGTTAGCATAAAAATCTCCAATAAAATAGTTAAGTTATTATAACTGAAATAATATAATCGAAGATTTAAATTTTAAAAAATAGGTTAGATTAAAAGTGACCTGCGGTATCTGCATCACTAATATGTTCCCATTTTAGTTTTGCACCACCTAAAATATGAAAATGAAGATGTTTTACTTCTTGACCTCCATTATCGCCGATATTTGTGATAATTCTATATCCACTTTTATCTATTTTTACCTCTTTAGCAACCTCTTGAATGAAAGAGGTCATATTTGACATAATCTCAGGAGTAACCTCATTAAAACTATCGATATGCATTTTTGGAATAGCTAATATATGAATAGGAGCTTTTGGATTTATATCGTGAAAAGCGATAAAATTATCATCCTCTAATATTATATTTGATGGTATCTCTTTTTTAATTATTTTACAAAATAAGCACATTTTTATCTCCTTTATTATTTTTACTAGTCGATTATATCATATAAAATAGTAATAAATGAAGCTATATATAAATTCTTTTTGACTATAATCTTTATATAAATTTTCACGATAATGGAGACTCTATTTGAAAGCATGGTATGATGCAATAAAAGAAGCAGAAAGTGTTGAAAAACTAGAAGAGATTCGAATATCTGTTTTTGGTAAAAAGGGAGTTTTAGCAGCTGAATTTGCTAAAATGAAGAGTGCCTCTAAAGAGGAAAAAGCACAGATAGCGAAAGATTTAAATACTCATAAAAGTTCATTAATGAGTGAATTTACAGCAAGAAAGATAACTCTACAAACATTAGAGTTACAAAAAGCGATGAAAGCTGAAGAGATAGATGTTTCTCTTTATGGTTCAAAAAACCAAGCTGGAGCTTTACATCCTGTAATGGAAACTATGGATAGAATAGTTGAATATTTTAGTTCTATGAATTTTGCTGTTAAAACAGGTGGTATGGTAGAGGATGATTTTAATAACTTTGAAGCATTAAATCTTCCAAAATATCACCCAGCAAGAGATATGCAAGATACATTTTATTTTAAAGATGAGATGTTACTCAGAACACATACATCACCTGTTCAGATACGAACAATGATGAATACAAAACCACCTATTAGAATGATAGCACCAGGAGCGGTATTTAGACGTGATTATGACTTGACTCATACTCCTATGTTTCATCAAATAGAGGGACTTTTAGTTGATGAAGTTGGAAAAGTATCTTTTGCTAACTTAAAATATATTTTAGAAGATTTTTTAAAATATATGTTTGGAGATGTAGAGGTTCGTTTTAGACCATCTTTTTTCCCTTTTACTGAACCATCAGCAGAGGTTGATATCTCGTGTGTTTTTTGTAAAGGTGAGGGTTGTAGAGTTTGTTCTCATACAGGATGGTTAGAGGTTCTTGGATGTGGAATAGTTGATGAAAATGTTTTTAAAGCTGTAAAGTATGAAAATGTTAGTGGCTATGCTTTTGGTTTAGGTGTTGAGCGTTTTGCGATGTTAATTCATCAAATAGGAGACCTTCGTTCTTTGTTTGAAGGAGATATTAAGTTGCTGGAGCAGTTTCAATGATAGTTACAAGAAGTTGGTTAAATGAGTGGATAGATTTAGATGGTATTGCAACAGATGAGATAGCAAAAACATTTAATTCGATAGGTTTAGAAGTAGATAGAGTTAAAAAATATACTATTCCAAAAAACATAGTATTTGGTCATGTTTTAGAGTGTGAAAAACATCCAGATGCTGATAAACTTAATGTTTGTCAAGTAGACATTGGAACTGAAACAGTTCAGATAGTTTGTGGTGCATCAAATGTAAGAGCTGGTCTTGATGTTGTTGTTGCAACTTTAGGTGCAGTGATGCCGAGTGGTATGAAGATAAAACCAGTGAAACTTCGTGGTATAGATTCTGCTGGTATGATATGTTCTGCTACTGAAATAGGTCTAGAAGATTGTCAGGATGGTATTTTAGAGTTAGATGATAGTATTGGAAAATATAAGTTAGGAGAAGAGGTTAATAATAATATTATTTTAGCTGATGAACTTATAGAGATAGAACTTACAGCAAATCGTGGTGATTGTTTGAGTATTAGGGGTGTATGTAGAGATTTAAGTGCAGCTTTTAATAGACCTATTCGTAACTATAAATCAAATGAAAATGATGGTCGATTAGGAATAGGGAGGATTTTAAACTTTTCTCATGATAAAAATTTAGACCTTAAACTTCGTTATAGAGCTATCGATTTAAAAGATTTAACTGTTCCTTTAATAGTAAAACTGAGATTAGCACAAATTGAAGATAAAAAAGAGACAGATATAGAATCTATTTTACTCTATACTACACATACAAGTGGTGTTATTTTACAAGCTTACAATAATGATTGCTTTTATGATGCAGAGAGTAAAATAGCAAAAATAAAACTAGATAGAGATGAAAATGGTTTTGCAAGTATTTTTGGTAATTCAAAAGCTTCGACTGTTGGAGTTAAACAAGAGAAAAAATCGAAAGTAAACTCTGACGAGGGTATAGTGTTTTTAGAAGCAAGTTATATTCCACCAGATATTATCTCTAAAAAGATGCACTCAAATAAGATTGAATCAGGTTCTATTTTCTATAACACTTCAAGAGGAAGTGAACCAGAAATAGATGTTGGAATGTCTTTATGTTTAAATATCATTAAATCAAACTCAAACTCTTCTATCTATTCTGGCAATATTGAATTAAGTGAAACATATAAAGACACTATTGTAAGTATCTCTAAGCAAGAGATTGATGAGATAATCGGAGCTAAAATCGATAAAATAGTTATTAGTAAAATTTTAACTAACTTAGGTTTTAATATCTCAAAATCATCTACAAATAATTTTGTAGTGGCTATTCCTCAATTTCGTCATGATATTGTAAATAAACAAGATGTTGTTGAGGAGATAGTTCGTATGGTTGGGATAGATAATATTCCATCAAAACCATTTGAATTGATAGAAAAAAATAGATTAAAAGATGATTATTTTGATTATAAGAAGAGATCTATATTTAGACATCGTGCAGTGCAAAGTGGTTTTTTTGAAACGGTACAATTTGTATTTGATGAGAAAAAAGTGCTTCAATCATATAGTTTTGAAACAACAAAAGAGGAATTAGAGATTCTTAATCCTATTGTAAGTACATTAGATACATTAAGACCAACTCTTTTAACTGGTTTATTAAAATCAGCATCTTTAAATATCAAAAATGGTTACCCTTCTGTGAAACTTTTTGAAGTAGGGTCTATTTTTTCACCTTTAAGAGAAGAATCGTTAAAGATGGCATTTTTATTTAGTGGAGATAGAGAGTTAGAATCTTTAGCAAATTCTGGAAAACCACAAAAGGTAGATTTTTCATTTTTTACACAAAAGATTAGTGATGTTATTGGTGATTTTGAGTTGAGAAAATATGAAACACAACACACTCTTTCACATACATATCAAACAGCAGAGATATTAATAGCTGGTGAAGTTGTTGGAGAACTATTTAAACTCCATCCAACTGTTGAAAAAGATTATGATTTAAATAATACATATATGTGTGAAATAGATTTCAACAAAATACCTTTTAGTCTGAAAACAGCTAAAAATAGCTCTAAATATCAAGTTTCGTTTAGAGATTTAAGTGTTATTATTCCTAAAACTATGAGTTATGAAGAGTTGAAAAAAAGTATAGAAAAGTGTGATATTGATGAGCTTGTTCGTTTTTATCCAGTAGATAGATATAGCGATGAATCGTTAGGTGATACTATTAGTTTATCTCTACGTTTTGTACTACAATCACAAGAGAAAACTTTGGAAGAGGAAGATATCACATCTGCTATGGATAAAATTTTAAAAGTTTTAGATGCTGAACTAGGGGTAGGGTTACGATGAGCAAAGTAACTGTTTCTCCTTGTGCTAGATTTGATTTAACTATATCTACAATAGCACCAGATAAATCTATTTCACATCGTAGTGTAATGTTTGCTATGTTAGCAAAGGGTACAAGTGAGATAACAAATTTTTTACGTGCAGAAGATAGCTTAAATTCTTTAGAGATTATTAAAAATCTTGGTGCGCTTGTTGAAGATGATGGTGAAACTATCAAAATAAGTTCCGATGGGATAAAAGAGAGTAGTGAGATACTTGATTGTGGAAATTCTGGAACAGGTATGAGGTTATTTTGTGGATTATTAAGCTCTGCAAATGGTCATTTTATTTTAACGGGTGATGAGTATCTTCGTCGTCGTCCGATGAAGCGAGTGACACAACCTCTTCGAAATATCGGTGCAGATTTAGATGGTCGTAATGATGGTGATTTAGCTCCCCTTAGTATTAGGGGTGCTTCATTAAAAGCATTTGACTATGAGAGTAAAATAGCTTCAGCTCAAGTAAAAAGTGCAATGATTTTAGCAGCATTACGAGCAGATGGTCAATGTACATATATAGAACCTGAACTCTCTCGAGACCATACAGAAAGAATGTTAAAAGGTATGGGTGCAGATATTAGTGTTGATGGTTTAAAAACAACTATTAAACCTATGAAAGAGTTACTTAAACCGTTAAAAATAAGAGTACCAGCTGACCCATCAAGTGCATTTTTCTTTGCTGTTGCTGCTGCTATTACACCAGATTCTCATATTATTTTAGAGGGTGTTACTTTTAATCCTACTCGTATAGAAGCATTTAAAGCTTTAGAGAGAATGGGTGCAGATATTAGTTATGATTTAAAAGATGATAGATATGAACCAATAGGGAATATTAGTATAAAATATGCACCTCTCAAAGGTATAATTGTTGAAGATAATATATCGTGGTTAATCGATGAACTACCAGCTTTATCAATAGCTTTTGCTTGTGCAGATGGTGAGAGTGTCATTAAAAATGCGCAAGAGTTACGAGTAAAAGAATCTGATAGAATTTCTACTGTTGTAAATGGATTAAAAGCTTCTAATATTGAAGTTGATGAATATGAAGATGGTTATAAAGTAATCGGTGGAACATTAAAAAAAGCTAAAATTGATAGTGATGGTGACCACAGAATAGCTATGAGTTTTATTATAGCAGGATTAAGATGTGGAATGGAAGTAACAGATTTAGATTGTATTAATACCTCTTTTCCAAACTTTTTTAAGTTGTTAGAGCAGATTACAGATTTTAAGTTGAACTAATTATGAAGATAGAATTAGCTGAAAAATATGGTTTCTGTTTTGGTGTAAAGAGAGCAATTAAGATAGCTGAAGAGAATAAAAATTCAGCCACTTATGGTCCTTTAATTCATAATTCTAAAGAGATAGCAAGGCTTGAAAAAGATTTTAATGTTGGACTTGTTGAAGCATTTGAAACTTTTAAATCTGGTGATAAAGCTATTGTTCGGACTCATGGGATAGAAAAAGATGAACTTGCAGAACTTCATGCTTCAGATGTGAATGTCGTCGATGCTACCTGTCCATTTGTAACAAAACCTCAAGAGATAGCACAAGAGATGAGTGAAGCTGGATATGAAGTTGTTATCTTTGGTGATGAAATTCATCCTGAAATAAAAGGTGTAAAATCTTATGCAACACATGGTGCAAGTGTGGTAACAGATGTTACAGATTTAAAAAAATTAAAACTTAAAGAAAAAATAGCTTTAATCGCTCAAACTACTCGTAAAGTAGAAGATTATATGGAGATAGCAAACTATTTAATTCCACGCTATAAAGAGGTAAGAGTTTTCAATACTATATGTAATGCAACATTTGAAAATCAAGAAGCAGTGAAAAAGATAGCTCAAAAAGCTGATATTACGATAGTTATAGGCGGAAAAAATTCATCAAATACTAAACAACTTTTTGGTATTGCAAAAGATAGTTGTAAAGATAGCTATCATATAGAGGATGAAAATGATTTAGAGTTTGAATGGTTTAAAGGAAAAGAGCTTTGTGCAATTAGTGCAGGGGCTTCTACTCCTGATTGGATTATTCAAAATGTTGTAAATTCGATAGAAAAAGAGATTAATCTTTAATTTTTTAGTTATTTAATAAAAAAACAATTTTTTTTTAGGTATACTAATAGCAATTTTTATGTACAGAGGATAGGTAATGGCGTTCGATAACGAATCATTTGAAGAAGAAGAAAATTTTGCAGAGATGTTTGCTGCAAGTGAAAAAAAACAAGAGACAAGCCGTATAGTAGAAGGTGAAATTGTTGAAATCCAAGCGGATGAAAACAGAGCATTAGTTGGTGTTGGTGATAAACTAGAAGGTATTATTAATCTTGATGAGATTAGTGTTGATGGTGAACTTCAGTTCAATGTTGGTGATAAAATCAAAGTAATGATTATGGGATATTATAATGAACGTCCTAAAATCTCTTATAAAAAAGTTTTAGAACAACAAAAAACTATTGAGTTTATTGATGCAAACAAAGAAGATTTTGAAGATGTAGTTATTGAAGGTATTATTACTAAGAAAAACCGTGGTGGTTATGTTGTAGAAGCTGATGCAGTTTCTTTCTTTATGCCACGTTCTTTAGCTGCTTTTAAAGATACTGATGATGTTGTTGGTCGTAAAATCAAAGCTCAAGTTGTTAAAATTGATGAAAATGAGAACTCTATTATTGTTTCTCGTCGTAAACTATTTAATGAAGAGAGAAAAAGAAAGAAAGAGATTATTGATCAGTTAATGGCTGAAGATACAATCGTTGAAGGTACAATCAAAAAAATCACTAGTTACGGTATGTTCGTAGATGTTGGTG
>CAYOKX010000057.1:0-12886 GCA_964404655.1 uncultured Sulfurimonas sp. | reverse complement strand
TTTTTGACGAGCAGGTTCAACCTCTTCACCTTGACCTAAATCAGCAGTAAATGTGATAACTTCTGCATTATATTCATCTTGTAACCATTTTAAGATGATACTTGTGTCTAATCCACCAGAATAGGCAAGAACTACTTTTTTAACTTCTTTTTTCATATAAAAAAACCTTTATGTAGAGAAATAAATTGCGCAATTTTACCATAAAAAACATTAAAAAATAGTTAGTATATAGGAAAAAGTTATCCTTTTGAATCAAATAATATCCCCGTTACTTCTTGCATTTTAGAGAGAAAGGAGACAGCTTTTTCAGCAGGAAAACGACGAATCATTTGGTTTGTTTCTTTATCCATAACGGCAACAAAAAAGATATTATCTTTATCTACACCAAACTCTAAACTTGTATTCATTGGTGATACTGCTTCATTTAATTCTGTTATAAGTTCATCCATCTGCTCTTTCGAGTTGATAGTAAAATCTATCTTTCTATCATCATTTTCTATTTTTTGTAAAACATCTATTTTTGAAATCTCTTCTTTCTCTTTTGGTTTTATTTGAACCTCTATTTCAGGTGTTTGTTTCTCTATTATTGAAGTTTTTGTACTTAATTGAGATTGTTGTGGAGTTGAAACATTTGCTAAACCATCCATAAATTATACCTTTAGTTAAATTATCATTAGAGGAAATATCGACATTCTAGTTTTAAAACTTAAGCAATATGTTAACATTGACCTAACATAGAGTATATTATGATTACAATATTAATATAAAAGGTTGATATATGAACTGGCGAACAAAAACGGAAAACCGTATAGAACAGATGGGTGTGAAAATTACTCAAAACCCAATAAAGATAATTGTTGTGATGCTTTTAATGAGTATAGCTTTTATCTCAAATCTACCAAAGATAACAATAGATACTTCAACAGAGGGTTTTTTACATAAAAATGACCCTGCTTTAATCCGTTATG
Source organism: uncultured Sulfurimonas sp. (assembly GCA_964404655.1). Lineage (GTDB taxonomy): Bacteria > Campylobacterota > Campylobacteria > Campylobacterales > Sulfurimonadaceae > Sulfurimonas. Next base: position 11,918 of record CAYOKX010000057.1, on the reverse strand, counting down.
AGGCTTTTAAAGAGCAGTTTGGACAAGATGAAAAGATTATGGTAATTGTTGAAACAAAAAATCTTTTTAGTTTAGAAACTTTGCAAAAATTAGAGAAGCTTCATAAAGAACTTGAAGAAAATATTCCTCATTTAAATGATATTACTTCACTTTTAAATGCTAGAAATACAAGAGGTGAGGGTGACCAACTAATAGTTGAAGACCTATTTGCAACTTTTCCTACGAATCAAAAGGAGATAGATGCTATCAAAAAACTTGCTCAAAGTAGTGAGATGTATAAAAATCTCCTTTTTAATGAAGATTTTACTCTTACAACTATTATCTTAGAACCTAATGCTTATGAGAGTGTTGAGGGTGGTGATGAGTTAGATGGTTTTGGAGAGGATGAGGAGAGTTCAAATGCAGAGGCTGAATTTTTATTAGATACCTCTAAAAGTGAGATGGTACGAGCGACTGATGCTATTTTACAAAAATATTCTTCGGAAGATTTTAATCTGTTTATTGCAGGTTCAATGGCTGTAAATGATTATAATAAAAAATCGGTTCAAAAAGATATGCAAAAATTTGTAAAACTTGTATTGCTTATGATGATGATATTTTTGTTTATTGTATTTCGTCGTATTAGTGCAGTTCTTTTACCTATATTTATAGTTGTTCTTTCACTTTTAATGACTATTGGTGCTATGGCTCTTTCTGGTACTCCTATTACTATTCCTACTCAGATTTTACCATCATTTTTACTTGCTGTTGGTATAGGAGCTGTTGTGCATCTTCTTTCGATGTTCTTTAAAGATTTGAATAAAAATAGAGATAAGAACAGAGCTATATCGTACTCTTTAGGTCATTCTGGTTTAGCTATTATTATGACATCTTTAACTACTGCTGCTGGACTTCTTTCATTTTCAACTGCTTCTATCGCTCCTATTGCTGATTTAGGAGTATTTGCTGCTCTTGGTGTTATGTTTGCCCTTGTAAATACACTTGTTTTACTTCCAGCAATATTAGCAATATTACCAATCAAACCTGCTAAAGAGCAAGTTGTTCAAAAATCAAAGATGATGGATAATATTTTAATTGCTATCGCTAATTTTAGTGTAGGAAATGCTAAAGCTATCGTTATGGTAAGTGGAGTTATTACAGTTGTTTGGATATATTTTGCTTCAAGTGTAGATTTTAAACATGACCCTTTAAGTTGGCAACCTGATAACTCTCCTATAAAACTTGCAACAGCAAAGGTAGATAAAGAGTTAAAAGGTTCTGTTACTATGGAGGTTATTATAGATACTAAAAAAGAGAATGGTATTTATGACTCAGAACTTCTTACAAAGATAGATACTATTAGAAAAAAAGCTGAAATGATAGAGAACGATATCTATTTTGTAGGAAAAGGTTGGAGTGTTGCTGAGGTTTTAAAAGAGATTCATAGAGCATTACATAACAATGAGCAAAAATATTATGCTATCACAACAAATGATGCTTTAATTCCTCAAGAGTTTTTACTATTTGAAAATAGTGGAAGTGATGATTTAGAGGATTTAGTAGATAGTTCTATGAGTAAAGTAAGATTGACATTTAAACTTCCTTGGATGGAAGCTGGAGAGTATGGTGCATTAAGTGATGAGTTAGAGTCTCTTATGAGAGCTGAACTTGGTAATGATATAGAGATAACTATAACAGGAATGGTTCCACTTTTTCAAAGAACACTTTCAGCTGCGATGAGTTCTATGGCGGTGAGTTATATTGTAGCATTTGGACTGATAGCTATTATGATGATAATACTTCTTGGAAGTGTTAAGATAGGGCTTACAAGTATGATACCAAATGTCCTTCCAGTTGTTTTAACATTAGGTTTTATGTCTATGGTAGGTATGCCACTTGATATGTTCACTATGCTAGTAGGTGCGATAGTTATAGGTTTAAGTGTTGATGATACAGTACACTTTTTTCATAACTTTGCAAAATATCATCATCAAGGTTTAGATACAAAAGAGGCTGTTAAACAGACGATGTTAGGAACAGGTCGTGCTTTAATAGCAACTACTATTGTTCTCTCTCTTGGTTTTTATGTGTATATGTTTGCTTCACTTACAAACTTAATAAACTTTGGTATATTAGCTGGTGGAGCGATTAGTATAGCTCTTATAGCGAATATTATTTTAGGACCTGCATTACTTACTTTAATAACAAAAGATAGTATTAAGGGTGCAAAAGAGTAGTTTTTTACTCTTTTTTAAAAGATAAAGAACAGAGGGAAATTCTTAAAACCTATACAAAATACCCAACACCATACTCTGTTTTAAGATAGATAGCTTTGTTTCCATTATCTCCTATTTTCTTTCGTATATTTTTAATATGATTATCGAGTGAACGAGAGGAGCTTATAGATGAAAGAGATTTAACTAATTCATCTCTTCTCATCACTTGATTTTTATTGTTGATTAAAAGGGAAAGTATATCAAACTCTATTGTTGTTAGATTAAGAGGAGATTGTTTAAAATATATCGATGAACTCTTTATCTCAAAGAGTTGTTTCTCTTGTTGTGTTTTAATTTGTGTGTTGTGACTGAGATGTACCCATATTCTAGCTTCTAACTCTTTTAAATCAAGTGGTTTTACCATATAGTCAATCGCACCATATTTAAAAGATAACAGTTTTGAGGGTGTATCACTATATGCACTTGTTATAATCATAGGAAGAGAGAACTCTTTATGAAGTGTTTTTAAAACCTCAAAACCATCAAAATCTGGTAAATTTATATCTAAAATAAGAAGATTACAATGATTGTTTTTAATATAAGATATTCCATCCGTTGCCGTATATAAGGCTTTTACTTCAAATCCACATTCACTAAGATAACCAGATATAAGTTCTGATGCTAACTCATCATCTTCGATTAAAACTATTTTAATTTTTTCCATACATACCCTTCTAAAACACAGATTCAACAGATTTGAGTGTAATTCTACACAGATTTGTTGGATATAATCTTAAAATATAAAAGATACTATTTATAGGAAAATAATAATGATTGAAATAGATAAAGTGATAGCAAATACAAAAGGTTTAAAACTACTCTATGTAGAAGACAATCAAGATGCAAGAGAGATGACTTTAATGATATTAGAAGATTTCTTTGATTCTATTATTGTAGCTACTGATGGTATGGATGGAGTGAAAAAGTTTAAAGAAAATAATATTGATTTAGTAATTACAGATATAAATATGCCAAACTTAAATGGTTTAGAGATGTGTGAAGAGATTCGAAAAATAGATATAGAAACACCTTTAATAGCACTCTCTGCAAATAATCAGGAGAATTTTTTTATAAAAAGTATTCATATAGGGGTGAGTGGTTATATTGTAAAACCGATAGAGATAGAACAACTGCTTAATGTTATATATAGTGTTACACAAAAAAGTAATTATATGCGAGAATCCAAAAAGAATCTCCATTTTTTAAAAGAGTATCAAGAGGTTGTAAATAGAAGCTCTATCGTTTCTAAAGCAGATATAAATGGAATTATCACATTTGTTAATGATGCTTTTTGTGATATATCTGGATATTCAAGAGAGGAGCTTATTGGTAAAAATCATAATATTGTACGTCATCCAGATATGCCTTCTGATGCTTTTGAAAATATGTGGAAAACAATTAAAGAGGATAAGCAGGTTTGGCAGGGAATAGTTAGAAATAGAGCAAAAAATTCTAAAAGCTATTATGTAGATAGTACAATAATGCCAATTATTGACCTTGATGGTAATATTTTAGAGTATATCTCGTTAAGACATAGTATTACAGATATTATGAATCCAATAAAACAGCTTACCAATGCTATTAAAAACTTTCAAGAGCCAATTCTTATATTTATGAAACTTGATAAGTTTGAGATGATGGAGGAGTTTTATGATAATGAAACAGTAGAGATTATACAAGATAAAGCACATATATATCTTCAACAGATATTTTCAGAGTTTTATGATTTTGATACTATATATAGATTGGGTAATGGAGAGTATGCTTTTTTAATAGACTATAAAAAATATTTTGAGACGCAAGAACATTTTATAGCCTCTCTTAAAAAGTATCAAGAGATGATACGGGGAAATAGAATCGATTTAGCCGATGTGGCTTATGATATGGGAGTATTAATCTCATTAGTATATGAAAAAGAGAAGATTTTAGAGTCTGCTAAAATAGGAATTAAACATCTTTTAAAAAGAAAAAAAGATTTTATTATTGCAAACAATTTAGCAAATATGGAATTAGTTAAAGCTAAAGAGAATATGAAAACTATTCATATGATTAAATCTGCAATAGAAGATTCAAGAATAGTATCCTATTTTCAACCTATTGTTGATAATAAAACTCAAGAGACAGTGAAATATGAATCTCTTGTTCGTCTTATAGATAGTGATAATAAAGTTATCTCCCCCTATTTTTTCTTAGAGACATCGAAAAAAAGTGATTATTATCCAAAAATTACAAATATTGTGATGGAACACTCTTTTTCAATATTAAAAAATTGTAATGTAGATATATCTATTAATCTCTCGGCAATAGATATTGAGCAAAAAACAACTAGAGAGAGTATTCTTAAACTTTTAGAAAAAAATAGGGAGTATGCTTCAAGAGTTGTATTTGAACTTTTAGAGGATGAAAGTGTTAAAGAGTTTGATGTGATTAAAGAGTTTATTACAACTGTAAAGAGTTATGGTGTAAAAATTGCGATAGATGATTTTGGAGCAGGGTATTCAAACTATGAACGTTTACTTGATTATCAGCCAGATATATTAAAAATAGATGGATGTTTGATTCGAGATATAGAAACAAGTAGCTACTCTCTTTCTGCTGTTAAAAGTATAGTTACATTTGCAAAAGAGCAAAATATACAAACAATAGCAGAATATATAGAAAATGAATCTATTTTTAATATTGTAAAAACTTTAGGTGTAGATTACTCTCAAGGATATTACTTTGGTAAACCTGAACCATTAATAGAAAGAAAAGGATAATAGATGTTTACTTATAGAGAAAAATTTGATATGACGTCTTTTGGTTTAATCGCTCTTTTAGCTTTTTTATATTTTATTACAGGTGTAGCTAGTCTTGAGTTGCTTCATGGTGTAAACATAGTGAACCTTGGTGTTTTTGTTCCAGAGGGTATTGCTCTTGCTTTTGCTCTTTTATTTGGAAAAAGAGTAGTGATAGGCATTTTTATAGGACAGTTTATATTGGCATATATAAACAATATGGGTATTTTTATAGCCTTAGAAATATCTCTCATCAACTCATTAGAAGCACTATTAGGGATAATGCTTTTTAAACGATTTCATATCGATATTAAATTAAAAACTTTACGAGATATTTTAGGATTGATTATTATTGTTGTCTTTGTTCTTCAAATTTTTAGTTCTTTATTTGGTTCACTTGTATTACTCTTAAATGGAGCAATAACTCTTGATAGTTTTATGATGACAATATTTTCTTGGTGGTTTGGTAATGTGATGGGACAGTTACTCTTTACACCATTTATTTTATTGTTAGTTTCTCATAGTGCAAAAATTGATTATTGGAGTATCTTATTATATGGGACAGCTTTTGGATTATATAACTGTTTTTTAGAGTATATGATTACAACAAATCCATTTCTATTATTGATTTTTAATATCCCTTCTATCATATATGTTTTAGCTAAAAAAGGTATGATTTATGGAACTTTTATGAGTATAGTTGTAGCTATTATTACATCTTGCTCTATCTATCTTGGTTTAACTATATTTCAATCAAACTCTATGTTTGAGAGTATTGTAAACTATAATCTTTTTGTTTTAGTACATACTTCACTTGTTTTAATAGTAGGTATACTCTTTGATGAACGAACATCTTATGAGAAAGATTTACGAAAAAGAATAGCATCTGAAGTAGATAAAAATAGAGAGCAACAACTTATGATGATGCAACAATCTCGTTTAGCACAGATGGGAGAGATGATAAATATGATAGCACATCAATGGCGACAACCTTTAAATAATCTCTCTTTAGTAAATCAGCTTTTATTACTCAAATATAAAAAGGGTCAATTCAATGATGATGCACTGCAATATTTTGAAGATAATTCAAAAAAGCAGATAGATTTAATGTCAAGAACTATCGATGATTTTAGAGATTTTTTTAGAGAAGAGAAGATAGAAGAGGAGTTTGATGTAAAAGATGTTATCAAGAGTTTACTAGAGATGACACAACCAATTTATGGAACACATGATATTGATATAAAATTTAATGTAGATAAAACAAAATTTTATTTTGTAGTTGGTTTTCCAAATGCACTTTCTCAATCGATTATAAATATAATTAATAATGCTAAAGATATATTAATTGAAAAAACAGAGGATAAAAAAATAGTTATCTCCCTAGAGGAGGAAAATGAAGAGATTACTATTCGTGTTAAAGATAATGGAGGAGGCATTCCAGCCGATATTATAGATAATATTTTTGACCCATACTTCTCAACAAAAAAAGAGAAAAATGGTACAGGATTGGGATTGTATATGTCTAAAACAATTATAGAAGAGCAGATGAATGCAAAAATAAAAGTTTCTAATGATAAAGATGGAGCTGTTTTTACAATAGTGCTAAAAGGGAAAAAAGATGTTAATTAATAATTTTACTTTACTCTATGTTGAAGATGATAAAGAAGCGCAAGAGCAGATGAAAATATTGTTACAAGATGATGTGAAAGAGTTCTATCAAGCTTATGATGGAGAGGAGGGATTAGCTGTTTATGAGGCAAAAAATCCAGATATTATTTTAACAGATATTACTATGCCTCTTTTAGATGGTTTAGATATGGCTCAAGAGATAAAAAATAGAGATAGAGATAAGCCGATTATGATTATGTCAGCATTTGATGATAGAAAAACTTTGTTAAGAGCTATAAATATAGGAGTAGATTATTTTGTATTAAAACCTATCGATATTACTATCGTATATGAACAACTCAATAAAATTGCTAAAATTTTACAAAATAGATTAGATGCAAGTAGTATTAGAAAAAAAGAGATAGAGAGTTTATATCAGTTGGCACATTATGATACTTTGACAAATATACCAAATAGATTTTTATTTGACCTAAGAGTTGAACAGGCTTTAAGTAAAGCTAAAAGAGAAAAAAGTGTAGTAACTCTTTTCTTTATAGATTTAGATAATTTTAAAAATATTAATGATATGTACTCTCATGCAGGAGGGGATGTAGTATTACATAGTTTAGCAAAAAATATTCAAAATATTATACGAAAAGAGGATACATTTGCTCGTATTAGTGGAGATGAATTTGCACTTTTAGTTGAAGGAATAGGAGATAAACAAGCATTAGATGATTTTGCAAAAAAAATCTTAAAAGCTTCATCAACAGCTATCAAATATGAAAACTCTACAATAAAAATAACATGTAGCATAGGAATAAGTTCATATCCTCAAGATACAACTTCACAAAAAGAGCTTATCCATTTTGCTGATGTTGCGATGTATAGTGCAAAAAAAGCTGGAAAGGGAAAATATTTCTATTTTTAGAGATTACCCTTTAACTTGAAGTTAACGTTCCCTTAATCCTCATCTGCTATATTTCTAAAATCAATTTTTATAGATATAAAGGAAAAGAAAATGATTTTAAAAACGATATTACTCGCAAGTTTAACACTTAGTTCTTTGATGGCAATTACAGGTCAAGAGATAGCACAAAAAGTTCACGATAGAGATGATGGAGATAACTCAACATCTAAGATGAAGATGATTTTAATAGATAAAAGTGGTCATAAGCGTATAAGAGATTTAAAGACCTTTACAAAAGATAAAGGTGAAGATAAACTTAAACTTATGTTCTTTTTAACTCCAGCTGATGTAAAAAATACTGCATTTTTAACACATGATTTTGAAGATTCATCAAGAGATGATGACCAATGGTTGTATCTTCCTGAACTTCAAAAAGTAAAACGTATAGCATCAAGTGATAAAAGTTCATCATTTATGGGAAGTGATTTTACATACTCTGATATGACATCAAGAAATGTAGAAGATTACACTTATAAAATCATGAAAGAGAGAAAAGTAGCTGGTCATATGACTTGGCAGATGTTAGTAACACCTAAGAGTGAAAAAACTGTGGATGAAACTGGATATACTAAATCTATCGTTTTTGTACGTCAAGATAATTTTGTAATAGTACAAGCACTTAACTATATAAAAGCTGGTAAAAAACTAAAATATATGAAAGTGAAAGGTTTAAAAAAGATAGATGGTATCTGGACAGCTACCGAGATGCAGATGATAACAAAAAAGGGTAAAAAAACTTTGCATAAAACTATTTTTAAATTTTCAGATATTAAATATAATCAAAATCTTAAAGAGTCATTTTTTACTACACGTACAATTCAAAAAGGGTTATAGTCAATGAATAAAAAACTTTTTTTATCATCTTTACTTTCAACACTACTTTTACAAAACATAGCCTTTGCAGATGATAGTTTTGATATGGATTTAGATGGGTTTGATAGTGAAGAGATGATTGATAGTGAAGAGAATATACAAGAGAGTGTAGATGATGAGGTGCAAAAAAGTTCTCCTCTTACAGTTGGAGGGGATATAGCTTTTAAAACAGCCTATGGATATAAAAAACATAAAGTTGATGGTGTTGAATATGGTGGATTTAATCAAGCACAAATATCTTTAAGTGTAAATGTAGAGTATAAAATATCTGATAGTTGGAAGTTAAAAGTAGATGCAGATACCTATTATGATAGTGTTTATGCTTTACGAACAAAAACAGATTTTAATGATGATGTTTTAGAGAGTTATGAAACAGATATAATGATAAAAGATGCCTATATAGAAGGAAGTCTTACTAACAGTTTAGATTTAAAATTAGGACGACAGATTGTTGTTTGGGGAAAATCAGATAGTATTCGTATCACCGATGTTATAAATCCACTTGATAACCGTACTCCTGGAATGACAGATATAGAAGATTTACGACTGAGTGTTGGTATGGCAAAGTTTGATTATTATGTTGGAAATTGGAATATTTCAGGAATGATTATTGCCGAAAATAGAGTGATGATAGAATCTGCACCAAGAGGGGAGTTTTTTCCAGTAGATACTCTCTTTCCCTCTGTAAAAGGAAAACCATTTATGGAGCTAGATACACCATCTTCTAGCTTAGAAAATATAGAGTATGCTTTGGCTTTTAATGGTGTTTTTTCAGGATGGGATTTATCGTTTTATGGAGCAGATGTTCTTGACCAACGATGGCATATAAATCAAGTAACCAAAACAAGAGAGGTTTCCACTATTCAAATGTTAGGTTCAGCAGTAAATATTGCAACAGGAAGTTGGTTACTTAAAAGTGAAGTAGCCTTTTTGAGTGGTATAAACTATAATCAAGTTATAGATGAGAAAAATCGTTTAGATATGCTTATAGGGTTTGATTATATGGGTATAAAAGATACAGTTTTATCATTAGAAGTTGCAGATAGACATATATTTGATTATGAAAACAAGATAAGTTCTGAAAAGGATGATATTCAAACAGCAGTTCGAATTACTCGCTCTTTTTCTAATGATTCTATACAACTTACAGTTCTTAGAACAATGTTTGGTTCATCTTTCAAAGAGGGTGGATTTGTAAGAGTTTGGAGTGAAATAGATATTATGGATGGTGTTACTTCAAATATAGGTGTAGTTGATTATATAGGTGGAGATAATGTTTTTATGGAAGCTGTAAAAGATAACGATAGAATTTTTGCCGATATTAGTTATAGTTTTTAATCTAAATTTTGTAACAGTTTAAAAGTTAATATCTATTTTTTTAAAGAAATACGATAGACAAAGCTAAAAAAAGATATAGTTATATATAATTTTTAAAAATTAAACTGATAAAGGATATGGATTATGGAAGATTTACTGATACCTATGATAGGTGGTGGAGTTGTAGTCATTGCTGCTATTTTATTTTTTGTTATGAAAAAGAAACAAAATGATAATTTAGATGATTTAGCTACTGAGGCAAATACAAAAAAAGATATTCCTCAAGGAAAAGTAAAGAAGAAAGAGGCTCCTAAAGAGGAGAAAACTCAAGAACCTATTGTTGAAGAGGTTGTAACAAAAGAGGAACCTGCACCTGTTGAAAAAGAGGCTCCTATTGAGATTAAGATAGCATCAACAACTGCAAAGAAAGTTACAAAAAGAGATGTTCCAGCTCATGGAAAAATAGTAAAAGCTGACCTTACTATATTTGCAGGAACAAAAATCTTAGTTGCTGAAGATAATATGATTAACCAAAAGGTTATTAAAGGTCTAATGGGTGATAGTGGTATGGAACTTACTATGGCTGATGATGGTCAAATAGCACTAGATATTTTAGAAAAAAATAGTGATTTTCATATAGTTCTTATGGATGCACATATGCCAAATGTAGATGGATTTGAAGCAACGCGTATTATTAGAGCCAATCCTAACTATGAACATATTTTAGTCGTTGCATTAAGTGGTGATACTGCTGTTGATGATATTCGTAAGATGCGTGAAGCTGGAATGGAAGAGCAGTTAGCTAAACCATTAAAAATGGATTCTTTATATGATGTTCTTTATGCTTATGGTGTTTTAAATGAGGCTGGAGCAGAGGAAGAGGTAGTTGTAGAAACAAGTTCGGCATCTGCATCTAAATTTGTAGAGTTAAATATCGAACAAGGTTTAGAAACTTTTGGTGGTGATGAAGATTTCTACAAAGAAGAGGGTTTAACTCCATTTATTCAAGCTTATGAAAATATTGCAGATGTAGTAGATGATTTAGTTATTAATGAAGAGTTTGATAAATTAAATGGTTTATTACATGATGTTTTAGGTGTTTCAGGAAGTATTGGTGCTTTAAAATTACAAGCAAATACAACAACAATGAAAGAATCTATCAAAGAGACTCAAGGTGAGAGCTATGGTGATTTTAGTGATGCTTATAGAGAACAAGTAGCAAGATTAGTTAAAGAGATAAAAGAGTATATATAACTCTTTTATCCACCCCTCCTATTTAAAATAACTCCCCTTTTTAAGGTTTATATTTATGAAAGTTGATACAACAATATTTGATGATGTTAAAAGTGATTTTAACAAATTTATCAAAAATTTTACCCCTGAAGTAGTCCAAAATAGCGACCTATATATTTTTAATGATAAACAGATAGATAGTATCTTATCTTTAGAACAGATTTTACAACGAGAGTATGGAGATTTACCAAGTTATAAACATTATAGTCTTTCAAATATTGTAAAGATTATAAATCCTCTTGAACCTTCTCACTACTATAAACTCTATGTAAGAGAAAAATGGGAACAAGTAAATGACCAAGAGAAAGTGTTAGCTCGTTTAGATGGTAAGTTTGCTAAATGGAAAAATAGAATTAAAAAAGAGACATTAGAGAGTTGTAAGCTGAAAGCTATTCCACAAGAAAAAATAGATGCTATTATGAAAAATATAGATGATGAAATAGTAGTAGCAAAAAAAGATTTAGCATATATAAAAGAGAATTTTGATAATTTAGATGTTCGAATATCTGGTTATGCACATAGAAAAGTGTATGGAGCTATCTCATATAAACTACATAAAAAACAGTATAGTACAACTCTTAGAAATAGTGTACCAAATGTTTTATGGTTTAAAGAGTTAACAGAAGATGAAAAGGTAAGAACAAACAATGAGCTTAAACTTTATCTTGATAAGGCCACATTGGCTTTTGGTGATGTTTATTATAGTGAAATTTAAGAGGTAGAGAGGAGTTCTTCCTTCTCTATTATCTGTGTAATCTCATTTTTTATAAATAGTAGATTTGTATAGATATTTTGTAAGTCTTGAATTTTTGTACTATCAAAACT
>CAYOKX010000056.1:0-12896 GCA_964404655.1 uncultured Sulfurimonas sp. | reverse complement strand
CTTCACTTATCTTATTTTCATCAAAATCTTCTATATTATCAAAATCGTGATTATAGATAATCCCATCATTAAAGAGTCTTTTATCATCAAACTCATAACCACCAACAGACATAAAGTTTCCATTTGCACGACCAATTCCAGCTTTTATATCATCTCTATAAACAGATGCTAAAAGTTTTGTATCTGGAAGGTAAGCTCTATCTATAAACTCTTTTGCTTCTTTGATAATGAATAGATAATCATTTAATCTTTGAGGATTTAGCATATCAGCAACACTTGTTACACCACCAACTACGATACTTTGAGGATGAGGTGTTTTTCCACCAAATATCGCAACAGCTTTTGAGATATTTGTTTGAAACTTAAGTGCTTCAAGATAGTGAGAGATGATGATAAGGTTTTGTTCAGGAGAGAGTTTATAACCCTTATGACCCCAGTAACCATTTGCGAAAGGTCCAAGTTTTCCAGCTTTTACAAATTTGGAAAGTTTTGTAAGTGTAGCTTCATAGTGTGTATGGGAGTTTTTAAATGGCTCATCTGAGTATTTGAGTGCTTCTTTCGATGTTTTTTTAGCATCAGCACTTAAAGCTGAGGTTACATCTACAAAATCAAGAGAGTGAAGATGATAAAAATGCACCACATGGTCTTGTATGAAAAGAGCCATCGCCATCAAGTCACGGATAATCTCTGCATTTTTTGGTAACTCTAAGGAGTAAGCATCCTCAACAGAAGTGACGGCTGCTCTAAAGTGAGAGTTTGTACAAACTCCACAGATACGACCAGCTAAAAGCCCAGCATCACGTGGGTCTCTGTTCTTAAGAATAATCTCAATCCCACGAAAAAGTTGCCCACTTATCCATGCTTCTTGAACTACACCATCATCATCAACTTCAACTTCAGCTCTTAGGTGTCCCTCTATCCGAGTTATAGGGTCTATTACGATTTTTTTCATTTTTTTGCCTTATTTCTGAACATATTTTCTCTCATTTGCAAACTTATCTACAAAGCCAACTTCAGTACATGCCATACAACCATGCCCAGCTTGAACAGGCCAACTTGTTCCTTGATTAAACTTCATTGTGGGACAATTTACATTTGCATAGGGACCTTTACATCCCATCTCAAAAAGGCAGAACCCTTTTTTTGCTCCCTCATCTCCCCACTCTTGAACGAACTCACCTAAATCATAATGACCTCTACGCTCACAGTTATTGTGAACTCTGCCCTCATAAGCCCATAATGGACGGTTAAATTTATCTAGCTCAGGAAGCTCTTCAAACATAAGATATGAAAGAAGTGTGCCTACTATGTTTGTTGGGTTTGTTGGGCATCCAGGGAGGTTGATGATGTCATTACGATTGAGTGCTTCTGAGACACCAACAGCTCCAGTTGGATTTGGCTCGGCTGCTACTATACCACCATCTAAAGCACAAGAACCAACAGCTAAAACAAGTGCAGCATCTTTTGCACATTTTCTAAGTAGTTCTATACCTGTTTCCCCTTTTGGACCTATGCGAAGGTATTTACCATCCATCGCCATAGGGATAGCACCTTCAACTATTAGAATATACTCACCCTTTTGGTTTTGGATAATATCCTCTAGGATAGATTCACTTTGGTCACCACTTGCACTCATAAGTAGTTCATGGTAATCTAAAGAGATATAGTCAAATATTAACTCTTCGATAGAGGGATTTGCAGACTTGATAAATGCTTCAGAATTTCCACTACAATCAGCTAATTCTAACCAAACGATAGGGACACGATTAAGTGTTTTTATACCATCTTCAACAACATTCTCAAAGTTCGGATGGAGTTGCATATTTGCCGTTACCATCGAAATCCAGCTGTTTACTTCCGATTTTGCAATCTCTAGGGAGTCTAGTGCATCCTCTAAGTTTTCACTTGTAAGAGTGTTTCGTGGGTTTATGGAGTTAAATTTTTCTATACGCTTTTGAACTTTGGCAATCTCTTTTTCTCTTGCTATATCTTGAGGGGTTTTATGTGGCATATTTGGGTCTATCAGTTTTTGAGAATTTTCTATAATATCCTCAACCATAACTTTACATCTACCACATACACGACCAGCTTCACTAAAAGCTCCAAGTTCTTCAAATGAGTTTACACCATTTTGCACAACTATATCTACTAAATCTTGCTGATAGATATGCTCACAACTACATATAAGCCGTCCTCTCTCACCCACCAATCTGTTTTCATAAAGGTAGTTTATATCAACTTCTTCTTCGTTTTGTATGAGTGTTTGGATGTAGCCAACATCTACATTGGAGTTTATCCCTATAAATCGTTGGAGTTTACTCTCTTGTAAAAAATACTCATCAATTCGACTATCCTCTTTAGAACTAATAAGTACCTTTTCACAATCGCCTTTGTGTTTAGGAGAGTTTACTTCAACTAAATCAAACTCTCCAACTTTTAACATATCTATACTAATCTCAAGTTCAAATTTTTGAAGCTCTTTTTGCACTATATGTGAGATAGCACAATCAGCTTGAAGTGTACACTCTTTAACATGACCTGCTACAAAGTTTAACTCTTCAACCTCTGCACACTCACCAACTGCATAAATATTTTCATCTTGCGTTTGCATATAAAGGTTTGTTAAAATCCCTTTTTTAGATGCTAGTGTATCTTTAAAATCTTCTATATTTGGCTTTATTCCTACACCAAAGATAAGAAAAGGGTTTTTAATCTCTAACTTTTTGGTTTTAAGAAGTGTTATTTTCCCATCTTCTATCACTTTATCAACTATCTCATCTTCATAAGATATTTTGATTTTGCCATCTTTGAGATAACACTCTTCTATCGTTTTTATAGAATCGATGGAGAGTTCTTTGCTATATAGATGTTTTCCTCTTAAAAGAAGTGTTATAGAGTGAACATTTGACATTTGATTGAGTGTTTCTAAAAGTTCTAACCCGATAGGGCCACTTCCTATGATAACAACTTCTTTGTCTTCTACACCATTTTTGATTTTTTCACAATCATTAGCATTTCTAAAAACAGCACTGTTGGAGATATTTTTTATATCAAAAAAAGAGATAGGTTCAGAACCTGTTGCGATGATAAGTTTGTCATAAGAAAACATTGCGTTATTGGAAAAAACTCTTTTTGTATCTCTATCTATCTGAGTAATTTTTTGGTTTAACTCTAGTGTAACCGTAGGGTCAAGATGAAGTGCAATATCATCTGTCGTAGCACTTCCATCAACCAAACGACAAAGATGGATTCTGTCATAAGGTTTCTCTTTTTCATCACTTAAAATGGTTACTTCAAATGATGAGTTTTCTTTTTTAAGATTGTTTGCTAAATATACAGAGGCTATTCCACCACCTATAATGACTATTCTCATTTTTGTCCTTTTGATTTAATATAGATTAAAACTATGAAATACTTATAAAAGATTTCATAGTAAAATAATATTTATCTTCATTTATTGATAGAAAATTGTATTCGATAGAGTCAGAAGCTTTTGCTATCTCATACAATCCTATACCACCACCATTTTGATGTTTATTTTGTCCAGATTTACGGAGTTCTCTATATCGTTTTTTGAGTGCTACTTTATCAAAAGATTGAATTTCAGTAAGTTTAGGTTCTATTTTTAGTTTATCTTCTAAAGAGACTATATTTGTTGCGACTATCTCATAATAGTTGTGATTTATACATTGCACCTCAATAGTTCCTGCTGGAACTATCTCTTTAGAGTTTATTTCATCACTTTTGGAGTAGTTTAGCATATTTTGACAATATTCTATGGTTATTGTTGAGATATGACCTATTGCACCTAAATTTGTTATTTTACTCTCTATATTATCCATACAGGTTGCAATAACATTTTGAGTGATAACACCATCATATTTTAGTATCTCTTTAACAAGTTTTTCACGATAATCTGATGTAGCACCTATTGTAAATCCTATTATAGTCATATCATCATTTCGTTCATTATTTTTGATAATACTTTCATATTCTCTCATCTTATATTGAAAAATTGATTGAAACTCAGCCATCGATTTATCTTTATTTTCTTCAATAATATGCAAAAATCTCTTTTTCCCAAATGGGAAATCTTTCTTTCCTCCATTTTGGTCTAAATATCCATCTGTTGTACAAAAAAACTTCATACCTTCATGAACAGGAATAACAGTTTCCTTATAAGTATAGTTTATAGCACATTTTTTATACCCAACAGAGTAGCGGTCTCCTTTAATCATCTGTAAGTTATTATCTTTATCTATATAAAAAAGAGGTGTCTCTGCCCCTGCAAATTTTATTATTTGTGTTCTTCTATTATAATAAACAACACCTCCATCAAAACCTGCATTGGAGACACTATCATTATTTTCTTGACGTAGTAATCTTTTAATCGTTTTATTAAAATAGCCTAATATCCAAGAGGGAGAGACCTCCATAGTAGGGTCAGATTTGATAATAGAGATAATCTCTCTCTCTACCGCTTTTACTATCATAGTTACAAATGCACCAGCAACACCATGACCTGTACAATCTATATACATAAGAATAGATTCATCTTGATGGCGTAAATCCTCAAAAAGCCATATATCTCCACCAACTGTATCTTTTGGTTTCCATGTTACAAAATGCTCTTTAAAGAATGGTTCCATA
The DNA here is from genome assembly GCA_964404655.1 of uncultured Sulfurimonas sp. GTDB lineage: Bacteria > Campylobacterota > Campylobacteria > Campylobacterales > Sulfurimonadaceae > Sulfurimonas. The sequence continues at coordinate 8,246 of CAYOKX010000056.1, read as the reverse complement.
ACTCCTTTTTGAGGGATTAATGCTCCTTGTATAAGGGAAGCATATTCGATAGAATCACGAGTATGCTTATGTGTTTCTTGCATCTGTTTAGTAATCTCTTCCATCTGAGTTACATCTGTAAATATAGCAGTTTTTAACTCCTCATTTTTGACAAAAAGTTTCTCTGAAGTGATAGTAAATATATAATCTTTACCATTCTTTTTGATTATAGTTTTATGTATCTGATTTGGTCTATTGTTTATAAATGTTAGCCACTCTTTATTGCCCATCATCTTTTGGATATAGCCTTTTGGTGCAGTTGTATCAAAAGTTTCACAGATACAACTTCCAAACTTTTCTAAAAATTCTTCTTTAGTTTTAACTTCAAAAAATTGATAAAAAGCTTTATTTGCTGTTCTAAGATGTCTTCCATCACTTGTGATTACAAAATTTTCTTGAGAATTTAAAACAGTATTAACAAAATTCTTTTCATCATTTAACTCTTTAGTTCTACTTTTTATAGTTATCTCCATTGAGTCTAAAACATTTTGAAGTGTTTCAGTTTTATTTTTAACAGCTGTTTTAAGTTTGTGGTTATTCCATAAAATAAATAGAAAAATTATTAAGATAATAGAAAATATTTCAATAAAAAGTACCCAATCAATCTTTTGAGTTTTTGAACCAAAGATAAAATTATCTAACCCTTTATTGTTTTTGATATGATAGTTTTTCTTAAATATCTCTAACTGTTTGTTTAGAAAATTTTTATCGATAGAACCTATCTCATAAGCATAAGGAATTATTAGTTTTTGAATCTCCATCGCTTCATTTTCGAGTATATCTTTAGAGAAATGTTGAGTATATTTAGTTCGAATTATATCTATCATCTCCTCTTTATGTGTTAGAGCATATTGCCATCCTTTTATAGAAGCATTTTTAAAATTTTCTGTTCTTTGAGGAAATTCAATAGCCTCTTGTTCCGATGTGAAAAGCTCTAAAAGTAGATTATACATCCCATAATCACTAGGGTTTAGAATATTGTATTTTATATTGAGTTTAGAGAGTTTATAGGGTTGGTCAGATATAAAAGCAGCGATAGCGTCTACTTTTCCATCTGCAAAATCTTGTAAATTATAGGTATGTTTTATAAGTGTAAGTTGTGTTGTATCTATTCCTTGTGTATCGAACATATATTTGAACTTTAGGTTAAAATCTTTTTGCGTATCTGCCATAATTGTTTTACCAATCAAATCTTTAGGATATTTTATATTAGGTGTTGTAACGAGTACCATAGCAGAGCGTTTAAAAAAGCTAGAGATAAGTTTTAATGGTTTGCCTTGAAGATAGGAGAGAAGAATAGAGGAACTATAAATACCATAGTTTGAATTGCCTTTTATTATCTCATCTTCGATATTTAATCCAAATGAATACTCTTTAAGTGTAACATCCAATCCAACATCTTTATAAAATCCCTTCTCTTTTGCTGCAATAAAACCTGCAAACTCAAACTGGTATTTCCAATGAAGTTGGAGTGAAACCTTTTGGAGAGAGTCACTTGCATCTACAATTAGAGATAGATAGATGAGTAAAATTACTATTTTTTTCATATTTATTTCTCTTCTTTTTATATCTATATTTACATAAAATCAGTTAATTATAGCAAACTTAGTGTAAAATAAAGAAAATCTTTAAAAGGGAAGTTTATGAAAATAGCCATAGAGTGTAAATCACCACTTTTACAAAAATCATTAGAACTTTTTTTATTACAATATTTGAGTAGTTCAAAAAGTTGTGATATTTTTATTAAAGATAAAAAGTGTTTAGAGGATGAAAGATGTTTTTACATCTCCTCTGATAGTGATGCTGACTTGGTAAAACCCTTTTCAAAACAGGAACTTATTTTTGCACTTGAAAAAAGATATTTTGCATCTCATAATAAGGACGAAGTTATTATTAACATTGAAGATAAAAAAGAAGATGTTGTAGTTGAAGAAAATCTCAGTGCAAAAAAGGAGAGTAATAACTTCTTTTTATTAGAGCAACGTATAGAGTTATTAACACAAGAGTATCAAAAAAATATTATAAATACAATAAAGGCATTTTATGAAAAATAAACTTACAAAAACAATTATATCTGGAAAATTCAAGGGTAAAAGATTGAAACTACCCTCAAAAGATAGTACAAGAAGTTCAAAAACAATAGTATTAGAATCATTTTTTAATACGATTCAATTTGAAATTATAGATGCTGTATTTGTAGAACTTTTTTCAGGGAGCGGTTCTGTTGGACTTGAAGCATTAAGTCGTGGAGCATCTTCTGTAAAATTTATGGAAAAAGATAGAGATGCTTTGCAAGTGCTTAAAGGTAATATTGCTTTAACAGACCCTAAAGCTTGTAATGTATATGCAGGAGATAGTTTTGTAAATATAAAAGCAGTTGTAAAAGAGTTAGTTAAAAGAGATGAGGAAGCATATTTTTATATAGACCCTCCTTTTAGTATCAGAGAGGGGATGGAAGATATTTATGATAAGATGATAGCTCTAATAGCTTCCCTGCCAGAGGATAATGTAAAATTGATTATTATTGAACATATGACAGGATTAGAACTTCCTGCAACTATTAAAAATTTTACTCAATCTAAATCTAAAAAATTTGGTAATACTACACTTACGTATTTTAAGTAGTTTAAGAGTGAAAATTTTATTACTTGCATTATTTTTGTTTTCAAATATATATGCTACAAAAATTAATGATGTTGCAAATATAGTAGGTGTTCGGGAAAATCAACTTATTGGTTACTCTTTAGTTGTTGGTTTGAGAAAAACAGGGGATGGAACAACCTCAAAATTTACACTGCAATCTATTGCAAATATGCTGAAATCTATGAATATAGATATGAGACCTATCGATATAAAATCAAAAAATGTTGCTGCTGTTGTTGTTACTGCAACATTGAAACCATTCGCCCGTCAAGGGGATAAGTTTGATATTACAGTTTCATCTATTGGAGATGCAAAGTCTTTGGAAGCAGGAACACTGTTGATGACTCCTTTAAAAGGGGTTGATGGTAAAATTTATGCTTTAGCACAAGGAAGTGTCAGTATCGGTGGTAGAAATGCTGGGGCAAATAGTGAATCCCATCCTACGGTTGGTGTAGTGTATGAGGGTGGATTTGTTGAGAGAGAGATAAATATAGATCTTTATCATCAACAATACGTAAACCTTTCTCTAAAGGAATCAAACTTTAAAAATGCTGTATCTGTTCAAAAAGCTATTAATAACTATTATAGTACACAGATAGCTGTTGCATTAGATGCACGAACAATAAAGTTAAAACGACCTGAAAACAACTCTATGATAGAGTTTTTAGCAACTGTTCAAGATATTGAGATGGAGTATAGTACTAAAAATAAGATTATTATAAATGAGAGAACAGGTACTATAATTGCTGGTATAGATATAGAGATAAAACCTATTATTTTAACTCATAATGATATTACAATCAAAATTAGTGCGCAAGAGGAACCATCTCAACCTTCAGGCTCTATGAAAGTGGATGACGATTTGGTAATAGGGTTAAATGAGAATGAGATATATATGAGAGAGGGAACGACAACTGTTGCTAATCTAGTACGCTCTTTACAAAAACTTGGTGCTTCACCAAAAGATATTATAGCTATTTTAGAAGCGATGAAAAGTGCAGGGAGTATCTCTGCTGAATTAAAGGTAATCTAATGATAAATTTAGTTGAACAACATAAAGCGATACCAACTATCGATGCAAATGCTGAAGATAAAAAATTAAGAGAGCAGACAGATGCTTTTGAATCTTTAATGTTAAAAATGATAATGGATAATGCGGCTAAAAGTGAGAAAAATCTTTTTTCAGAGCAAAATGACCCAGGAGATAAGATATATAAATCTATGTATCGTGATGAGTTAAGTAAAAGTAGTGCAGGGAGTTTTGGTTTTTCTCAAATGCTTTATGATTATTTGAGTCAAAAAAATTAAAAAATTAATGTTTTATGTCGATATTAGTAGGATATAAACCAAAAGGTATATTATGATTTCCAATATAAATGGTATAGTCACTAATAATGTATATAAGAGTAAAAACTCAAAAATTAAGAAAACAAATAGTGTTTCAAAACAGGGTGATACAAGTAAAGTGCAAAAAATAAAAAAGGCTTTAAGTAATGGCGAATATAAAGTTGATTTAGAGATGCTTTCTGAACTAATAGCAGATGAGTTGTTGTAGATGTTGTCTTATCATTTAACAAATGCCTTAAAAGATTTAAAAGATTTAATAGAGATTACAGAGTCTGATATTAAAGATATTAAAGAGGTAAAACACGACGCACAATTTGAAAGAATGGCACTAAAAGAGGAAAAGTTAAAAAGTTTTGAGACAAATAAAGCTCTGATAGATGGTGCGATACTCTCTCTTATGACAATTAATCCTGAAAAAGAGTTAACAGACCTTTTAAATGATGAACAGCATACTATGCTATCTGACTTGAAAGTTGAACTTGCTAATCTACATGAAGTAAATAAACGTTATGCAAAGTTTGTTTTAACAGTGAGTAATCTTTATAACACATTTTTAGAAAAATTAGTTCCAACAGAGATGCAGGGTTACAATAAAGTTGCATCAAAATCGTCAAAAATTATAGAAGTTAGAGTTTAGGAGTCGATAATGTCATCTATTATGAATACATTAAATATTGGTTATAGCGCTTTAAATGCAGCTCAAGTTGGTGTAAGTACAACAGGACACAATATAGCAAATGCTGAGGTAGATGGATACACAAGACAGCGTGTTGTCTCATCTTCACAAACACCTCTTCAACTCTCTCCTGGAAATGTAGGAAATGGTGTTGAAATTGTCGAGATTAAACGAGTTTTTGATAATTTTGTTTTTGATAGATACAACTCTATTTCGGCAGATAAAGAGTATAGTGATTATGAAGAGAGAAATCTTAGAGAATTAACAACCTATTTTCCTGAAATAGATGGTGTAGGAGTAAAATCAGATTTAGCTGAGTTTTATAATATGTGGCAAACTTTCTCAGATAATCCAACGAATGATGCTATTAAAATGGCAGTAACAAAACAGACTGAAACATTATCTTCTCATATTGTTCAGATGACAGAGCAAGTGAGTAACCTTCAACAGCAGATAAATGAAGATTTAGTAGTAGCAGTAAATGAGGTAAACTCTTTAGCAGAGGAACTTTCTAAAATAAATACAAGTATAGAGTTAGCTGAAAGTGGTAGTGCATATACGGCTAACGACTTGAGAGATAAGCGTAACCTTATTGAAGTAAGTTTATCAAAGCTGATAGGTGCCGATGTTCATTCTGGAGTTATTAATTCAGATATTAAAGTAGATACTCTTTCAAATAAAACTTCAGGTCCATACTCTTTAAATGTTGGTGGGTTTAATATCGTCGATGGAAATAGTTTTCACCCTTTGAAAATAGAGAATAAAGAGAGTGCAAATGGATTTTATTCTATCTCTTATGAAAGACAGGATGGAAAATTACTTCCTATGGAAAAAGTTATTCAAAATGGTAAAATAGGAGCGATGTTAGATTTAAGAGGGGGAGCTATTGAAACTACAAGTGGAGAGCCTGTTGATGGTATTATTCAAAATACAGTTACAGAGTTAAATGCTTTTTCAAAAGGTCTTATTGAATCTGTGAATAATGTGTATGCCGAATCTCCAAAAACAGATATGCGTTCAAATATTTTAGATATAGGTGAGTCAGACTCTTTAGTAAACTCCTCTTTAAATGTTAAAGAGGGTTCATTTGATTTAATTGTTTACAATCTTGATGGTGAAGTTTCTGCTAGTAGAACTATCAATATTGACTCATCAACTGTTATGAGAGGTGAAGAAGGTTCAAACTCTATTGAGGGTCAAATAGCAAATTCAAGTGATGATAATGAAAATTATAATGCTAATGATGATATAGACGACTTTTTTAAAGATGGTTTTAATTTTTCTCGTGCAGTAGATGGTAGTTTACGTTTGGAACTTTCTATCGATGCTTCTGCTGAATCGAAAGGGTATAGTTTTGGGATAAAAGATACTTTAAAAGATGGTAGTTTTTCTTCAGGGTCAAATTTTGCAGGTGCATTAGGAATGAGTAGACTTTTTGATGGAGATAGTGCTAAAGATATTAGATTGAGTAATACTCTTTCAACACAGCCAACTCTTTTATCAGCAGGTACAACATCTGTTGATGGAGATAACTCTTTAGCACTTTCGATGATGCAACATCAGTTTGAATCATTTGATATTCATGTGGGAGATAAAAAAACATATTCAACAACTGCCTATGGAATGTTTGACATTATTGCAACAGGAGTTGGTACAGCAGCTAACTCAGCAAAAACAAATAATGAAACAATCTCAACACAATATAGTGCTATTGAAATTGAATTTAGTTCGACATCAAAAGTGAGTATTGATGAAGAGATGACAAATTTGATTAAGTATCAATCTTCATATAGTGCAGCAGCTAAAATTATCACTACGGTTGACCAGATGATGCAAACACTTTTAGGTATTAAGCAGTAGAGTATTTATATGCCAATTTTCAGTATAAGTATATTAGCTTTTATATCTGTCTTTTCCTTTTTTGGAGATATTTTTTTTGATATAGATGCTTATAGTTTAGATAGTAAATCAATCCTCTTATCACCATCACTAGAGCATATTTTAGGAACAGATAGATTAGGACGAGACCTATTTTCAAGACTAATAGAAGCGGGGAAAATCTCTTTAATTATTGGAGTTGGAAGTGCTTTTATATCCTCTTTTATAGGTCTTATATATGGCTCTATGGCAGGATACTTTAGGGGTAATTTTGATAAATCTTTTATTGTTATTGTTGACCTATTTTTAACTTTCCCCACTTTTTTTCTTCTTTTAGCACTTGTAAGTTATGTAAATGCTTCTGCTTTAGTGCTTATTGTTATAATCTCTTTTACTGGATGGATGACGACAGCCAGACTTATCCGTTCAGAGAGTTTTAAAATCTCCTCACAACCCTATATAAAAATTTTAAATATTGCAAAAGTTAGTAGAATAAAAATTTTATTTAAATACTATGCCCCTATCTTAGCTCCTATCTATTTTGTGAGTTTTACTTTTGGAGTAGGTGGTGCTATCTTAGCTGAGTCTAGTCTTAGTTTTTTAGGTTTAGGTATCGTTGCACCAGAGATGAGTTGGGGTACTATACTCAGTGGGGGAAAAGATGTTGTTGAGATAGCTTGGTGGGTAAGTTTCTTTCCTGGATTTATGATATTTTTAGTCACATTTTCACTGATAAATATCTCAAATTATCTGCAACAATTAACAAATAAAAGAGAGATAAACAGTTAAAGTTTATATCTTTTAGCTATAATCTCTCTTTAAAAACCAATTTTTAGGAAAATACCTATGAGTAAACAATTAGAAAATATTGATGAACAGTTAGCGAACCATAAGCTTTCTCAATTAGATTATACACATATAAAAGAGATTTTAAAACGTGAACCAAACTTAGTAGAGCTTGGAATTTTTTCAGCTATGTGGAGTGAACACTGTTCTTACAAATCTTCAAAGGTACACTTAAAAGGTTTTCCAACTAAAGCACCATGGGTTATCCAAGGTCCTGGTGAAAATGCTGGTGTTATCGATATTGGTGATGGTTATGCAGCTGTATTTAAGATGGAATCACACAATCATCCATCATTTATAGAACCTTATCAAGGTGCTGCTACTGGTGTTGGTGGGATTATGCGTGATGTATTTACTATGGGTGCAAGACCTGTTGCATCTTTAAATGCTCTTCGTTTTGGTAATGTTTTAAATGATGATAAAACTTCTGCTCATCAACGCTACTTAGTTCGTGGTGTTACTGAGGGTATCGGTGGATATGGTAACTGTATGGGTGTTCCAACTATCGGTGGTGAAGTAAGTTTTGATGATTGTTACAATGGTAACATTCTTGTAAACGCATTTAACTTAGGTATCGCAAAATCAGATGAGATTTTTTATGGTCGTGCTGATGGTGTTGGTAACCCTGTAATGTATGTTGGAGCTAAAACTGGTCGTGATGGTCTTGGTGGGGCTGTTATGAGTTCAGATAGTTTTACAGAGGAGTCAAAATCTCTTCGTCCAACTGTTCAAGTGGGTGACCCATTTACTGAAAAACTTCTTCTTGAAGCTTGTATGGAACTTTTCAAAACTGACCATGTTGTTGGTATCCAAGATA
>CAYOKX010000055.1:0-12928 GCA_964404655.1 uncultured Sulfurimonas sp. | reverse complement strand
TGAAATTTATTAGAAAATAATATCAAATTATAATATTTATTTAGCTATTATAATAAAATTTTGAAATTAAGGATTATTTATGCAAACCAATTCAACTTTCCACAACTCAACACTACATCTTATTGTAGATGGACATGTTTCAGGTATATCAGAAGTGATGACAATTACAAATATTTTTTCTGAATATTCGCAAGCTCGTGTTATAGAATTAGAGTTTAATGATGCTTTTGTTATTCCATCTGCATTGATTGGACATCTACTTAAACTTGTAAATGTAGACCAGAAAAAAGTTATGATTAAAGCAAAGCGTCATGAATTGAAAGATTTGATAAATGATTTAAACTTAAATACAGCATTTGATGTTAGATAAATATCATGAATCAATTTAAAAGAAAAACATCCATAAGCACAAGAATCCATCTTACTTTGATTATATCGATGGTTATCGGTCTATTTATTATTAGTGTAACAGCTTATTATAGTATCAAAGATGTTAAACAAGATATTTATAAAACAGAGACACATCTAATAAAAAACTATATGGAACAGTCTCTCTCCGAAAAATACGCTGTTGGTATAACCAATGCACTTATGCTCTCACATAACTCTGTTTTAATAGATGCACTAAACTCTAATAATAAACAAAAAGCATTTCATGAAACAAAAGTATATATGAAAAGTTTTAAAGAGGGAACAAAATTTAAAAATATCAAAATTCATATTCATGATGCAGATGTTCATAGTTTTTTAAGAGCATGGAAGCCTACTAAAAATGGTGATGATTTAAGTGGCTTTAGAAAAACAATTCTTGAAGTAAAAAGAACTCAAAAACCACTTGTTGCTATTGAAGTTGGTCGTGCTGGTCCTACTGTTAGAGGACTAGCACCTATGTTTAAAGATGGTAGATATATCGGTTCTATTGAGTTTATGCAAGGATTTAACTCTGTTGTAAAAGAGGCTAAACATTCTATCGATTCATCTGTATTAGTTTTACTCTCTAAACATATGGAAAGTACAGCCACTCTTTATAGTACACAAACAGCAACTCGTATAGCTGGAATGATTATCGCTCAAAACGCTACAACAGCGGACAAAAATTTAGTATCTCAAATAAAAGACAAATCTCTAAGTGAATTAAAAGCTGGTTTAGTAACTAGAGATTATTTTATTCGTACTGTACCTTTAAAAGATTTTAAAGGTGATATTATCGGTTATACTATTATCGGTAAAAAACTTTCATTAGTTGAAAAAACTATTGACATATCTGTAAACTCTTTAATTACACAACTAGGAATTATGATAGCGATAGATTTCCTTGTATTAACTTTTCTATTTTTAATTATCAACAGCACTATTAAAACACCTGTAAACAACTTAATACAAGTTGTGAAAGATTTATCAAGTGGCAATGGGGATTTAACAAAAAGATTACCAATTAATGCTAAAGATGAGTTTGGAGAGGTAAGTTTTTATATCAACCATTTTATTGAGATTATTCAAGATTTGATTATCAACATAAAATCGATTGCAGATGAAAATGAACAGCTTAGTCGCTCTATTTTAGATGGTTCTACTCAATTAGAGAAACTATCTAAAAAACAGTTTGAATCTGTTAATGAATCAAATCAACTTACAGGTGAAGCAAAAAGTGATTTAGATTTATCTGAAGAACTAGCAAATAAAACTTCTCAAGATATTCATGAAAGTGTTAATGTCTTAACTCAACTTGAAGATATTAGTAATATTGTTATTGAATTAATCAATTCAGATAGTGAAAAAGAGAGTGAATTAGCTGATAGAATTAGCTCTTTAGCAATACAAACAAATGAGATAAAAAATATCTTAAATATCATTAAAGATATAGCTGACCAAACAAACTTACTTGCTCTTAATGCTGCTATTGAAGCTGCTCGTGCAGGAGAACATGGTAGAGGGTTTGCTGTTGTTGCTGATGAAGTTAGAAAACTTGCAGAGAAAACTCAACGAAGTATCAGTGAGATAGATGCAACTGTTATGGTTGTTGTTCAGAATGTTCAAGAGATATCAGGTGAGATGAATGAAAATAGTGAAAATATTCATAACTTAAATGATAAAACAAATACGATGTTAACTATTCTTGAAGAATCTAAAAACACTTCAAATATAACAAAAGTAGCCTCTATTCAATCTGCTGAAAAAACAGTTCTTATAGGATTTAAGATTAAATCTCTTTTTGAAGTGATGAAAGAAACATTAGAATCAACTCAAAATACAAAAGATATTTCAGATAAACTTGATGAACTAGGTAAAAACCTAAAAAATAGTTCTAACGATTTAACTATAAAACTCAAAGAGTTTAAAACAGTTTAAAGGATGATTATCATCCTTTAACTCTAGGTAAGATACAGGAGAGTTTAGAGTTTAGTTGCAAAGATGCAACTGTTCCTTGCACTCCATCTTTTCTATTTTCTAAAGATATTTTTGCACCCAGTGCATCGGATGCACTCTTCGCTAAAAAGAGACCTAATCCAACCCCCTGTTTATCACCCTGTCTTTTAAATGGTGCAAACAGGTCTATTGTAGCATCAATCCCACAACCCTCATCTATCACCTCTATAAGTAATCCTACATCATCTTGAGAACTTCTTAATATTATGTTTTTATTCTCTGGAGTAAACTTTAAAGCATTTTGTAAAAAGTTTTGAATAATTTGATTTAAAAGAGTCACTTGAAGTGTTGCCATAAAACCACTTGGTTGAAAATCTATCTCTAATCTTTTTTTATCATTTTCAGCTAAAAGATGAAAGTCATCTGCTTTTTGCTTCAATATTGCTATAACGTCCACATGAATAGGTTTATCTAGTTGTGCACCCTCTTGACGACCAATATTTAAAATATTTGAAACTATTATATTCATATCATCTACTGTTTTTGTTGTAACATTTAAAGCATCTATATACTCTTCAGGTGTTCTTTTTTTGATTAATGTAACTTGATTTTTAAGTTTTATAACAGCTAATGGTGTTTTCAACTCATGTGCTGTTCCTATAAAAAGCTCTTTTTGATACTTTACAAAATTTTGAATTCTTCCTATAAGATGGTTTATCGTTATCCCCAATGATTCAAACTCTTGAGGTAACTCCTCTATTTTTATAGGTTCTATAATATGCTCATTCATATTTGAAAGTCTAGCACTTAATATTTTTAATGGTGCAACTAACATCTTTGATAAAGCGATAGCATATACAATAACAAGTGCAAAACCAGCAATATTTATTATAAAAATATAGTGTAAAATTTTATCTAAAAGTGTAACTGTTTGTGTTATCTCTTTTGTGACTTTTAGATAGCTCTTATTATCTAAATTAAAAGGATAAAATAGTGTAAGATAGGAGTGTTTATCTACCGTTGTTACATATACATCAATATCTATTTTTTTATATTTTAGATAAACAACTTCAATATTTAATGATATAAGATTTCCTGTAATAAGATAATTATTTGTATCTAAAATTGATTTATTAGTTGATATATTCTTAGCATATTGAAGCAGTTCTAAACGTTTATCGTCATAGATAGATTTTTCAATATAAAGATATAAAAATGAGGAAAATATCACTATCATAGAGGAAAGAGATAATAGAAGTTGTATTAAGAAGTTTCTTCTTATACTGTGTTTGGAAAGGTTTGAAAACATTATGAAAATACCTTTTTAAAATTATACTATATAAAAAATCATATAGTATAATCTTTTAAAAAGATAAGACTAGTTTATCTCTTTAGGGAAACAAAATCTATAACCACGACGACGAACAGTTTCGATAGTAGTGATATTTAATGGTTTATCCATTTTTTGTCTAATCTGATTGATAGCAACTTCAATTACATTAGGAGTTACTAACTCTGGTTCTTCCCAAATTGCATCAAGAAGTTGCTCTTTAGAAACGATTTGGTCACGGTGACGAGCTAAATGAGTTAATACTTCAAAAGGTTTCCCTTTAAGTTCTATCTCTTTATCTTGATATGTAATTTTTTCCTCTTCAGGATTGATAACTAAATCTTCGATTTCGATAATATTACTTCCACCAAAACGTAAACGTGCTTCGATACGAGCGATAAGAACATCAAAATCAAAAGGTTTTCTAATATAATCATCAGCACCAGAATTAAGTGCTTCTATCTCACTTGCATTATCATCTCTTGCAGAAAGTACAACTACTGCTGTTTTAGGAGTATTTGTCTTAATATTACCAATAATATCTACTGAATTACCATCTGGTAACATCCAGTCCATCAAAACTAAATCATAATTACGAATATCAAGATAATACTCACCATCTTTAAGTGTCTCAACAACATCGCTTTGGTAACCAAACTCTTTTAGTCCCTCTGCTAACATTTTATTTAATGTTACTTCGTCTTCTATAATTAAAATTCGCATTAATTGTTTCCTGTATATATATTTTTGTGGAATGATACCATAATTTTAGGTTAATTTAAAGTTTTTTTCAATTTTCTTTAAAAAAAGTTAAAGTTTCAATTAAGATTTGAATCTATACTCTTCACTCACACTAACTATACAATCATCCATTATAGAGGGTTTCGTTATTTTTAAAAAAAGGGAATCTATGAGGGGAAAACTTTTTTGTAGGTTTATACTTAAAAAGGAAAGAGCATCCTCTATAAGAAGAAATTTTTGCTCTTTGATATGAAATTTTATAAACTCTGAAACCTCAGCATAATTTATAAAATCTCCTTTGTAGTCATACTCTATCTCAACATTGATAACTATATCTTGAGGTGTAACTCTTTCAAAATCTAAAATCCCTATAATTGTTTGAAACTTTAAATCTTCTATATAAATAGTCATTATATAACTCTACTCTCTTTACCTTGTACTACACGTATAATATTTGGAATATGTTTATAAAATAGAATAAACACTATCAAAACAACAGGAGCATGGCTCATAGTCGGGTCTATAATAAAACTAGAGATTAAAAGTGATAAAACACCTAAAAGAGAAGATACAGAAGAGATACGAATAGTTTTAGCACTCACACCCCAAACAACTAAAGCAACAATAGTCTCAAGAGGAAGCATAAACATCATAACCCCCATACCAGTAGCGATACCCTTACCACCCTCAAAGTTTAAATATGGAGAGAAACAGTGTCCAATAACAGCTAAAACAGCTATACCCCATAAAGTAGCTTCACTTAAACCTATAAAATAAGCGATAGCTAAAACAAAAACACCCTTAAAAGCATCCAAAGCTAAAGTGATAGCACCAAGTTTTTTTGCTAGTGCAGGATTTTTCTCCTTTACCACTCTCAAAACATTAGTCGCACCAATACTACCCGACCCACTTGCTTTAACATCTACTCCAGCAAATTTCTTTGCTAGTAAAAGACCAAAAGGGATACCAGCAACTAAGTAAGCCATTATAAAAAATTGTGCATTTGTATTAAATAAAAAATCCATTTGTAACCTTATCTATTTTAATAAAGCAAATATATCTAGTTATAGCTTTAATGCCACTTTTTCAAACTATTAAATCTCTTTACAATAAATTAACATTTATACACACTAAAATCTAACCCTATGAGAATCATGAAAATTATAAAGATTTACTTTATGTTTTGTATCAAAAGAGTATATAAAAACAACACCTGCTGATATATCTTTAAAAGCAGACATCTGTTCATAGGAAAAAGTACCTGTTATATCTAACTGCTTAGTAAAAGAGTAGGATGAAGCTATATCTATCTTAAATGTAACTCCACTCTCATCATATCCCTTTACATCTCCATACAATCCTTTACTATTGTCATCTGCAACAGGATACTGCTCTACATCATCAACACGAAATGTTTCATATCCTAAAGAGGTTTTAAACTTCCAATAAAAATTATCTGTAACAATGTCGGTAATATCTATCTCTATATTTCCTAAAAGAAACTGCTGAGGACTAAAATATCCTCCATGACCATAAGTAAAAAGGTCACTATTAAAATCGTATTTGTCATAAACAAAAAGAAAACTATAATCTATATAGGTAAAAATATCCGTTTTAGCTGAGTAACCGATAGAACTAACAGCTTTTAACTCCGAATTTTCTTTTATATGATGACCCTTTATAGATGGATAAGATGCTAGAGTAAAACTATATGATATATCTGAGTTATAACTCATATCTAATTCTATACCTGTTTTAAAAACTCGACCCCATCTTATATCTCTATTTTTTGCCTCGACACTTTCCCCCACAGAGGAGAGCATAGAATCTTCATCTCTTTTTTGAATAAATTTTAGGTTTAAATTTAGTTTACTGATAGCACCATGAAATGAGACAAATCCCATCATTTTTGGAATTATATCTGCTCCTAAAGGAGTAGACCCTATCTCTAAATCGATATATTTTGTTTCAAGACCTAGATTAGCTAAAAAAGCTGTATGGGAAGAGCTTTTATTTTCATTGTACTCATAACCTAATCCGTATGTTAAACTATTTTTATCATTACTACCTTGAAACTCATCATAAAGATTTAATATATCAGCATCTATATAATAGTGTCCATAATCTTCGTTATACATATCAAAATCGATAGGAACAGAGGATTGAGTAAAACTATGTAAACCATCTTCTATACTTCGTTTTGTGTAGTAAATCCCCCCTGCTACAAGATTAATTTTATTTCTATTATATTTATAACTCTCTTTTATCTTAAGTTGTAACTCATCTCTCTCTTTAGTATCTAAAATATTAACTGTTACCTGTTTTGCTTCTTGAAGTTCATCCATAGCTATAAAATATTTTACCTGTTCTGGGTATCTATCTTCATCTGTTGTATATTTCGTAACAATTTTTAAGAGTTGGGTCGCTTTGTTATAGTTTTTATCATTAAAAGCACTCAAAAACTGAGCATCTGTATCTTCAAGAGTTCTTCCATATTGTAGATTTACATTCTCAAATATTTTTTCAGCATCTGTATAATGTTTAGAATGAAAAGCACACCACCCATGCATTCGCTTGTACTCGACATCATCCTTTTCTGTTAAGATATTATTTCCATATTCAAAACAGAGCTTATACTCCTCATTGTTAAAATATTTGATAAATTTTCTATTTTTATACTCTCTATCTAGTTTAGTTAAAACCATCTGTTCCTTGTCTGACTCAAATTTATAGAGAGAGTTTTTCATAAATTTTTCAAACTCTGCAAACCTTTTTGACTCTTTTAAAAAGTGAAGATAACGAAGTGTTAATTCAAAATCATGGGGATAACTATTTATTATATCTATATAAAGAGTATCTATTTTACTCTCGTGTATTGCACTATCCATCTTGAAAAGTGCTAATTTTTTATACTTAAGGTCTAAAAGATTATACCAATAATCACTTTTTATATCATCTCTTAGATGATAAGCTGAATCATAAGCTATAAATATACTATCTTGAGAACCACTCTCTTGATAAACCTCTTCTGCTGAAGAGAGTGCTTTTCTATCATTTTTCAACTTATACGCTGAGTGCATTACACCTTCGAGACAGTTATATTGATGACTTACATCACATGAGTTTTCAAAGAAAGTTAAAGCTTTTTCATACTCTTTATTATGAAAGCTATTCCACCCAGCATCTAAATTTTCTTCATAAATTACTTTATAATAAAACTCTTGAGCATCACTTGAAACAGAAGCTATGGGATTTAAAATCTGCTTTGCTTGGAGATACTCTCTATTTTTTAGATGTTCTCCAGCTTTTTTAAATGATATATCTATATAAAACTGAGAGGCTTTCCTATAATATGCTACATAAGGAACTATCATCTTTAAAGCCTCTATCTCTTTACCAGATAGTTTTAACTGGAAAGCTTTTTTATATATTCCATCAAAAAGTAAATCTCTAGTATTTTTAAAATCATTTTCTCTTAAAAGTTTTTCTGCTTTATAATATGAACCATCTTTTATTAGGAGATTTGCTTCAATTATTAAAGCCTCATTCATCTTTTGAAATTGAGGATATTGCGCTTTAAATCTTTTTAAAAGTATGATAGCTTTAATATACTCTCTCTTTTTCATATAACCATCATACTCACGAAGAATAGAATCATAATAGAGTTGTGCAGTTTTTTTACTTTTATCTTTATAATAATAGATATATTGTCGTACTTCAGAGTAATCTTTATTTTGTAAAGAGATAAGTGCTATGGCATAACTATGCTCTAAATCGTTATTTTCTCTATACAGTTTTGAGAAGATAAAAAGTGCTTTATCATACTCTTTTTTATCATATGCATCATACCCCTCTTGCAAATCATACTTTGGAACAGGTTTAGCTAAATCTTTAAGTTCTGGATAGAGTGTTATATATCTATTTTTTAACTCTAATGCACGAACATTTCTTGTTGCTTTTGTATATTTGTAATACTCTGAAACGATAGAATCATAAAAGAGTTTGGATGCTTTATCACTTGTATGAATATATATTTTTAGATTATTTCTAACTTTTTTATAACTCTCTTTCTTAAAATATACCATTGCCAAAGCATACGCATTTTCTAAATTATTCTCTTTTTGATAGAGCATAGAAAAGATAAAAAGAGCTTTATCATACTCTTGTCGATTATAAGCATCATACCCTTTTTTCAAATCATATTTTGGTTTAGGTTTGATTAGGTTTTCTAATTTTGGATACTCTTTTATATACTGCTTTTGTAACTCTAATGCCTTGGCATTCCGACCACTTTCTATTAAACTATAATACTCTGCAACGATAGACTCATAAATAAGAGCAGAACTTTTTGCATCTCTTTTTCTATATTTAGATAATAATTTTCTGACTCTTTCATATCGTTTTTCCATTAAAAATATAAGTGTTAACGCATATGTATTTTCAATATTTTTTTCATAACTATAAAGTTTTAAAAATATCTTTTTTGCTTTTTTATATTTTTTCTTCTCATACGCATCATACCCATTTTTTAAAGTTATCTCTAGTTTAGGCTTTATTAAATTTTTAAGTTTTGGATATATTTGAATATACTTTTTTTGAAGTGCTAATGCCTCTTTATTTCGCTTATTTTTTGTATAAAAATAATATTCATTAACGATAGAATCATAATATAAAGCAGATGCCTTTTTATCTATCTTATAAAATGGTTTTAAATAAAACCTTATATCTTTAAATTTATTTTGCTTTAAAGAGATTAAACCCATCGCATAACTATTTTCAAAACTTCTTTCTCTTTGATAAAGTTTTAAAAATATTCTATATGCTTTTTTAAACTCTTTGTTATCATAAGCTTTATATCCATTTTTAAGATTATATTTATTCATTAGAACCCATAATTTTTTAAGTTTTGGATACTCTTTAACATATCGTTGTTGAAGAGATTTTGCTTTACTTTTTTTATTTTGTTTTAAAAATAATTGATACTCCTCTACAATAGAGTTATAAAAAAGTTCTGATGATTTTGAGTCATTTTTTGTGTAGGGTTTACTATATTTTCTTACTTTAGAGAACTGTTTTAATTTAAAATAGACGAGAGCCAAAGCATAACTATGCTCCAAATCTTGCTTTTTCTTATAAAGTTGTAAAAATATAGTTTTTGCTTTGCTATATTTTGCATCATCATAAGCATTATATCCATCACCTAATGTTAATAGTTTCTCTTTTTTCTTTAACTTTTTTTCTAAAGAAACAACACTATATCTTAGTTTTAATTTTTCTAAGAGAGCTATATTTTTATCATAATCTTTTGTTGAGTTTGTATCATTACAACGTAGCGAAGTTACTTTCTTTTTTTTATATATATAACATTTAAGACCCAGCTCACTATATTGTTTCTCTTTACGTTCAAGTATATCCATATACTCAAGTTTACCCCTCATCATCTCAAAAGTAACATAGAGTTCTTTTGAGCTATCAGTTGCATATATATTAGTGTAAAAGAGTAAGAAGATAAAGAGAGTACGCATAGTAGTCATCAGTTTCCTTTTCTATTCTAGCATTTAATTTTTTCTCAAAAAGTGAACTATCTATTGAAAAAAGTTTAGCTATCTCTATATAGATAGCCAAATGTCCAAAAGATAGATTATAAAAAGAGATACTCCCTTTTTCTAGTTCTACAACACCTAATGGAAGAGTATTCATCATATCTATATATCTTTTATAGGGTTGTAACAACTCTTTTTTTATTTTTAAGGGTAGATTACTTCTTATTATATTTAAAGGAATTCGAATAGCATCATATCCAAAATATTTATCATTTAGGGGTAGAGAATAGTTATTTTGTTTAGAATTATAAAAAATCCAGTCAGAGTTAAGTTCTAAAGATGAAAACCGTGCTTTTTTTAGAAGTAATATAGAGCTTTTAATAAGCTTTTTCCATATAATATCCTGAGTATGAATAGCCATATATTCAAAAATCTCAAAAATAAGGTAGGATGGATTTAATTTCATCTTATGATATTTTAATAAATTCTTTTCCCATGGTAGCAAAAAAGTATTTCTATTTTTAGAGACTAACTGATATTTCTTTATAGCATATATCAACCTATCTGCATCTTTTTTATAGGGATAAAATTGTGTGTTTTCATACATAAGATATAGAGAGTACGCTATCCATAAATTAGCATCTGAAGCACTTGTTAAATCTAAAGTACACCAACAATCTTTCCCTATATCTTCACCCCATTTCCAACCAAATAAACCAAATCTATTTCTAACTAAATTTCGTGTACTCCAATTATATACTTTTTGAAATGTTTCTATATCATCCATTTTATAGGCAAAATAGAGAGCATAGCCTATCCCTTCGGTATGTGTTACTGAACCATTTTGAGGGTCTATCACTCTTCCATCTTTTTGAATAAAGTTTTGTTTAAAATCACTCCATACTCTCTCTTGAATGGAGGAAGCAAAAAGAGAGGCATAGAGTAAGAAGAGAAGAGTAAAACTTTTGAGCACTCTTTTATCGACCCTCAAAAAGTCGTTTAAGTTCTACACCAATAGATGAATCTGTATATATTTTAGTAAATTTTACTTTATCTTTTCTAAAAGTTTCATAGAGTTTACTATCATGAAGTTTGACTTTTTTTACATAGCTTTGAATACTATGTGTATTAAAATCACCCTCAAGTGTAGTTCCACTCTCAGGATCGATTAATGATGAAAACCCTATTTTTGGTGGATTTTCTTCAAATTTATCCCTTACTATAATAGCGATAACTTCGTGCTTTTTCGCTAAAAGTCTAAAGTTTGGTATTTCGAAAAAATCTCCTATAACTAAAATAAGTGATTTTCTTTTTAAACGTTTAAAAAGAGTATCTGAAAGATTTTTAAAATCTATCTGTTGATTAAGAGCATCAAAATTTAAAATCTCATCAACACTCTTCTGAATTTGGTTTGTTTTTTTACTTGGTCTAAGGTGAGACACCATCTGATTTGTAAAGATATAGGAACTTAATAGGTCTCCATTTTTAACAACAGAAAAACTTAAATGTGCTACTATTTCAGCAATAGTTTCCTGTTTAAATTTTTTAGAACCAAAATGGACACTTCCATTTAAAGCAGAAGCGAGAACAACATTTAGTTCTCTCTCCTCTCTAAAAACTTTTATATAGGGAGTTTGCATCTTTGCGGTAATATTCCAATCAATATGGCGAATATCATCACCTGCCATATATTCGCGAAGCTCTACAAAATCGTAACCTTCACCTTGAAAAATAGAGGGATTATTTCCTATCATCTCACTAAAAACTTGTCGTTTTGCACGTACTAAAATCTTTTTTAATTTACTCATTATATTATCTCATATATTAGAATTTATCTGATTTAAATTTCAGTCAATAGTATAACAGATGGCTAGTTAATAAAGAAAGAGTTTTTTAGCCTATCTATTTACCTATTTCAAAACCGATAAGAGTTATATCATCATTTCTATCATTATCTATCACTTCAGATTCATATTCATTCAGTTTTGTTTGGAAAATTGTTTGAAGTTCAGACATAGATTTTGTATGATTTTCCTCTATAATTTTACTAAACCTTTTTTTACCAAATGGAAAATCTTTTTTACCTCCATTTTGGTCTAAATAACCATCTGTTGTACAGTAAAACTTCATCCCCTCTTTAACATCTATAATACTCTCTTTATACTCATAATTTATATCACATTTTTTATACCCTACTGAGTAACGGTTTCCTTTGAGTGTATGAAATGTTCCATCTGGGTCTGTATAAAAAAGAGCTGTTTCCGCACCTGCAAATTTCAATATTTGAGTTTTTTTATTGTAATAGATAATTCCACCATCAAAACCTGCATTACTGAGGCTATTTGTTGATTCTTGACGGAGTAATCTTTTCATCGTTTTATTAAAATAACCCATAATAATAGCGGGGCTTATATCAAACTCAGAATGTTCTTGTATTTTTGCTACTATCTCTCTCTCTATCGATTTAACTATCATCGTTACAAAGGCCCCTGGAACACCATGACCTGTACAATCTATAAAAAAGAGTAGAGATTCATCTTTATTTCTCAGTTCATCAAAAAGCCAAATATCTCCACCAACTGTATCTTTTGGTGTCCATGTTACAAAATGGTCTTTAAAAAATGGCTTCATCGCTCCTGTTTGAGGGATTAATGCACTTTGAATTAGACTAGCATATTTTATAGAGTCTTTAGTATGTTTATGAATAAGCTCTACCTCTTTTTTTGCTTTTTCTAAATCTACTGTTCTTTCTTGAATTTTTATCTCTAAATTTACTGTTAAATCCTCTACCTCTTTTCTGTTAGTAATGTCATATCTAATAGCTGTAAACCCACAACTATCATCTGTCTGTGTACATTTTGGAGATATAATAGTATATACCCAATAAAAACTACCATCTTTTTTAAGATTTTTAATCTCACCTTTCCAAATTTTATTGGCTTTAATA
>CAYOKX010000054.1:0-13866 GCA_964404655.1 uncultured Sulfurimonas sp. | reverse complement strand
TTATACAACATCAAAAAAATTAATTAAAAATATAGTAAATTTCAAAAAAGTAAAATACTATTCTTTCATAAATAAGTTGTTTTCAAAAAAAGGAACATTCTATGGCTGGGGAAGAAAAAAATCAGGTTTAAAAGCGATTCATTTAGCAAAAAGACACTCAACATCTTTTGTTCTCCTCGAAGATGGCTTTATCCGTTCTATTTCACTAGGAGTAGAGGGTTCTCCATCTTTTAGTTTAGTTGAAGATGATATAGGTATTTACTATGATGCAACAACTCCATCAAAATTAGAAAATATCTTTAATGATTACGATTTTAGATTAGATAAGAAACTAATGCAAGATGCAAAAAAAGCGATAATGCTAATAAAAAAAAATAACATTTCAAAATATAATAATGCTCCCAATATAAAAGATAATTTTTTCCAAAATAGTAAAAAAGAGAGGGTACTTGTGATTGCTCAAACGGCAGGTGATTCCTCTTTGAAATATGGTATGTTGGAAAAATTTTCAACAGATGAGATGTTGTCAGAAGCAATAAAAGATAATCCTAATGCAGATATATATATCAAAATTCATCCAGATGTTTTAACGGGTAAGAAAAAATCAGATATAGATATAAAAAATTTGAATCAAAAATGTATAATTATAGCGGAAAATGTAAACCCACTCTCTCTTTTACATTATTTTAAAAAAGTTTATACAAAAACATCACAAATGGGTTTTGAAGCTCTTTTAGTAGGATGTGAATGTGTGTGTTTTGGAATGCCATTTTATGCAGGGTGGGGGCTTACAATAGATAAGTCAGTTTGCCATAGACGAAAAAGAATTTTAACAATAGAGGAGATATTTGCAGGGGCATATATTCTTTATACTCGTTATTATAATCCTTATAAAAAGAGAGATTGTGATATTTTTGAAGTTATTGATGAGATAGTTTTTCAAATTAAATAGAAACTAATGTATAATAGCAAAAAAATAAAAAGGCTATTTTATGGCAACATATATCTTTGGACATACAAGTCCAGATAGTGATTCTATTGTAGGTGCTATCTCTCTTTCATATCTTAAAAATCAACTTGGTGAAGATTGTATTCCAACTCGTCAAGGGGATATATCTGCTGAAACAAAATTTATACTTAATAAATTTAATGGAACAACACCTGAGCTTAAAACTTCAGTTGCTGGTGAAGATGTCTATCTTATAGATTTTTCAGATAAAGCACAAGCCCCTAAAGATATTATGGAGGCTACTATTTTAGGTATAGTAGACCATCATAAATTAGGTGATTTAACAACAGATACACCTTTAGAGTGTTGGATACGTCCTATTGGTTGTTCTAATACTATTGTGTACGAAATGTTTAAAGCTCACAATATAGAGATACCAAAAAATTTAGCAGGTATGATGATGTGTGCTATTTTAAGTGATACTGTCATTTTCAAATCACCAACTTGCACAAAAATTGATACAAAAGTTGTTAAAGAGTTAGCTGAAATAGCAGGAATAGAAAACTATAAAGCATTAGCTATGGAGATGTTTATAGTAAAATCTGCTGTAAATGGTGCATCTGCACATGATTTAAATACAAGAGATTATAAAGCGTTTGAGATGAATGGCTCTAAAGTTGGTGTGAATCAACTGGAGATGGTTGATATTTCAGCTCTTGATGATAGAAAAGATGAAATTTTTGCAGATATGAAAAAGATGAAAGAGGAGGAGGGGCTTCATACAATGTTAGTGCTTTTAACAGATATTATGAAAGAGGGTTCTCAACTTTTATGTGTAAGTGATGATGCTACAAAGATAGAAAAAGCATTTGATATTACATTAAAAAACAATCAAGTGTGGTTAGAGGGTGTTTTAAGTCGTAAAAAACAAGTTATACCTTTTGTTCAACCACAATTTAATTAAAAAACAAGGAAAAAATATGGGTAAATTTGAAGCACTATTTGAAGATGAAGAGGATATTTTTGCTGGAACACCACAATCAAGATATTGGGATATTTCAGGACAACTGAGTGAAGATTTAGTAAAAGATGAGTTTGATGGTATCGTTGAACGTTTAGCAGTTATGGAAGCTATGCTCTCAGAAACACACGACTATGATGATTTAGATAGAACAGTCAAATCATATGCTTTATCTAATATGGAAGAGATAGAGGAGCTTAAAAAAAGTGTTTATATGGAGTTAGCTGGACAGCTGATTTATAGAGTTGCTGAGTAGTTTTAAAACTACTCAGTATAAAGATAACGTTTTATCTTTTTTGTAGGAGTCTTTATGAAAGGCTCTTTCTCTTCAATAAACTTTACCATTCTACTAAAAGAGGAAATTTGA
Organism: uncultured Sulfurimonas sp.; assembly: GCA_964404655.1. Taxonomy (GTDB): domain Bacteria; phylum Campylobacterota; class Campylobacteria; order Campylobacterales; family Sulfurimonadaceae; genus Sulfurimonas. The sequence continues at coordinate 11,529 of CAYOKX010000054.1, read as the reverse complement.
GAGTTTATATCTTTTCTTATCTCCTCTAAAAGTTCTATTTTATTCTCTTCAGTTAAATTCTCTTCTAAGAGTTCATAGTTTAAATTTATTTTTGCTATAAGCTGATGCTCTTTTTGAAGCATTAAAGCATCTAATACAAATTTATTTTGGTTGATAACAGCTTCTATCTGTTCAGGATAGATGTTTTCTCCACCAGAACCGATAATTACATTTTTACTTCTACCACTAATAAAAAGATACCCTTCATCATCTATATATCCTAAATCACCTGTTGAGAACCAACCATCTTCCATAACTTCAGCAGTTCGTTCTTCATCTTTATAGTAGCCTATCATAATACTAGGAGATTTTGCTATGATTTCTCCTTCACCTGTTTGAGGGTCTCTATTTTTTATCTTTAATTCTACACCAGCCATTGCTACACCAGTTGAACGATGTTTTATTTTTTTCCCAAGAATAGAACCAGCTAAAAGAGGGGCTGTTTCTGTTAAACCATATCCAATAATAAAAGGAAAGTTGGCTTCTATAAGAAATTGTTCGACAAAAGGTGAAATGCCAGCACCACCTATACCAAAAAAGCGTAATCTTCCACCGAAAGTTTCTAAAAGTTTTTTTCCTGCAATAGCATTAAGTTTTTTTCTAATAAATGATACTTTATATAAATTTTTGAGTATAAAAGAGCTAGTAAACTGTGGTAAAACTTTACTTTTATATATTTTTTCTATTATAAGAGGAACACTTATCATCATCGTTGGACGAATAAGTTTAAAAGCTTTTACTAAAACAGATGGAGTCGGTACTTTGTCTATATAATAAATACTACTTCCGTGTAGTATTGGAACTATTAACCCAACAGTAGATTCAAGAGTATGTGCTAGAGGTAAAATAGACAAAAAGATATCTTCAGGTTTTATTGTTACTTGTATATATGCACTCATCGCATTTGTTACAAGGTTTTTATGACTGAGCATTACACCTTTTGAATTTCCAGTTGTTCCAGAGGTATAGATAAGAGAAGCAGGATCATCTTCTTTTGGTAAATATAGAGGTTTTAATGATTTCGAAATAGTTTTCTTTTTTGATAATTCATCTAATATTTTTAATGATTCCAACTCTATTATGAAATCTATATGAGTTTTATCATCGTTGTATTGTTTAATTGTTTGTAGATGTTTTTTAGATACAAAAACAGCTTTTACTTCAGAGTGTTCTATTATTCTATGTACATCTTCTGGATGAAAATCTGGTAAAATAGGTACAATAATAGCTCCAAAAAATGTAACAGCAAAATAAGCGATAGCCCATTGAGGCATATTTTCACTTAAGAGTAAAACTTTGTCACCTTGTGAAATACCATTTTCTCTTAAAATATCAATAGTTTTTTTAACTTGAGTATAGAATTCATTATATGTGAAAGCTTCTTGAGATACTGTACCTAATGCTTTGTTTTTAGAGTAAAGAGTAACAGAACGCTGTAATAGAGTAGGAAGTGTATAAGTTGTTAAATTTTTATAGGGATAATTCATATTTTGTCTCTTTTGTAGTTTTTTATTATAGTGTTAAACTTTGAATATGTACTCAACTCTAAGCCTTAATATTTTATAATAAGGTAATTATATCAAAGGTAGTCTAAAATGGTTATATCCAATGCAATTGTTTGTGATGTTCATGGGGAAAGAGAAGTTGATGTCCGTATAGAGAATGGTGTTATTTGTGAAGTAGGTCAGAATTTAAAAGATAAAAATATTTTAGATGCAAAAGGAAAATATCTTTTGCCTTCGCTTATAGATACTAATGTAAAATTGAAAGATTCTAATCTTAATGCAAAAAATATTAAGATGCTTTCAAAAGATGCAATAAAAGGTGGAGTAGGGCATATAGTGTTAAATGCAGATTCAACTCCATCGATAGATAATGAGATAGTTTTAGAGTATGCTCAAAACTCTATGCATAATTTGGAAGGTGCAAAGATAGATTTTATGTTGAATACACTTCAGGAGGATGCAAGTTTAAGCAATATAGCAACACTCCTAAAAAGTGGAGCAGTAGCTCCCTATATGAGTACAATAGCTAAAAATAATATAGCTATAAAGATAGCTGAATATGTTCAGATGTATAATGTAACTCTTTTTTGTAAAGCTGAAGACAATTCCCTTATACACAGTGGTGTTATGTTGGATGGTGATGTAAGCGCAAAGCTAGGTCTTGCTGGTATTCCAGATTTGAGTGAGGTGTTACATGTTTCTCGAATGATAGAGATTGCAAGACATTTTAAAATAAAGATACTTTTTAAATCTATCGCTTCCCCTCGTTCTATATTTTTGATAACACAAGCAAAAGAGGATGGTGTGGATATATCTTGTGAAGTTTCTATTGCACATCTTACATGTTCTGATGAGTCCTGTGAAGATTTTAATACAACAGCAAAGATAGACCCTCCATTAGCTTCAAAAAGTGATGTTAAACTTTTACAAAAAGCATTGAGAAATAATCAGATAGATATTTTAACAACATTGCATCAACCAAGTTCAGTTGTTAATAAAGAGGTAGCATTCTTTGATGCTGAAAATGGTTCAGAATCTATTAGTGAAGCACTACCTCTCTATTATACAAAATTTGTTAAAAATAAAATTATTAGTATGAATGAATTAATAAAACTGACAGTTCAAAATCCTGCAAAAAGTATAGGTTTAGAAGCTGGTATTATAGAAGTTGGTAAACAAGCAAATTTGATACTTTTTGATAAAGAAAAAAGCTTTACACTTAATAATACTCAATCACTTTTTAACGGAGATGAATTGTTTGGAGAAATTCTTAATTTTTAAAATTGGTAATATAAAAAACTTAAGATATATAGCTAAAAAATCATTAGCTATATATCTATTTTTTTTAACTATATTTTAGTAATTTACTTCCTGTATTTAATCTCTAACAATATCAAAATCTAAAGAGAACAAAGGAATATATCTTTGTTTATCTATCTTGCTATTATACTTTTGATTACTAAAAATAATCTTTACTAAATTCTCAAATTCATCCATATATGAGATAGAATAGAGTAATTTATCTTTTATAACTAAAGTAAATTTTGTACCATTAAACTCTGTCATATAACTATTATCTGTAATTTTATTAGCCTTCTGAAGTAAATGAAAAAAGTTAAAATTTGTTTCTATATTCTTTACGATTACTTGCTCTATTTCTGGTTCAACAATTGTAATAGAATTTCTACTAATGTAAACATTCTTGTTTATAGGTTTAACATAATTCCAAACAGCACTATATGGTTTTGAAGCGATAACCTTCCCCTCATAACTTAAAACTTTATTTTTATCATCTTTTATTGTTTGTAAAAAATCAGCTTTAAATGAATTAATATTTTCAAATGATGCTAATAATGATGATAAAAAAATAAAATAAAACAATAGATATTTCATCTAAAAATCCTTTTTTTATGCATTATATCCTAAAAGCATACACTAATCTATACTATGTTAGAATAGATGTAATTTATATCACAAAGGCTGATAATGATACAATCGTTAATGGGTAAAATTTTTGGTACATCAAATGACCGTGAATTAAAAAAATATACAAAAAGAGTAAAAGATATTAATACACTTGAAAGTAAATATCAAGCTCTTGATGATAAAGAGTTACAAAATGCTTTTTTAGCATTGAAAGAGAGTGTTTTACAAAATGAAAAAAGTTTAGATGAAGTTTTAAATGATTCATTTGCCATCACAAGAGAATCAGGTAAACGTATTTTAAATATGAGACATTTTGATGTTCAACTTATTGGAGGTATGGTTCTTCATGAGGGTCGAATTGCTGAAATGAAAACAGGGGAGGGTAAAACTCTTGTTGCAACTTTAGCTATTACTTTAAATGCTATGAGTGGAAATGGTGTTCACTTAGTAACAGTTAATGATTATCTTGCAACGAGAGATGCTAATGAGATGAAACCTCTTTATAACTTTTTAGGTTTTAGTGTTGGTACTCTTTTAGAGACAATGCACGATCCAGAAGAGAAAAAATCTGCTTACAATACAGATATAACTTATGGTACAAATAATGAATTTGGTTTTGATTATTTAAGAGATAATATGAGTTATTCACTAGATACTATGGCACAACGAAATCACTCTTTTGTAATTGTAGATGAAGTAGATTCTATCTTGATAGATGAAGCCAGAACACCACTTATTATATCTGGTCCTACAAATAGAAATATGCAAGATTATCTAAAAACAAATGGAATTGCTTTACAATTAACAAAAGGAAAAGCAGTTTCTCCTGAAGCAAAAAAAGCAGATGAAAATGCAAAAGATACAGGTGATTTTACGGTAGATGAAAAAGATAAAGTTGTTTTACTTACAGAAGCTGGGATTACAAAAGCAGAAGAACTTTTTGAAGTTGATAATCTTTATAGTGCTGAGAATGCCTCTTTACCACATCTTCTTGACCAAGCTTTAAAAGCAAATTATCTATTTGAAAAAGATGTTGATTATGTTATCAATGATGGTGAAGTTGTTATAGTAGATGAATTTACTGGTCGTTTAAGTGAAGGACGTCGTTTTTCAGAGGGACTCCATCAAGCACTTGAAGCAAAAGAGGGTGTTGAGATAAAAGAGGAGACTCAAACATTAGCTGACATCACATTTCAAAATTATTTTAGAATGTATGATAAGCTCTCAGGTATGACAGGAACAGCTGAAACAGAAGCAACAGAATTTGCTCAGATTTACTCTCTTGATGTTGTTTCAATTCCTACGAATATTCCTATCTCAAGAGAAGATTTAAATGACCTTATCTATAAAACAGAAGAGGAAAAATTTGGAGCTGTTATAGAAACTATTAAAAAATTATCTAAAACTGGTCAGCCTATTTTAATAGGAACAGCATCTATTGAAAAATCGGAACTTCTTCATACTGTTTTGAAAAAAGAGAAAATAGCACATACTGTTTTAAATGCTAAGAATCATGCTCAAGAGGGTGAAATTATTAAATATGCTGGTGCAAAAGGTGCTGTGACTATCGCTACAAATATGGCTGGTCGTGGTGTTGATATTAAAGTGAGTGATGAAGTGAAAGCTTTAGGTGGTTTATATATTATCGGTACAGAAAGACATGAAAATAGACGTATAGACAACCAACTTCGTGGACGTTCTGGCCGTCAAGGTGATGCAGGAACTACTCAATTTTATCTTTCATTAGAAGATAATCTTCTTCGCATTTTTGGTTCAGATAAAATTAAATCTATTATGGAACGTCTTGGTGTTGAAGATGGTGAATATATAGAATCAAAAATGGTGACACGTGCAGTTGAAAAAGCTCAAATGAAAGTTGAAAATATGCACTACGAGGGAAGAAAGCAAATTGTTGAATATGATGATGTTGCTAATGAACAGCGTAAAATAGTTTATAAATTTAGAAATGAATTATTAAGTAAAGATTATAATATTATAGAAAAGATAGATAGTATTAGAGAAGATTACATTATTGACCTCATCTCTCAATGTGATATTTTTGATGGTGGAACTGTTGAAGATTTTAATATTAAAAAATTGACAGAACTTCTTAAAGAGGGAATTAATCTTGATATAACTATTGAGGATTTAGAAAATTTAGAGTATGAAGAGTTAATGAAAACTACTATTACAATAGTAAAAAAATCTTATGATGAAAAGATGAGTATTTTAGATGTTAATGTAAAAATAGATATAGAGAAAGAGTTTTATCTTAAAGAGTTAGATAGTGCTTGGAGAGAACATCTCTATGCTATGGATAATATGAAAACTGGTATTAGACTTCGTGCATATAATCAAAAGGACCCTTTAGTAGAGTATAAAAGAGAAAGTTTTAACCTTTTTGAAGAGTTTAGAAATGATATTAAGTTTAATACTATAAAAACACTTCAGATTATTCAATTTAAAATGGAATCTCCAGAAGATGAAGCACAAAGAGTTGCACAGCAGATAGCAGAGGAACAAGCGATGCAAGAAGCTCAACTGAGCTTTAATCACTCGGAAGAGAAAGAAGAAGATGTTATTATAGAGAAAAAAATAGCTCGCAATGACCCTTGTCCTTGCGGAAGTGGTAAAAAATATAAACAGTGTTGTGGAAAAAGTGGACCTAAAAAAGGTGTGTTTGCTTCTTGAATTCATCAATAGTTCCCTATCTTGTAAAAAGATTTTTAAGATTTGATAAAGAGCAACCATTTATCTTTTTGTCTGCTCTTTTAGCATTTCTCGGTATCTCATTAGGTGTTATGGTACTTTTAATCGCCATGGCACTGATGAATGGTTTTGATAAGGAGTTTAAAAAAAAACTCACTATCATGAACTATCCTCTTACGGTTCTCCCAAAATTTTATGGTGCAGTTGACCAAAACCTTCTCATAGATATAGAAACAAAATTTCCAGATTTAAAGTTTAGTCCCTATATCCAATCAGCAGTTATGGCAAGAAGTGGTTCCAAACTTGAAGGTGGTTATATATTTGGTGTGAATTTTGAAGATGAAGCGAAAGTAAATAATGTTTTAGCAAAAGCTTTTGATGGAATACAAACTAAAAAATTTGATGTTTTTGTTGGTAAATCTTTAAAAGAGGAGTTTGATATTTTTGTAGATGATAGAGTTATGTATATCTTTACAAATGTTGAGCCTGGTGGATTTTCTGTTACTCCAAAGATAAAACGATTTAAAGTAAAAGGTATTTTTGATTCTGGATTATCTGCTTATGATAAAGCATATAGCTATACAACACTTTCCGCACTTCAAGCTATGTTACATATTCCATATAATCAATATGATGGTATTCATATATATACAAAAAATCCCCATGAAGATATTAAAAAATTAAAAGAGTTTCTTCCTAATAATGTAACTGTAAAAGGTTGGTGGGAAGATAATGTTAATTTCTTTGCTGCATTAGAGTTAGAGAAAGCTTCCCTTTTTTTAGTGTTGATGCTTATCATATTGATAGCTTCAGTAAATATAATTTCATCTCTTTTAATGACTGTAATGAATAGACGAGGGGAGATTGCACTTCTTCTTTCACTAGGGGCAACAACAGCAGAGATAAAAAAAGTGTTTCTTTATCTTGGTGTTGTTATTGGAATAGGGGGAATTGTCGCTGGTGTTGCTTTTGGAATGAGTGGTTTATGGATTTTAAGTACATTTGATATTATCTCTTTACCGAAGGATGTATATCCTACTTCAACATTACCACTTGATTTAAGTATTCAAGATTTTATCTCTATTGTTATGGGTGCTTTTTTTATTGTAGTTATTTCAGCATATTATCCTGCTAAAAAAGCAAGTGAAGTGGATATATTAACAGTTCTAAGAAACGAATAAGTTACTTAGAACTGTTTTCATCATCACTAGAAAATAGATGCAGAGGTAAAAGTAAAGTTCTTTTTATAATATTAAGTGGAGCAACAATTAACTCTTTAGCAAAAAGAGATGTGACAACTGGTGCATTTAATGCACCATCTATTTTCAAAGATGTAGAGAGAGAATCTTTTCCAAAAATAATATATCCAACAACAGGAACTTTTGAGATAGTACTTGCTAAATCTGTAATAAGGTTGAGTTTAATATCTATTTTATTTGTTTTAAAATTTACATCTCCTCGACCTCTTATATCTATCTCTTTAGAATCTAAATTTATATCTGTTATTTTTATATCATCTTTAATTGCTTGAAAGTTCATATAAGCATTGTCCACAGCTAAGCCTTTTTGATTATATCCAGGAATGGAGAATGTTAAGAGAGATGGAATTGTATTTACAAATGCCAAAATATTATTAAGCAATTTATAATCAAGAATAGTTGTATTGTTTACATTTAAAATACCTTGATACTCATCAAGTGATCCAACCATAGCAAAATCTAAATTACCACCTCTAAATTTTGATAGTGCAAAAATATTTTCCATAAATATATCATTAAAGTTATTACCTATAAGTTCAAAATTGTTATCATAAAGTTTAAAAATAGATTCTCCACTTTTATACTTTAGAGTAGATATTATGGTTTTATTGAAATATTTTAACTTTATATTATCAGATAAAATCTTTCTATCTTTATCTATAAAAAGATAACAGTTTTTTGCATTTAATTCTATTTTTAGATTACTCTTTTTTTTCTTTGAACTACTGTTTTCTAAAGAATTAAGAAATTCCTTTACATCTATTCCTAAATCTTTCATATTAATTAGAAGATTGTTTTTGTTTAGATTTATCTTGATTAAATCATCCAATTTTATGTTAAATGTTTCATCTTTAATATTTGCATTTCCATATAGATTATATTTAGTAAGAGCTTCTTTATTTTTGTATAAAAGAGTGTATGGATAGGTAAAAGATGAGTTGAAATCAAGATATTTACTATCCTTTATCTGTTCAATAGAGATATTTCCATTATTAAGATGAACAGATTGCAACAAAGGAGAAAATTCTTCAATATTTTTTAAATTGTTAATTTTAAACAACCAATGATTAGCATTATTTGTAAAAATCAATTTTAAATCTTTTGAATCTATCGTTAAATTTTCATCTTTCAACTTAATAGTAAAATCTGTTTTCTCTTTTTTAGAAAAAATATTATTTTTTATCTGTGTATTTTTTAATGAAAACTCACCATTCTGTTTATACAAATTATAATTTAAATTGATGTCTGATATACCTATATTATTAAATGTTGCATAACTTTTCATATAGAGGTTACTATCTTTATCTATCTTTATATCTGTATTTTGCAGATTAAAATCTATGCCATTCATCTTAAACAATATTTTTTTATCTAACTTTATATTAAAATCTCTATTCTTTTGATTATAAATAAATTTCATATCAGCTTTATATTGACCCAATAAAAGATTATTATAAGACAATCGTAAAAGGTCAATATCTAATAGTGTTATTCCTGTTTTAAGAGAATGCTCTCCAGAAGCATATAAAAGAGCAACTTTATCGATAGTCACTCTTGTTGTAGGTATATTAAGAGACATTGTTTCATAATTAAAAGGGATGTTGAGTTTATTAATGTTTATCGTCTCATTTTGAAATAACCATCTTGACATTTCAATATCTATTGAACTGTTGTTTGGCATAATATTATATGTAACTTTTAAAGGAGTTGTATTAAAAGATGATATTGAACCTAACTTTACTTCATCTACTCTAAAGTTAACAGAACCAGATGCTGTTTTAGCATCAAAAACAACATCAACTTCCGATTTTGCTATATCTTCATATGTAGCATACATATTATCTATCGTTACATTGTATCCATCGAGAATGATTTCTGCATCGAAAATATCTAAATTTAAACCAATATAATCAAAATTAGATTTTTTAGTATAAAATTTTCCATAAGCATTAACAGAGATGTCTTTTAAATATATATCGATAGTTAAATCGGTTGAAACCACTCCTTTTTTTTGGAGGAATGGAAGATTTATATTGTAGTTTTTTAATATTTTAAGTACATCTTTATTTAATTTCCCATCAAAAAGAAGATGAATAGAAAGAGGAAACTCCTGCTTTGTAAAATCTAAATTTATCCAACTTTTATCTAAAAATTGATTACAAGAGTAAGCTTTTTTAGGTCTTATAATTAAATTACCTTTTTTAAATAGTAATACAGTATGTGTTGAATGAACACTATCAAGATTTTTATTATAACTATAATTAAGATTATAAATAGTAGCTTTTATATCTATGTTTTTATAAGCATATTTTATATTATTAATATCTATCCATCCTACTATTTTATCAATCTCAAGTGATGACATATCAATAGCATCTATAATCCAATATTTTATTTTTTGAGATAAACCTAGACTATCAACTAGATATTTTATATTGTAAATCTTTTCTTGAGAAGATAATTTATAGAATATTTTATTTTTTTCAAAAGAGATGCTTGAGTTTAAAAAAATCTCATTGTTTATGTTTGAATTTAATTTTGCATATATATTTAAGTTCTTATCACATATAAGGTTACCTTTTAATGAAATATTTCGTTTTAAATATTTCATCTCTTTAATTGTTGTGATAATAAATGTTTTATTGAATGTTATGAAACTTTTTATTTTTAATTCATTAGAGGAAAACAAAATTTTAAAAGGATTGTTTTGAAAATAATTGATATTTATAGTTTTATCTTCAATATAAACATTAATAGAAATTTTTTCAAAAATAGATTTTATAAGAGTAAGCTTTGAGAAGAGATGTCTTAATTCTGCAAAATTAAAACTATTTTGATTACTATTTTCTTTTTGAGTTATTTCTATCTTTTTAATAGATAAATCTATTTTTTCATCCCATTTTATGTATAATTGCTCAATTTTAACGAAAGGAATAGATATTTTATCTATATATATTCCCTCTTGTAGAAATAAAATCATCAAAGAAAGTATCGCACTTATGAAAGAAAAGACAATGAAAATAACAGCATATATTTTTGAAATTGTATTGATAATAATTTTATCATTCCTCTATTACCTAAATAAACCTATTGAAATACAAAAAGTAATTTATATACCAAATGGCTCTATTAATAAAATTATATCACAATTGGAAACACAAAGATTTGATTTGTTTAAACTTGATTCATTATTTTTACGTTTTCTAGGTTCTCCTCAAAGTGGTTGGATAGATATGACAAAAAGAAAAATGACAAAAGCTGATTTTTTATATAGAATAACAACTGCAAAATCAGCATCACAAACAATAACTTTAATACCAGGAGAAACAACTTACATATTTTTAAAACAGCTCTCTAACAGATTAAACCTTAATTTTAGTAAATTGAAAAAAGAGTATGTTTTGCAAACATATATAAAAGAGGGTGCATTTGTTCCAGAAACATATAATATACCTTTAAAAATCGATGAAAGAAAAATAATAAAAATATTATTGACACAATCACTTAAACAGATGAAAGAATTCTCAATAAAAACATTAGGGTACTATAATAAAGAAGAGTGGTATAAATATTTATCCATAGCATCTGTTATTCAAAAAGAATCAGCAAATATAAAAGAGATGCCAATAGTTAGTTCTGTTATTTATAACAGATTAAAAAAAGGTATGAAATTGCAAATGGATGGTACACTTAATTATGGAAAGTATTCTCATGTTAGAATAACTGCAAAACGAATAAGAGAAGATAAATCAAGATATAATACTTATAAATATAAAGGTATACCAAAATACCCAGTGTGTAATGTTAGCTTTAATGCTATTAATTCAGCTATTTACCCAATGAAAACAGATTATTTATACTTTATGAAAAATAAAAAAGGTGTTCATGATTTTTCACGTAACTATTCTACACACTTGAAAAACATTAATGCTACAAAATGAAACAAATAAAAAAAATAGTTCTATCTTTATCTTGTATAGGTTTATATTACATATCTTAGTGTTATCATTTTCGAAATAAAATATTAATTCAAGGACAAAAAATGTCAAAAATTATTTGGTCAAAAATTGATGAAGCTCCGGCTTTAGCAA
>CAYOKX010000053.1:2613-13937 GCA_964404655.1 uncultured Sulfurimonas sp. | reverse complement strand
TAAAGCATTGAAAGTTGTTGATTTACCTACATTTGGAAGTCCTACTAGACCTATACTTACACCCATTTTATCTCCGATATGTTTTAATTTTTGTCTTAATTATACTGAATAAACCTTATTTTTTATTACATCTATTATAGATTAATAGATATACTTCGGTAAAAGTTTTTTAATTTTAAAAAAAATCTTCTCAAAATCAGTTGAATAAACTCTTGTTTGAGCGATAGAAGTTATAAAATTTGTATCTCTCTCCCAACGAGGAACTAGGTGCATATGTATATGCTCAGCTATCCCTGCTCCAGCTGATTTACCTAAATTCATTCCTATATTTACCCCTTGAGCATTGAACCCCTCTTTTAAGAGTCGTACACTTTTTTGAGCAAGTTCACTTATATGTAACCATACTTTTGGGTCTAAATCTTCAAGTTTATCTGTATGTGTATGGGGAATAATCATAAAATGCCCAGGGGTATAGGGATAACGGTTCATAACTATAAAACAGTGTTCATCCCGATATAAAACATGAAGTTTTTCATCATCTTTAGCATGACTACTTATATGACAAAAGACACAACCATCAATCTTATCACCAGCTATATATTCATCCCGCCACGGAGCATATAATATATCTTCCATATTTGACCTTTTCTCTTTAATTCTTAAGAAATTATAACATAATAGCGATAGAGAGAACTAAAATTTCACACATCTCTAAGGAGGAAACAACTATTATACAGATATATTTTAAGGAGAGGTAGATTTCATTGAATTATCTTTATGAAAACAAAATTATCCCTATTGAATTAAACGATTATATTCAGAGAACACCTATTCTTCATCGCTATTTTGAACAATGTTTTAATGGCATTAAAATCAAAAACTATTGTGGATTTTTATATATTAATAATCAAGCCTACTTTATAATTCCAAAAATAGTAGATACTACAACACAAAATCTTAATATTTTCATCTATATGCTTTCATATAGCTATGATATTAATCTTAAAAATGAAACAATCAGTAGCTCAAAAACAGAAAAAAATCAACTTTTTGAAATATTCATAAAACTTTTTAGTGATGGGCTTTTAGAGCAATTAAAAAAAGGTATATTTAAAACCTATATAACTCAAGAGAAGAACTTAAAAGTTCTTCGTGGGAAATATGTTGTAGAGAAAAATTTTAGTAACTTCTATCATCAAAATATTTATTGTGAATTTGATGAATTTTCTATGGATAATGAACTGAACAGATTTTTTTTCTATGCCATAAAAACTTTTCAAAAATTTAGCTCTTATAAAAATCTTTATAGATGTGAAGCTATTTTAGATGAAGTACAAAACATACATTTTGATATAAAAAATCTTACCATTGATTTTAATCGTTTAAATACTAGATATGAACAAAGCTATAAAATAACATTAATGTTACTAAAAAAACTGATACCTTTAGCAGAAACATCAAAGGAGCAAAGTTTTGCATTTTTATTTGATATGGCAGAAGTTTTTGAAAAATTTGTAGGAAAACTCTATATAGAAATAGATAGTTCAACACAACTCCAACACTCCAAAAAATTTGGTAATTTATATTTAAAACCAGATATCATAACTTCAACAATAATAATAGATACTAAATATAAAAAGATAGATTCAAGAAGTGACCTATCAGTACAAGATAAATACCAAATGTTTACTTATGGTATTAATTTTCAAAAGAAAAATACAATGCTTTTATATCCAAAATATCTTTTTGATATAGATGAGCAGTTAAGACTTGGAGAGGGAGATAATTTGATAAAATTACAGATGAAAAGTTTGGATTTAGAATTTGATGGTGGATATAGTGACTTTATTCGTGAAATGAAAAAAAGAACGGAGAGAATAATATGATTGATTATAATAATTACAAAGAATACTTAATTAAAATAGGATTTGCAGATAATAGTTTAAATACTTATCCTAGTTATGTTAGTGAAAATAAGATTAAAATATTAGGTTATATAGATAGATATAAAAATTTATCTGATGAAAATAAACTTATAATGTTTTCAAATGAAGACAATAGTTTTCAAAAAGAGTTTGATAAATATCATACTTTTAAAAGTGAATCTACTTTTAATGACCTTAGAAGTGGAGCAAGAAGATTTAAGTATTATTTACAATATAAAAAAATAATTCAAACAATAAGAAAATATAAAAATAATCCTGATTTTTTTTCTCTTAATAATGCAACATATTTTTTTAAAATTTTTAATAATAATGAACAATATCCAATAAAAGTCATAGTTAGAGAAAACTTAGATATATTAGAATTACATTCTAGTTTTACAACAAACGATGCGAAGAGAGTATTGAAAAATATATTTAACAAACAAAATAAAGAGAATATTATCTTTACTAATACAAAGGACATTATAATCCAATCTCAGTTAAAAATAACAACAATAAAAACAAAGAATATCCTCCTATACGGCTCACCAGGAGTAGGTAAAACACATAATACAAAAAAAATCATCACTCTCATAGAAGAAAAGGAATTATCCGAAAAAGAGATATTTGAAACTATAAAAAATAATAGTTATATTGACAATGTAGATATTTCAGAACTTAAAGATAGAGTAAAATTTATAACATTTCATCAAAGTTTTGGTTATGAAGATTTTATAGAGGGTTTTAGACCTAATGCTGATGGCAATATAACTCTTCAAGATGGTATTTTTAAAACATTTTGTAGTATAGCAAGTAAAGATATAGAACAAAACTACTACCTCATTATAGATGAGATAAACAGAGGGAATATCTCTAAAATATTTGGTGAACTTATAACCCTTATAGAAGAAGATAAAAGAGATATTTTAGAAATAACTTTACCCTACTCTAAAAAACTTTTTAAAATCCCTTCAAATCTTTATATCATTGGAACAATGAATACTACTGACAAATCTATTGCTCTTATAGATATAGCACTAAGACGACGATTTACTTTTTTAAAGATGCAACCAAATGCTAAACTTATCAAATTTCCACCTGCTAAAACTCTTTTTGAAACTTTAAATACAAAGATAAAAGAGAGTATAGGTGAAGATTATCTTTTAGGACATAGTTATTTCATGAATATTCAAGATAAAGATGATTTAGATTTTATTTTAGAATATAAAATAAAACCACTATTAGAAGAGTATTTTTATGGTGATGATAGATTAGAAGATATATTAAAAATTTGGAGTTAAAAATGGAAACAGGATTTTTACAAGAACAACGTACTTTAGAGGGAGATTTAAACTCCGACACTTCGCATAAAAATAGTGTAGATTTTTTAATGAACTGGTTTCGTAAACGTTCTATATTTGTACTTGCTTATGGAACAGGATGTGGCGCTATTGAGATGCCCCCTACTTTTACCTCTCGTTATGATGCAGAACGGTTAGGGATTCGTGGAGCAGCTACTCCTAGACAAGCTGATGTTATTATAGTTTCTGGGTACTGCTCTTATAAAACTTTACGTCGTATCATAAGAACTTACGAACAGATGTCAAATCCTAAATATATATTAGCATTAGGAAGCTGTACGGTTAATGGTGGGATGTATTGGGACTCTTACAATACTATTAAAAAACTTGAAGATTATCTTCCTGTTGATATGTATGTAAATGGCTGTATGCCTCGTCCTGAATCTATTTTAGAAGGGTTTATACAACTTCAAAAAGATATAGGTGCAGGAAAAGCCTCTTCATGGAAAAAATATGAAGAGAATTACGATTTTTATAGAAAAAATCAAGAGGCTGTGTTAGGTAAAAAAGTTGAACCTAGCTATGAAGCCGATTGGTATCTTTATGATGGTGGTTTATAATTAGAGGCTAATCCTTTGGATTAACCTCAGCAATAAGTTCTATTTCATCATATTTTTCCTCTTTTTTTTCAATCATAGGAACATCTCTCTCTCCACTCAAAACACCTATAAGCTGATTTTCTTGAGACTTATCAAGATTACCAGAACTGATAGTATCTAAAAGCTTTTCAGCTATGCGCACTCTAGTATCATTCTCTTTTTGACGAAAATATTTCTCTAAGTTATCATTATATGCCAAAAGTTTATCTTCACGTCTCTTCTTAAAATAGTAAAAGATAAAAAAACTACTCACAACTACAAGTAAAGCTAAGATTATCATAAGATAGCGTTTTAGTTCCATATTGTTTATCTGGTCTATCTGTTGCATCTTTTGTTGAAAAAGAGCCTCTTTCTTCTCCTGTTCTAAAATAGATTTCTGTTTTTCTAACTCAACTTTCATACGAATCTTTGCTAACTCTTGATTTTTTTCTATTAGCAATAACTCTTTTTTAGATTCAAATTTTGCCATCTCTTTTTTTGAACTAGACTCTATTTTTTTAAGCTCTATCTCTCTTTTATACTCAAGTGTAGCCAACTCTTTTTTAGAGTTTAGTATCGCTAATTCCATCTTTAACTTATCGGAAAGCTTTTTCATCGCTATATCTTTCTCTTTTTGTAAAGCTCTCTTTTGATGCTCTACATCATTTTTAGTATCAAAGATATTACTATCACAACCACTTAAAAACAGAACTATAAGAACTATATATATTTTACTCATGAAGTGCCAACTCCTTTTTTAGATATTTACCAGTATATGAACCCATATTTTCATAATTTTTTGCCAAATCCTCTGGTGTTCCCTCTGCTATAACAAGCCCACCACCAGCACCACCCTCTGGACCCATATCTATAACCCAATCAGCATTTTTAATCATATCAAGATTATGTTCTATTATCAACATACTATTTCCTAACTCTACAAATTTATGTAACACATTTGTCAATCTATCAACATCAGCAAAATGAAGACCTGTTGTTGGTTCATCTAAGATATAAAGAGTTTTTCCTGTATCTTTACGACTTAACTCTTTACTCAGTTTTATACGTTGTGCTTCCCCTCCTGAGAGAGTCACTGCATTTTGTCCTAAGGTGATATAGCCTAAACCAACATCTACCAATGTTTTCATCTTCAAGTTTATCTTTGGTATCGGCTCAAAAAATGTAAAAGCTTCATCAACACTCATCGCTAAAACATCTGCTATCGTTTTACCTTTATATAAAACCTCTAAAGTTTGTTGATTGTATCTTTTTCCATTACAGCTATCACATTTTACATTTATATCTGGCAAAAAGTGCATCTCTATCTTTATCTCTCCCTCTCCTTGACACTTCTCACAACGTCCACCTTTAAGGTTAAAACTAAAACGCGAGGTTGTGTAACCTCGTATTTGAGCCTCTTTTGTTTTACTAAAAAGTGAACGTATCTCATCCATCACACCTGTATAGGTTGCAGGGTTACTTCTTGGGGTTCTTCCTATGGGAGTTTGGTCAAGATATATCACTTTATCTACATACTCTAAACCCTTAACCTCAACCCCTGCAATTTTATTTACTTTTCTTGCATGATTGAGTATCTCTCTTGCTGTTGGTAGAAGTGTTTGAAGCATAAGAGAACTTTTACCACTTCCACTTACACCTGTAATACAGACAAAATTATTTAAAGGTATCTTTACATTGAGATTTTTTATATTGTTTAGAGTAACATTATTTATCTCTAAGTAGTTTTTCTGTTTACGTCTATAAAAATACTCTATCTTTTTGCGTCCATAAAGATAATCAGCAGTAAGAGTATCTGCTTTTTTTAGTTGCTCTAAAGTACCACTAAAAACAACCTCTCCACCAAACTTTCCAGCACCCTCTCCTATATCAATAATAAAATCAGCATTTTCAATAGTCTCTTTATCATGCTCAACAACGATAACAGAGTTTCCCTTCTCTTGAAGTGAGCGAAGAGTACGGATAAGTTTTTGAGTATCTCTCTCATGAAGCCCTATACTTGGTTCATCTAAAACATATAACACACCTGTCAGCCCTGAACCTATCTGTGAAGCTATACGTATACGTTGTGCCTCTCCACCACTTATAGTTCTAGCATCTCTTCCTAAAGTGATATATCCTAAACCAACATCAAAAAGAAAGTAGAGTCGCTCTCGTATCTCATTTAATATCGGTTGTGCTACTTGAGTGTTTTGAGTATCTAAATAGTTAAAATTCTTTCTATCTTGAAACCAGTTGTATGTTTTCTCTATCGGCATCTCTAAAAGTTCAGATATTCCCTTCTCTCCAACCTTTACAGCTAAAGACTCTAATTTTAGTCTATTCCCTCCACAAACATCACACACCTTTTCGGTCATATAATCTTTTAACTCTTTCTCATCTTTGAGCATATCGTAAGCGATAGAGATAATCCCTTGAAAAACTCGTTTTACCTCATGTTTTTTCCATAAAAAAGTAACCTCATCTATATTTCCATGCAGTATCGCTTTTTGTTGATGCTCGGCTAACTCTGAATATGGAACAGTTATATCTATACCATTTTGAGTACAGAACCCCTTTAAAAAAGTAAAATAGTACCCTTTGTTAAAACCATACACAATTTTTACAGCACCTTTTTCTATGCTTAATTCACTATCTATAATCTTCTCTACATCTAAACTATAACGAAGACCTAAACCATCACACTCACTACAAGCCCCTTTTGGTGAGTTAAAGGAGAAAGAGAGAGGTTCAAGTGCATCAAAACTTATCTTACAATCGAAACAGGCATTATGCTCTGAGTAGTGAATATGAGAAGTTTTCAAACCTAGTTTTTCATAGTTAAGTATCTCTATCTCTAGTTCACCATAACTCTCTTGTAAAGATTTTTCTACATCATCAGCTATACGCTCTTTGTTCTCCTCTTTAACAACCACTCTATCTATAACCACTTTTATAGTATGTTTTTTTGTTTTTGAAAGCTCTATATCTTCATCTAAACGAACCATTACTCCATCTATCTGTGCACGAACATACCCTTTATGGAGTAAAGAGTCTAGCATATCACTATATGCACCCTTTTTCTCTCTTACAAGTGGTGCTAAAAGAACAAGTTTTGCACCCTCTGGAAGTTTAGCAACCTCAGCGATAATATCTGAAGCAGACATCTGAGAGATAACTTTTTTACATTTATGACAATGTTGCACCCCTACACGAGCATATAAAAGCCTAAAATAATCATATATCTCAGTAATAGTCCCCACCGTAGAGCGAGGATTTTTAGAGGTTGTTTTTTGGTCTATGGCGATAGCTGGAGTAAGCCCCTCTATCTTTTGAACATCTGGTTTGCCTACACGGTCAAGAAACTGTCTTGCATAGGAGGAGAGTGACTCCATATAGCGACGCTGTCCCTCTGCATAGAGTGTATCAAAAGCTAATGTAGATTTTCCACTTCCACTTATACCTGTCATAACTACTAACTCATTTTTTGGTATAGTTAAGTTGATATTTTTTAAATTGTTTTCATTTGCACCTGTTATGATAATGTTATCTTTTTTTTGTTGAGTAGTCATAGTTCACTCTCCCTATTTTAAGTTTTTAACTTCTTCTATACTTAAACCTGTTTTTAAAGATATAGTTGCAACATCTAAAACATCAAGTAGGTTTTTCGCTATCTTTTACTTCTTAATATTCTCTTTATTGCCCAGTCGAAGCTTATTAGCTTTCTTTTCATCTACTTCACCCCTAAAGCAAAATCAGGCACACTATTTGGGATAATAGTTGTAGGTTTCTGCTTCCCTTTTGTAAGTTTTTTTACTCTATCTGTTACATACAGATCTATCTCTTTTATACTGATAGTTCTATCTTCATTATAATCAGCTTTTGCTTTTCCTAATCCCTCTAAGATAGCTTTTGTAAATGCTCCGTGACCCCAACTCTTCTGCTCATAACTGTAACCGCTTCCTGTTGTTGCTGTCATTATTATGCTTCCACTTCCGCTGTTCATTATAGATTTTACTGCACTTGTTATATCTCTTCTTTTTCCTGTTATGCCTCCACTGTGGCATGTGTCGGCGAGGAGTATCACTTTTGATGGGAGGTTGCTTGTGGTGTCTTGTATCTCTGCCCATTTTACTGAAGTTCTTCTGAGTCTATCTAAGTTTGCATCGTGGCTTAAAAAGTAGTAGTTTCCTTTGTCATCATTTACACCGTGACCAGCTATAAAGATTATGGCTACATCTTTACTCGTTACCTCTCTCTCTATCCAATCAAGAGCATCAAAGATATTATCACTTATCGCATTATCATTTAAAAGTGTTTTTGTGACAACTTTTTTGTAGATTTTTCCTTGCTGTTTTTTGAACATCGCTGTTATAGATTTTGCATCTTTGTCGGCTAGACCTAAGTTGTACTCGCTATTTTTATATTTACTTACACCTATACTTAAAAGATAAAGTGTTGGTTTAAATATAGTTTTTCTTCTTGATTTTTTTGTAACATAAACAAGCACTTCATCACTAAATGCAAATCTATTTCTTGCTTTAATAGCGATGATGTTCTCTCCATCTTCTAACTCTATCGTAACTGTTTTTGAGTTACCACTTTTTTTACGTTTTAAAGCTCGTTTAGAGAGTGTTTTACCATTTATAGTTATAACCGTTTTTGTGATAGGCTCTTTTGACTCTAGCATATATTTTATAGTGATGCTATTTTTAGAGGTAGTTACTCTATCTTTGCCGACAAGTGTCACAACAGGAGGAAGGGAAGATGCTATATCTACTGTTTTTACTTTTCTTGTTCTACTTGCAAACTTTATAGCTTTTTTCTCACTACCAGTTTGAACGATATAACCTATAATATCGGGACGATACAGAGTATCAAAATATTTATCACTTCCTACATATTTTGCTTCTCTGTTTGCACCTTGGTTTATATGATACCCAACATATTTATCTCCACCTGCACTTGATGTGAAGTAACCGCTTTTACTCCAAGCTATATATTCGTTGTCTTTGCTTATAAAAAGTGAAAGGATAGGAAAAATAGATGTTTTATAAATACTTTGACCTGTTTTTTCTAAAATAAAATCAGCTTTTTCAATAACTTCTGTTCTTGTCCATTGTGTTGCTTTAATAATATCTTTGAGATAATTTTCATCTATTTTTAACTCTTGATTTATTTTTTTTAAATCCCAAACCTTAACACTCTGGTCATCACTCCCACTCACTAACCTATCTCCATCTACTGCTATACTCCATATAGTTCCAGTATGCCCTACTAAAGAGGCTATCTCTTTTCCTTCTAAGTTGTAGATTTTTAGATGACCACTTGCACCACCTGAGATGATGTAGTTTTTATAAAATCCGTAACAGTTATGTCCTAGTCCATTAGTAGAACTTTTAACGATACTACTCTTTATAACTCCACTCTTTTTTATATTTAAAACGCCATCCCCATAACCATACTCCCCACCTTGACTATGAGAGAGTGTGTAGGAGTTATGAGTTGTTTTTATACGATTAAAATGTTTTTTTGAGATATTTGTAGATATTTTAAATGTTTTTAGGTTTATCGATTTTTGAAATTTACTTCCTACTGTATGACTATCTCCTGTCCATTTATTCCCCCAAGCTATCTCATCACCATCTATCCCTACACTCAAAATTCTCTCTCCTACACCCTCTATCTTAGTTTTTATTTTTTTACTCTTTATATCCCAAACATATATCTCACTGTTATTTCCCCCTCCACTTATCGCTGTATGGTTATCTAAAAAGGCTACTGCCATAGTTAGATTTGTATGTTTTTTGAAACTTGAGTAGAGTTTATAGTTGTTTGCTATTTTATAGATATTTACATTACAAGGATAATCACCTGTTCCAGCTATCAAAAACTCTTTGTTGTAGGCAAGACCAGTAGGCATTGTTTCACTCTGTATAGTTTTTAGAAGATGAAGAGAGAAGTCATATATCTTTACCTCTCTACCAGTTCCACATACTGCTATATGCTGTTTTTTGCTATTTGTAGCTAGGTAACTAAGCATAGAGTTACTTTTATGAGAGGTGATAATTTTTCTTTTTTGTATATCATAAAGTGCTATTTTATTATCATCTCCTGCTGTAACTGCAAAGCAGCGAGAGTTTTTTTTCACTATCTTTACTCCATAGACAGCTCTTGTATGAAATTTTATCGTATCTTTGAGTTTGAAACTATTTTTCACATCCCATATCTTTGCACTTTTGTCTGATGAACCAGATATAAGGTATCTGCCATCTTTGCTAAAGGCTAGGTCATTAACTATATTTGTATGAGATTTTAAGATTTTTAGGAGTTGTTTTGTTTGGTAGTTGTAGATTCGGATATCTCCACTATTAGCTGGCTTATCTAAAAATCCCCCAACAGCCAAATATTTTTCATCATTACTTAGTGCTATGGCATAGATTTTTCCTTCACTTCCATTCCCTATTTGCCCTAAAATCTTACTTTTTTCTAAACCAGTTTTACTATCCAATACTCTTATGGTTTTATCATCACTTGCACTTATTATATCACCACTTTTTGTGACTATGATATCTTGTATTATTCCTGTATGAGCTTTTGTGTCTAGTTTTAGGATAGCCTCTGTTGAGGCGAAGAGTGTGGTTGTTAGTAGGAGTGCTAGTAGGAGGATGTGTTTCATTTTTGTCCTTTTATTTTACAAATATATCAAGGGATTTTAGTGCTACCAATATAACACCTGTGCCACCGATATACCATTTCATAGTGTTGTTTATAGTTGTTTGAATATCAGTTCTAAGTGATTCAAACTTTGCGTCCATAGAGCCAAATCGTTTCTCATTTTCTGCCATTATCTCCATTTTGAAGGTTTGGAACTCTTCTCGGAGGAGTCTGAAATCGTTATTTATCTCTAGTTTAAAAGTATTAAATTCCACTTTTAAACTGGCAACATCAGCAGTCACCTCATCTAGTTTCATATCTAAATGGTTTATGTGGTTGTATTGAGATTTTAACAGTAAAGTATTTATATCATCTTGTGTTAAAGCCTCTCCATTGCCAAACTTCTCCTCTATCTGTTTTACTTTTGGAGTTATCATCTCTATGAGCATACCATCTACATGTGTTTTTGTCATCTTTTTTTCCTTTTTTATTTTACAAAAATATCAAGAGATTTTAGTGCTACCAAGATAACACCTGTGCCACCGATGTACCATTTCATAGTGTTGTTTATAGTTGTTTGAATATCAGTTCTAAGTGACTCAAACTTTGCGTCCATTGAGCCAAATCGTTTCTCATTTTCTGCCATTATCTCCATTTTGAAGGTTTGGAACTCCTCTCTAAGTAAACTAAAATCGTTATTTATCTCCATTTTAAAAATCTTAAATTCATTTTTTAACTCATTAAACTCACCTTTTAACTCATTAAACTCACCTTTTAACTCATTAAACTCACCTTTTAAACTAGCA
>CAYOKX010000053.1:0-2513 GCA_964404655.1 uncultured Sulfurimonas sp. | reverse complement strand
TTTTAACTCATTAAACTCACCTTTTAACTCATTAAACTCACCTTTTAAACTAGCAACATCAGCAGTCACCTCATCTAGTTTCATATCTAAATGGTTTATGTGGTTGTATTGAGATTTTAACAGTAAAGTATTTATATCATCTTGTGTTAAAGCCTCTCCATTGCCAAACTTCTCCTCTATCTGTTTTACTTTTGGAGTTATCATCTCTATGAGCATACCATCTACGTGTGTTTTTGTCATCTTTTTTTCCTTTTCTCTATTTTATAGTTCTAAAACTCAAAACATCTTCACTTGTTTCAACTTTTTTCCCTCTTTTAGGTCGTAATCCTCGTGCAGTAGCTAAAGCTTTTTTGATATTTGTTGAGATAACATAATACTCTAAATCTTCATCATAGTGAGTTTTAGGAAGTTTTTTTATCTTTTTGTTTGATGCTATCACCTGTAAGCTTTCTATCCCAAAAGGTTTTGCAACTTCAAACACCCCTAAACTTATCCATCTCGAAGCATCATCTGCATTTATAAACTTAAGAAACCTACTATCATTATGCCCCTCACTAAGCTCTAAAAGATAGGAAAATTTACCATTTTTTGTTTGCGTATAACCAACTATATAAAGATACCCTTTTTTGTTCAACTTCACAAATAGCTCAACATCTTCACCATCACTAAAAAGTAACTGCTGTGTTCCTCTGTTTGAACTTAAAGAGACTTTTAAATCACTTGATTGTGCTATGCCAGATTTTAAAAGTGTGTTGAAATCTACTGACTTTGATTTTGTGATAAGATGAGAATATGCTTTTTTATTTATCTTAATCGTTTTTGAACTTATTATATCTTTTGTAGTAGCATCGACCAACTGGTAGTTAAGTATCATAGCTTTTTTACTAAGAGAGTAGACCCCCTCTAATATATATTTTGCTTTTTTATATCTACTACTATATTTTATTTTAGAGCGTAACATCTTTTGAAAAACAGAACCAAACTGTGCTACATTTGAGTTGTGGTCTAGTGTAGGAGGAGCAACAAATATAGCTCTATTTTGAAAACTCTCTGCTAAAATAGTTGTTGCCATCTCTAAAGAGTTGATATTTGAGCGAAGTGTTAAGATTTTACTTTCTACTTTTGCAAGAGTGATAAGAGGACGTTTTAATCCTTTAATCCCTAAAATAGTAGCAACACTCTCATATCTATTATACTCTTTAAGAAGTGAATCTATTTTTTGATACAGTATGATTTTATCACTATCGGAGTGTTTTGAGGCTCTTATCTCTTGAATATTTGAGCGTATCTCATTTTTTAAACGTTGTAACTCTTTTGTATAGAGTTTATTCACATTTTTAGAGATAAGTTTCGCTTCTACTTTGTAGTTTGTAGCACTCTCTAAAGTGATAAATTTTGTCCCCAATATAGGAAGATTGGAGCTAACTGTAATATTTGAGAGTGTATCTGTCTTATATTTTGAATCTATCTCCTTATCTATCATCTCTATATGAGTACGAACATCACTCTTTATAACTTGACTCAAAGCAGAAAGAGCCTCCTTTTTAGCTTTAGAAGATGTTTCTCCTATCCCTGTGGCAGTTACATCTGCAAATAATAACGGTGCTAACAATATTGTTGATACAATAATTTTCTTCATCTATTTTTCCTTTTATACTTTTTTTATCTCAACAAGTTCCCAACCCCAAAAAATCATAACTATCTTATGAAATTGTAGTTTTTTATAGGGTTGAAGGATTTTATCGTTTTGATATTGTTCTAACTGTTGGGTTGCTTGTTCCACTAAAGAGGGTAAAACTTTTTTATAATTTTTTACCTCTCTCTTTATATATTTGAGTTCTATCAATCCATAATGTTCTACATAAGGGTTTAAAGGAAGCAATGTTAAATCTGCAAATCCTTGATTGAGTTCTAGTTCTGATTTTACTATAAATATAGGAGTAAGTGAAAGATAAGCAAGAAGCATAACTTTTATACTTTGTTCATTATTTATATAATCTCTTATAGAGGTAGACTCTTTGATAAAAGAAGATAATAGTTTAAAAACTTCTATATCTCCACTTCTAGCAAACTCTACTAAAGATTTATTGATATGGTCTGTTCTAGGGGTAAAAATATTTTTAGATACAAGTGCACCTTTTAGGAAATCTATATCTATACGTTTGATTGTTTCATTTGGTACTTTAAATGCTATCTCTAGTCCTACCGAGTCTATAGTAATAAGACCAAGATAAAAAAGAAGTGATTTGAAGTTCTCTTCATTACTTATATCTAAAGCACTAAAATCTTGTACTAAGGAGCTAAGAGATACAGTTTCTCCACCTATAAGAGATTTTATAGTTTCAAAGTTTCCATTGAGTTTATTGTTTGTATAGATAATATTTTGCAGAGTTGAATAGTCACTTCTTACATTTATATCTATCAACTCTTTTGGAGGTTTGTTATATTTTATAATATTTTTTATATAATAAAGTATCATATCGGTATTATAAATCGTCTGCTCTGTATCTTCT
>CAYOKX010000052.1:0-14382 GCA_964404655.1 uncultured Sulfurimonas sp. | reverse complement strand
GAAGCACTTGGTAGATTAAAAGGATAATTTGATGGGTATTGAAAATTTAACACCTGCTGAAGGTTCTACTTCTAACCGTAAACGTGTTGGTCGTGGACAAGGTTCAGGTACTGGTAAGACTGCTGCTCGTGGTCAAAAAGGTCAAAAATCTCGTTCAGGTTACAAAAGAAAAAGAAACTTTGAGGGTGGTCAACAACCACTTGCAAAACGTATGCCTAAAATCGGGTTTACTTCTCGTTTAGTAAAACCATACGTTATCAATGTTGGAAAAATCAAAGCTGTTGCTGAATTAGCTGAAATTACTATGGAATCTATCCGTAGTGTTCATAAAATTGGTGCTTCAGTTACAAAAGTTAAACTAGTGGGTGCATCTGCAAAAGATTTAGCATCTAAAATTAAAGACGAAAACGTTACTACTACAGGTAACTAATTGTGAATAAAGATCTAGTTAATAAGATACTTATTACTATTGGGTTTTTATTTCTCTATCGCCTACTGGCATACGTGCCAGTTCCAGGCGTAGATACTGCTGTTATTGCTTCTTTCTTTGACTCACATCAATCAGATGCTCTCGGACTAATGAATATGTTCAGTGGAAACGCTGTTGAGAGACTTTCTATTATTTCACTTGGAATTATGCCTTATATTACCGCCTCTATTATTATGGAGCTTTTAGCCGCCACATTTGCACCTTTGGGACAGATGAAAAAAGAGCGAGATGGTATGGTTAAGTATATGCAAATTATTCGTTATGCGACTATTGTTATTACTATTATTCAAGCGATTGGTGTTAGTGTTGGGCTTCAAAGCTTAACTGGTCCGAGTGGCAATAGTGCAATACTTGCTGATCACGATACATTTATACTTCTTGCAGCTGTTTCTATGTTAGCTGGTACGATGTTACTTTTATGGATTGGTGAACAGATTACTCAAAGTGGTATTGGTAATGGTATCTCATTGATTATCTTTGCTGGTATTGTTTCTGCAATTCCTAGTGCTATTGGTCAAACAGTAACAATGGTAAATAGTGGAGCTATGAGCTTCTTAACTGTTTTAGCTATTCTTGCATTAATTCTTGGTACAGTAGCTGTTATTATTTATGTTGAACTTGGTGAGCGTCGTGTACCTGTTACATATGCTAAAAAGACTATGATGCAAAACCAAAATAAACGTGTAATGAACTACATTCCAATTAAAGTAAATCTTGCTGGTGTTATTCCAGTTATCTTTGCTAGTGCAATATTAATGTTTCCTATGACAGTTTTATCAAGTAGTACAAATCCTACTATATTAGCAATCAGTGATTATCTAAATCCAAATAGTTACTTTTTTAACTTTTTGACATTTATGTTTGTTGTTTTCTTTGCATTTTTCTATGCTTCGATTACATTCAATGCAAAAGATATCTCTGACAATCTAAAAAAACAGGGTGGATTTATTCCTGGTATCCGTTTAGGTGAAGCTACAAAAGAGTTTTTAAATGAAACTGCTAGTAGATTGACTTTTACAGGTGCATTGTATCTTGGTTTAATAGCTACATTACCATTTATGATTATTAAAGGTATGGGTGTACCATTCTTTTTTGGTGGTACAGCTGTTCTTATCGTTGTTCAAGTTGCACTTGATACAATGAGAAAGATAGAAGCCCAAATCTATATGAGTAAATATGAAACTTTAAGCGCGGTTGGTCTATAAAATGGCTATCGCCCTTAGAAAACCTAAAGAGATTGAAAAATTAAGAGCTGCCAACAAAATTGTTGGTGGCGCATTAGAACTACTTCGTGCAAATACAAAAGTTGGAATCTCTTTAAAAGAGCTTGATGCTATGGCTGAAGATTATATCAAAAGGCATGGTGCTAAACCCTCTTTTAAAGGCCTTTATGGCTTTCCAAATGCTGTTTGTACTTCTCTAAACAATGTTATCATTCATGGTATTCCTACTGACTATAAATTACAAGAGGGTGATGTTATCGGTTACGATATCGGAACTGAACTTGATGGTTGGTTTGGTGATGCTGCGATTACTGTTCCTGTTGGTACAGTTACTGAAGAAGATGAGGCATTGATAGCCTGTGCAAAAGATACTTTGTATTATGCAATAGGGGAGATAAAAGTTGGTATGAGATTTAAGGAACTTTCCTCTTCAATAGAGCAGTTTATTATATCTCGAGGATTTGTACCACTATCTGATTTTTGTGGACATGGGATTGGAAAAAAACCTCATGAAGAACCTGAAATACCAAACTATTTAGAGGGTACGAATCCAAAACAGGGTCCTAAAATAAAAAACGGAATGGTTTTTTGTTTAGAACCGATGATATGTCAAACGGATTCGAAACCTATTATTTTAGAAAATAAGTGGGATGTTGTTAGTGCCGATAGTTTACGCGGTTCACACTATGAGCATACTGTTGCAATTATCAACGGTAAAGCTGAAATATTATCTCTTGCTTAAGAGTTAAAAAAGGACTTAAATATGGCTAAAGCTGACGTTATTGAAGTTGACGGCAAGATTATTGAAGCATTACCAAATGCAACTTTCCGTGTTGAATTAGAAAATGGACATATTATTTTATGTCATATTGCTGGAAAAATGAGAATGCACTACATTAAAATTCTTCCAGGTGATAAAGTGAAACTTGAACTAACTCCATACTCTCTTGATAAGGGACGTATCACTTATCGTTACAAGTAGAAAGAGGATTTTTCCTCTTTTTACCTATTTATACTCTTTTTAAAAGAAACTACTCTTTTTATACGAAAAACATCTTCATTCTGTTATCATTGTTCTATATTTACAAATAGGATTTACTATGTTTTATTCTCTATTTTTTCGAATGAGATTTATTCATTATGTTGGCATTATATTATTAATACTCAATGGTATATTTTTTACTGATAATATAATAGGTCAAATTATTCAATATATAATTGCATCGGTTATTTTAGTTCATGATTTAGATGAAAAAATAAATGGTGTTGATATGACAAAATCACTTATATCTCAACTAAAAGAGTTAGAAAATGGAAAAAAAATAGTTTTAGATACTAAATTTAATTCTGAACTTTTAGAAGCTGCTGAGAGTGTTAATAGTTTTCAAAATATTTTTGTTAAAGCTCAAAATAGAGAGGAGCAATCTGCTATAGTTTTATATAGTGTGACAGAGATAGATAAAAATTTTGTAAACACAAATAAAACGATGGATAAAGAGAAATTACTCTTAGAAAAAGTAGTAGAGATGGGTAAAGAGTTAAAATATATATTGGGTCATGATTTAATAGATGCCTCAAAATCTAAAGACAATATAATTGAAGTTAGTGAAAAACTTTATGGGATAAAGCATGAAATTTCAGATATTGTGAATAAACTTCAAGAAGCTTCACATTATCAAAATACTCTTGCCGATGATTTAATTAGAGTTTCTAATGATACAAAGCAGGTGAAAGAGGTTATTAGTGTTATTTCCGATATTGCTGACCAAACAAATTTACTTGCCTTAAATGCTGCTATTGAGGCTGCCCGTGCAGGTGAACATGGTCGAGGTTTTGCTGTTGTGGCTGATGAAGTGAGAAAACTTGCTGAAAATACTCAAAAATCATTAACAGAGATTAATGCAACTATAAATGTTGTCAGTCAATCAATTAGTGATACAAGCGACCAGATGAATACAAGTTCGGAGTCTATTGAAATTCTTGCAAAAGTATCTATGGAAGCATCAACTAAAATGGATGATATTAGTAATGCGATTAAAGAGAGTGTTTCTCTTTCAGAAAGTACAATACAAAGCTATACACTTAATGCATCAAAAGCTGAAGAGATTATCAATAATATATCTACTGTTGATGAACTTTCAAAAGGAAATCATAAAAATCTTGAACTGATTAAAAAGAATGTAGATACTTTAAGTGACCTTGTCTAATAGAGCTTAGGCTCTATTAAAATGTTTTAGTATTTCTAAACTCTGCTATCTCTGTTTCTACCATCTCATCTATCATAATAGTGAAAAGTTCTGAAATCATATTTGGAGATACCTCTGTTTCTATCGCATGATGACGAACACGTTGTAAAATAAACTCTATTCTTTTATCTGCTTTTACTTCATCTACACTATTTTTAAATGATGCTGCTTGACGGATAAGATGACTTCGCTCTGAGATTAAATCTACAAGTTTTGTATCTAGTGCATCTATCTCTATTCTTACTTCTTCTAATGAGCTACATTTTTGCATACTATTTTCCTTCTTAATTTGGTTTAATAATTTTTTTCATCTCTTTTGGAATATGAGCAAAAGGGATGTTTTGCATACCGAGTTTAACACCATCTTCATCTGTAACCATAACATCAATAGTCATTGCAGTGGGATAATAACGGATAACTTTGTAAGAGACTTTTTCAATTGTAAAATTTATTTTTTGTGCTGATAGTTCTATACTTTTTTTTTTCTTTTTAGCCATAGTTTTAATCCTTTATATATATACCAGTATCTTTTACTTCTATCTTGCCTGTATCTATAAGAGTTGTAAGAGAGCGTTTAAAATCTTTCTTACTCATTGAAAAAATATCTTTTATAAGTTCTGCATCACTTTTATAGTTATATGGCATTATTCCACCACTTTCTTGTAAGAGATTTAAAATTTTATCAGCTGAAGTAGAATCTTTTTTAGTGCCAGCTTTTCTTAGAGAAAGGTCTATATTCCCATCTTTACGAATAACTCTTACATAAGCAGTTTTTTTATCTCCAAGCGTTATATTTTCAAAGATTTCATTATGATAGATGAGACCCTCATATTTTTCATTGACAATACATTTATATCCTAAAGGTGTTTTGGCAATGATTAAAATAGAAACTTCATTATTTATAGATAAACCTTTTACCTTTGTTTCAAAAAAATCACGAAATTTCTCAGTTCCAACAAGACGGTGAGTTCTTTCATCATAGATGACTCTTAAAAATCTTTTTTCACCCACTTTAAAAGGTGTTTTTTGAAACATATTTGGAACAAGAAGGTCTTTTGTAAGCCCCCAGTCCATAAATGCACCAAATTTTGCAGTATCAACAACTTCAAAAAGTGCAAATTCATCAAGTATAGCAGTTGGTGTTAAGGTTGTGGCAACTAGTCTATCTTCTGAATCTGTATACAAAAATACATCGATTAAATTCCCTTCTCTCATATCTTGTGTAAGATATTGTCCGGGGAGTAGAACATCATTACCATCAAGTGCTAATAGATAAGCCCCAGGAGTTGTAAGTCTGTCAAGTTGTAGTCTATTTATCTTTCCAAGTTCTAAGTGTTCATTTTGTTTCAATTTCTTCCTTTATTTATAAGCCTAATTCTATTCTAACAATAGGTGTCAGTTCCATCTGTATCAGTTTAAGAGTTTTTTTGAATGCACTATAATTTTTACCATCAGGGTCTTCATATCCAACATGAATAACCTTTGTATCTTTTGGAAATATAGGACATCTTTCTAGTGCATTATCACAAACTGTAACCACTAAATCAAATTCTGTATCTATCACTTTATCTAAAGTTTTAGAGTAATATTTATCATCCCAAGAGCCATCTTCTTGTAAAACTTTTTTAGCATTTGGATTTACTTTTCCACTTGCTTTTACACCTGAACTTTGGGCTTCTACACCATCTAAGTATCTATTAAGAACAGCTTCTGCGATGATGGAACGGCAACTATTTCCTGTACATAATATAAGAACTTTCTTATTCATTATTTAAACCTTTAAAATCTATATTTCAAGTTTTAGATTATTATTTTAGCATTAATTAGATATAATAAGGTTATGAAGAGAAGAAATTTTTTAGCATATTTATCATTAACACCACTCATTGCAACTGAACTTTTTGCAGATGATAATGATGTGTACTTAACTCATGAAGATTTTAGAGTTCTTTTAGATGTACATAAAAGACTAAAACGACTGAAGAAACATGTTGGTTTTGCACACTTTAATCTTATCTCATTTGATAAAGCTCTTTTTTTTGCTAGAAACTACTCTAGTATAGGAGCTTTTACAAAGCAAGAGATAGCTTTTATTGAAAGACTTTTTTATGAAGACCCTAGTAAATATGGATTTTTTGGTGTAAAAACTTGTTTTAATATAACTCATGAGATAGATACAACCCTTGTTAAAAAAGTTGCTCATACAGGTCATTATCTTTTTAAAGGAAAGGCTGAAGAGGATTATAAAAGAATTATTAGAGATGTTGGTGATACTTTAGTTTTAACATCTGGAATTAGAAATGTTGTAAAGCAATTAAGTCTTTATATCGCTAAAATTTACAGTTGTAAAGGTAATATGACTAAAGCAACTATTCAGTTAGCACCTCCAGCATATTCATATCATACAATTAGTGATTTTGATGTTGGACGTATAGATTGGGGTTATAAAAATTTTACAGCAGATTTTGCTACAACAGATGAGTTTAAAAGAATGAAAAAACTTCCATATATTGGAATGAGATATACAAGAAATAATAAGGATGGTGTACGATTTGAACCATGGCATGTCGAAGTTATTTAAAATAGTATTAATATCTGTATTTGGTACATTGTTAAGTGCAAGTACAATTATGGATTTTGATGTGATAAAAAAAGGTAAAGAGAATAACAATACCTTGTTGGTTATCGGTGGAATTCAAGGTGATGAACCGGGTGGATTTATGTCTGCTTCACTTTTAAGCACTCATTATGAGATTACAAAAGGTTCTGTTTGGGTTGTACCAAATCTAAATTTTTTAAGTATTATAGAGAGAAGTAGAGGTCCTTATGGGGATATGAACCGAAAATTTGCTGACCTTCCAAAAGAGGACCCAGAGTATGAAAATGTTCAAAAGATTAAAGCACTTATTAGTGATGATAATGTTAAATTAATTGTTAATCTTCATGATGGTAGTGGGTATTATCGTCATAAATTTGAAGATAAACTACACTCTCCTCTAAAATGGGGACAGTGTTCTATTATTGACCAATCTACACTTAATCTTCCAAAATATGGAAACTTAAAAGAGATGTCAGAGCAGGTTGTAGCTCATGTAAATAAACATCTTTTAAAAGATGAAGATATTTATCATGTGCATAATACAAGAACGGTTGAAGGTGACAAAGAGATGGAAAAATCTCTTACATATTTTGCTATCAATCATGGTAAAGCTGCATTTGGAAATGAAGCAAGTAAAGATTTACCAACTTATGGACGTGTGTATTATCATCTTTTAGCTCTTGAAAAATATATGACAATGATGGGTATAGAGTTTAAAAGAAAATTTAAACTAACTGCTAATGGTGTTTATCATGCTATAAATAATGATATATATGTTTCATTTTATGATAATAAGATTAAGCTTCCTCTTTCTAAGATGAGAAATATTCTTAAGTATTTTCCAATTAAAAAGGGTTCAGAGATAGATTTTGAATCGACTAATCCACTTGTAGCTGTTATTAAAAAAGGAAATACTTATAATATACAGTATGGAAATAGACATCTTTCTAAATTAAGTGTTGATTATATGGAATATGATAATACTAAGAAAAAAGTTAAATTATTAGTCGATGGTAAACTTAAAGATTATAGTTTTGGAACGATTATAGATGTGCATAACAATTTTTTAGTTAAAAAAGATGACGATTTTAGAGTAAATGTTATTGGATATAAAAATGTTAGAAGAGTAGAAACAGATATTAAGATAAAAAAATCACAAATTCTACAACGTTATTCTATCGATAAAGCTGGGCAAATTTATAGAGTTGAGTATTATAATAAAAAGAAATTTGCAGGTATGATACTTGTAAAGTTTAAAAATAAATCATAACGGCTAAACACCTATCGCATAAAAGCGATAAGTGAAGCAGTGACAGCTACATTTAATGATTCAACACCTCTGTTCATAGGAATAGAGATAGAATCATTACAAAGTTTTTCAACTTCAGAACTTATTCCATCACTTTCATTTCCTAAAACAAAAATAGCCTTCTTATTTTTTTCTATATCATAGATACTATTTTGAGTATGAGAGGAGAGAGCATAGATTTTAGTATCTGTTAAATCATCTAATATCTCATCTAAAGAGTTACAAAAATAGATAGGTAGTTTAAAAAGAGTTCCAGCACTCGCTTTTATAACAAGTGGAGAGATTTTTGCACTACTTTTTTTAGGAAGTATAATCCCATCTACATTACCTCCAGCACAAGAACGGATAATCATTCCTAAATTTTGAGGATTTTGAATACCATCAAGGGCGATAAGTTTAAAATTGTTGAGCTTTTTTATCTCTTGAGCATTTTGATATGATTGTGAGATAATATCTATCGCTACACCTTGGTCTTGTTTGGCATTTTTACTTATTCTACTTAAACTATTTTTATCATGAAAAGTAACCTCTATATCTCTTTTTTTTGCAAGTGAAAGGATAGTTTTAATTGCTCCATCTGTTTTGTTTGATTCTGCCATATGAAGCTTATGAATCTCTATTGTTGTATCTTGTAAAACCTCTATCACTACATTTCTACCATATAGTGTAATTATCTTATCAAAAAATGCTTTTTTATCTTTATATTCTTGTGAATCTTTCAAATCTTCTCCTCTATTTATACGATATTATATACTATCTCAGTTCTATTTTTAATAACTTTTATCTCTTTTACTTGAAGACCCTCTATCTCTAAAGATTTAAAATCCTCAATAGAGTTGATAGAGTATTTAGCTATCTCTCTTAAAACAATACCTCGATAAGCTTTTGCCCAGTGACTTATAACTTTACCATCTTTTAAAAATTTAAGAGTTGTATAGTTTTTTGTAATTTTATAGAATTTATCATAATAGCCAGCACGTAGGTCTAAAATCTCATCTTGGGTAAGGTAAAGGTCTAGCTGATAACTAAATCGTTCTTTATAAAATTTATCTGGAATAATGGCTCCGATATTATTCATTTGCTTCACTTTATAGTTAGCAATAGTATCTCCACCTAAAATAGGCCCATAAAGGTTTGAAAAAATAATAACATTTTTTTGAAGAAACTCTTGTTCTTGAGGATTAAGAGAATCATATTTTAAATAATCATAAGCAATACCTCTATAACGCTCTATTGCCATCATCAAAGGAGAGTTGAAAAGATTGTTTTGATAAGGGATACATTCACTATATTTTTTTAATCCAAAGAGAGATTTGATACGCTCTTCATCACCACTTTCAATGATAGAGTTATAGGTATTGAAAATCTCTTTTCTAGCACTCTCTGCACCTAATAATTTTTGAGCTTTTTCATTGCCACCATTTTTTTTACCTTCAGATGGGGAAAATAAAATTTTTAACATCTAGCTACCTTTTTATAATAATTTAAAATATAGATTTATCTGCTTCTCTTAATAGAGATGATATACTTATTTAAAACTATATGGGGGATTTGATATGAGACTATTTTTTATATCTATTTTTATGTTGATATTTATATCATCATCAGTTGCAAGTATTATAGGGAGTGTAGAACAACTCAAGGGAAATGTAAAAGTTAAGAGTGAGGGTTCTATTAAAAAAAGTAAAGTAAAAACTGGTTTAGAGATACATTCAGGTGATATGATTATGACCTATTCAAAAGCATCAGCTGTTATTAGGTTGGTGGATGGTTCAGAGGTTATTTTAGATGCAAAATCTACAATTCATTTTAAGTCACCAACTGATACAGAGCAGTTAGAGGGAAAGATTTATTATCATATAACATCTCGTAGTGCAAAAAATAGATTGAATATTAAAACACCTTTTGCCATTATAGGTATTAAAGGAACAACATTTGTTGTTAATGCGACAAAAAATCAGTCAGTTACTCTTAAAGAGGGGTTAATAGGTGTTAAAAGTATAAAGGAGGAGTTTAATCTTTATCGAAAGGCTGTTGAAGAGGAGTTTAACAAATATATGGCAAGTCAGATATCAGAGTTTGAGAAATTTAAAAATAAGCAAAATAGATATGCTTCACCGATAAAAACAAAAGCATTTGACCTTCAAGCTGGAAATCGTATCTCTTTTAGTGATAAACGAGTGAATGAAGATGAATGGAATAAAAGTGATGATGAAGAGTTTAAATATTTTGAGACATTAATGAATCAAAAAGTTGTAGAAACTATTAATATAGATGAAAATAAAACAGAAATTATTGAAAAAGTTGAGTTAGATAACAATAGTACGAAAAGCATTAAAAAAGTTGAAATTGTAACGGAAGATAACTGGTCAGATAATGATGAATTAGATTCTATTGGGAATATATTTGATTAGTAAAGAGTTACAAGAAAGATTGTTATATCTTATAATATTAATAGGACTCTTATTATTAACACAGTTTTTTTATATGAAAAAAATTGAACCATTTCAAACATTTTCATTAAGCTTTAATGATAAGATATTTAATATACAAGATAAAAGACCCAGTAAAGATATTGTATTTATTGCAGTAGATGAACAAAGTGTAAATGAATATGGACGATGGCCTTGGGATAGAGAGAAATTAGCAAAAGGTGTAGATAAACTGTTAGAGGCTGATGTTGTTTTAATGGATATGATTTTTTCAGAACCAACAACAGAGCTAAAAGATGAACTATTAGGGGAATCATTATCAAGTTTAAATAGTAGTGTATGTGGCTTTTTTCTTAGAAATAGTTCTACACAGATAATTTCAGATGATGAAAAAGATATTTTAAGTGAATCATCTCTTGACCTATTACAATCTCAAATTAATCAGTATGGTGAACCAAAATTTAGGGCATCTGAATATGCAGAGATGAATATTTTACCTATAATGGAATCCTGTACTCTTTCAGGAAGTTTTACGACAGTACCAGATAGTGACGGAAAGCTTCGTGCTTATCCTCTTGCAATGTATTTTGATGATATGTTATATCCATCATTAGCTATTCAAGGTTTACGATTAAAATATGATAAGCCATTAGAAAGATTGGATAATAATCATTTAGAGTTAAATAAAAATATAATAGGTTTAAATGAAAATGGTTTAATTCGACTTAATTTTTATAAATATGAGGATTATAATATAATCTCTTTTTTAGATTTAGTAGAAGGTAACAAAGGGATTACACCAAGTTATTTTAAAGGTAAAATAGTTGTCTTAGGTATTACGGAAGTGGGGGCAGGGGATATTGTAAATACTCCTATTGGAGCTATTCCTGGACCTTTACTTCACTATACATTTTTATCTAATTTTTTTGAACATCATCTTATTAAAGAACCACCCTATATTACAGTAAGTTTGATAGCTTTAATGGTCTTATTACCGTTTATTCTATTAGCTGTATTGAAAAAGATTTTATATAGAGTAGTTGTAAATATTTTAGTTTATTTAATTCTTTATATTTTCATTCGCTATCTATTTATGATACAAAATATATACATAGACCTTTTTTATCCACTTATATCATTACTCTTAAGTTTTTTAATTGTAGAAGCGATAGCTTTTACTTTACAAGAACAACGAGGAAAATTTATGAGAGGTGCTTTTTCATCTTATTTATCTGGGGATTTATTAGACCAACTTATTGAAAATCCTGATGCTCTTGCTTTAGGTGGAGAGAGTAAAGAGTTATCAATTCTTTTTAGTGATATTAGAGGTTTTACAACTATCTCTGAATCTATGAGTCCTGTAAGTTTAATTACTCTCTTAAATAGATATTTTACACCGATGACAAATGCAGTTTTAGAAAATGGTGGAATGTTAGACAAATATATAGGTGATGCTGTAATGGCATTTTTTAATGCACCAATAGATATAAAATATCATGCAGATGCCTCTTGTAATTCAGCTTTAGAGATGATAGAAAGACTAAATATTTTAAATATAGAGTTAGAAAAAGAGGGGATTACTCCGATTAAAATAGGTATTGGTATAAATAGTGCTGAAGTAGTTGTTGGAAATATGGGTTCAGATACTAGATTTAATTATACTGTTATAGGTGATGGAGTAAATTTAGCTTCAAGAATAGAGGGACTTACAAAAAATTATGGGATAGAAATTTTAATTACTGAATTTACAGTTGCAAAATTACACTCAAGTTTTTTATATAGAGAGATTGAACCAGTGAAAGTAAAAGGAAAAGATAAAGCAGTTCTTCTATATGAATTAATGGCAAATAATACACAACTAGATAATCTTAAAAAAGGCTATGATAAAGCACTTTATATATATAAAAATGGTGATTTGTCAAAGGCTAAAATACTTTTTAGTTCCTTAGTAGAAAAATATGATGATAGTGTATCGGAATATTTTTTGAAAGATATAGAGAATGGACATCGATGGGGTGTTCATAAAATGACAACAAAATAGAGGATAAAAAATGAAACATGCAAGAGATTTAGATGCTAATGAAATTTTAGAACTTATATTTATTTATTTAACAGAAGTGTCTTCATATAGAGAGGCTAATGATATTATTATGGTCTTAGCCGATATGGGTCGAGCATTAACATCTTCAGATAGATGTACAGTTTGGGTTGTTAGTGATGATAAACAAAAGATATGGACAAAAGTTGCACATGGTATGGATGCTATTGAACTTCCTATCGATTCAGGTATTGTTGGAGATTCTATCACAACACAAAAAAAGATAATTATTGATGATGTATATCAAGATGAAAGATTTAATTCAAATATAGATAAACAGACAGGTTACCGAACAAAAAGTATGATGGTTATTCCTATGTTTGACCATGATGATGAAATTATTGGTGCTTTTCAAGTGATGAATAATACAAGAGATAAAGGGCATTTTGATAGAAGGGATATGGAACGTTTAATGTTGGCAAGTACCTATGCTGCAGAGACATTAATCTCTTCTCAATTAAGTATGGAGATAGTAGATACTCAAAGAGAAGTTGTTTTTACTATGGGTGCCATTGGTGAAAGTCGAAGTAAAGAAACAGGAAATCATGTAAAACGAGTTGCAGAATACTCTGAATTGATGGCTTTACTATATGGTTTGGATATTCAAGAGGCTGAACTCTTAAAACAAGCAAGTCCAATGCATGATATAGGAAAAATAGCTATTCCTGATGCTATTTTGAAAAAACCAGGTCGTTTTGATGCAGAGGAGAGAGAGATTATGAACACTCATGCAGAGCTTGGGTATCAAATGATTAAAAACTCTGAAAGACCTTTGTTAAAAGCAGCAGCAATAGTTGCATATCAACATCATGAGAAATGGGATGGAACAGGGTATCCTCAAGGTTTAAAAGAGAAAGATATTCATATATATGGGCGAATTACAGCTATTGCAGATGTATTTGATGCGTTAGGTTCAGATAGAGTTTATAAAAAAGCATGGAGTAATGAAAGAATCTTTAAACTTTTAAAAGAGGAGAGAGGAAAACATTTTGACCCTATTTTAATAGACCTATTTTTTGAGAATCAAGATAAGTTTTTAGCTATTAGAGATAAATTTCAAGATAAATATAAAGAGGAGACAATAGAAAAGGATGATAGAAAGAATCAGATAACAATCTTAGGAGCTTATGGTAGTAAGTCAAATGGATTTGAAACAAGTTCATTTTATTTGAATAGTAAAAATGTAATTGATGCTGGTAATCTCTTAAAACCTTTAGAGGAAGCTTCTGCTGATATTGAAAATATATGGCTTACTCATTCACATTTAGATCATATTCATGATATAGCATATATTTTAGATAATTATTTTTCATTGAGAAAAAAGAGTTTAAATATTATAGGATTACCTGAAACAATAAAAGCATTAAAAAAACATTTCTTTAATGATTTAATTTGGCCAGATTTTTCTAAGATACCTATGTTTAATCAAGAGAGAATGACTTTAAATTATAAAGAGATAGAAATAGGTGTTGAGTATCTTATCGGGAATGAAGAGTATATTAAAGCTTTTGCAACAGACCATACTGTTCCAAGTTGTGGCTACATTTATAAAAATAACAACACATCTATTTTAATAAGTGCAGATACATACTCTCTTGAAAATGTAATTAAAGAGATAGATGATGATAAAACTATTAAGTCTATGGTTCTTGAATGTTCTTTTCCTTCATATATGAATCAATTAGCAAAAGAGTCTAAACATTTAACACCTAAGTTACTTTTTTCAAAGTTAAAATTATTGAAAAGAGGAGATGTTAAACTTTATATTAATCATCTCAAACCATCTTTTTTAAAAATAATAAAAGATGAAATAGAGGAATATAGGGGTGAGTGGGAGCCAAAAGTGTTAAAAGATGGAGAATTTGTAAAGTTTTAGTAAAAAGACTTGACATTAAAAATGTTTTATACTATAATTTCGGCATCAATAATCAATGCCGACATAGCTCAGTTGGCTAGAGCAGCTGATTTGTAATCAGCAGGCCCGG
>CAYOKX010000051.1:0-14505 GCA_964404655.1 uncultured Sulfurimonas sp. | reverse complement strand
ATGATTTAACAGATATTTATAAAAATTTATTTTTTGTAAAAAATGAGATTATAGAGATGGTAAAAAAAGGAGTGTAAGATGTTATTGTTAAAAACATACCTACTTCAGAAGTTCATTAGTAAAAAGGAAAAGATGGAAAAGAAACACTTGTTAATATTTGTGAAAAATATTCATTAAAACTTACAGTATATACAATAATTTTTTGTGTAGTGTATAAATCAAATCCAAATAAAAGAGAGTATCAAAATCGATATGACAATAGTAGACTCAAAAAATATAAAAAAACCAGTTATCTACCTAAAACTGTTAGAGAATAAAAACTTATTGATTGTAGATGCAGATACAACTGTTCGCTATTTAGATAGAGATAGTTTAAAAGTTCTTAATGGCTTTAAACTTTCTATAAAACATCAAAGATATAAAAATAGTGTAGTAGATTTTACTAATGATGGTCAATATTTTACAGTAATAAGCGAAACTAGGACAGAAGCAAAAGTATATACAACTCGTACAAAGAAACTGATAGCACAGATAGATAGACATCAAGGAGAGGTCTCTTGTGTAGGGATTGAACCATCTGGTCACTATATGTTTGCTTCGGGTGATGATGGAAAAACTTTTGTTATCGATATATTGAGTGGTAACCTTGCTTTTACTCTTCCTCATCATAAAGATAGTGTAAATGATATAGCTTTTAATAAAAGTGGAAATTTTGTGGCATTGGCTAGTTATGATAAAAGTATCGCTATATTTGATTTTAAAACAGAGACTTTAATACAACAACTAAAAGTTCACTCTCAACAGGTTGTTAAAGTAAGATTTGTAAATAATGATAGATTGATAAGTGTTGATGGTAAATCAACTACTATGGTATGGGATATAGCTAGTGGAAAAGTTTTGTCTGTTTTACAAGGTATTCATGATGATGTAATACAACTCTTTTCTATCAAAGATGATAGTTTTTTATTTGTAGCTACTACTTTAGGCTATCTGATTCTTTTTGATTTAAAAACATATAAATTACTTTCTAAAAAGTTTATAAAATTACCTTCAACTATTCTCTCTTTAGTATTTTATGAGGAAAAAAATCAGCTTATTATAGGTACTAAAGATGGAAAAGTATCCTTTTATAATATTTTTGCGGGAGAGGAGGATTTAAAAAAGTTATATAAACACAAAGATTATAAATCTATGCAGAAGAAGTTCTTAGCAAACCCTCTTTTAGAATATACTCCAACAGCTTTATTAGTGGAAGAGAGATGGAATAAAATTATAGTATTAGCAAGAGAATATCTTCAAAATGGAGAGAGAGCAAAAGCTATAACCCTCTTTGATAGTTTTAAATCCCTTCCTCAAAAAAATATTATTATCCAAAAAATATTGAGAGAGTATAGGGATTTTGAGAAGTTTCTATTTTTAGCTAAAAATAAAAAGATAGTTTTAGCATATGGGGTAGCAGAACAAAATCCAATCTATAAAACATCAAAGGCATATAAAGAGTTAGAAGATTGTTGGCATAAAGATTTTAAATTGGCAAAAAATCACTCCTTTCATTTAGAGGTGGATAAAGCTAAAAAAATCTTGCTTCCATATAGAGGATTAAGTGCAAAGATGAAAGATATTCAAAAACTGTTTAGAGAGGGTGAAATTTATAAAAGATTTCGTTGGGCCATTAGTAGAGAAGATTTTAAGATTGTTTTTGAACTTCTAAAAATTCATCCATTTCTCAAAAAATTAGATGAGTATGATAAACTGATGAAATATGCAGATGCACTCTATATAAACTCTCTTCAAGCGATAGAGAAAGATGATAATGTTTTAGCTATGAAGATGTTGAGAGTGCTATTAGATTTTAATGATTTTAAAAATGAGGTTAAAGAACTTTTAAAAAATATAGAAAATAAACAGAAGTTTTTGGAGGCTATAAAATATAATGATATGAGAGTTGCATATAATCTTTTAGAGTTATCTCAAGAGTTAAAAGAGACAGAAGAGGGATTGAAACTTCAATCATTATGGAAAGAAGATATGATAAAAGCAAATAGATATGCTATGCGAGGTGATGCTTTAGGTATTGAAAAAGTGTTACAAAATTATTTAAAAATAGTTTCAAAATATATTACAATAGCCCCAATATTTCGTTTATGTTATCTTGTTCAGATAGAAAAAGCATTTAAAACTAAAAAAGAGAAATTAGTTATTGAACGGGCTATAAAAAATTATCTTCTCTTTTTTGGAAGAGATAGTAAAATAGAAATATTTTATAACAGTTTTATAAGAAACTATAAAGATTCAAAACTAAATTTGGAGTATCTACAAAAAGGTTCATTTGAAAAATGGAAACCTATAATGATAGTAAAATCTATCTTAGATTAAAAAACTACTCCCTCTATTAACCTTTAATATATCTCCTTTTAAGTATAATCGCGCCAATTATAAAATAAAATATTATTTAAAAGGAGATTATTCATGCAAATTACTGGCGCACAGATGGTTATCGAAGCTTTCATTGCTGAAGGTGTAGATACAGTTTTTGGTTACCCTGGTGGGGCGATAATGAATGTCTATGATGAGATTTATAAACAAGATGGTTTTAAACATATTTTAAATCGTCACGAACAAGCATCACTTCACTCTGCTGAAGGGTATGCAAAAGCAAGTGGTAAAGTTGGCGTTGCTATGATAACTTCTGGACCAGGTTTTACAAACGCTGTAACAGGTTTAGCAGATGCTTATATGGATTCTATTCCTATGGTTGTTATCTCTGGTCAAGTGCCAATGAGTCTTATTGGAACAGATGCTTTTCAAGAGATTGATGCCGTAGGTATTAGTAGAAGTTGTACAAAACATAACTACCTTGTAACAGATGCTAAAGATCTGCCTCGTATTCTTAAAGAAGCATTTTATATAGCGAGAACTGGTCGTCCCGGTCCTGTTCATGTAGATATTCCTAAAGATGTTACAGCTCAAATTGCTGAGTTTGATTATGATATTGAGATAAATCTTGAAACATATAAACCACATACAAAAGGAAACCCTCGTCAGATTAAAAAAGCTATGGAAGCGATAGCGAAAGCTTCACGTCCACTTTTTTATCTTGGTGGTGGTATTATAAATGCAAATGCTTCTTATGCTGTTAGAGATTTAGTAAAAAGTACAGGTATTCCTGCTGTTGAAACATTTATGGCTAGGGGTGTATTGTCTTACGATGATGAACTTCTTGTTGGTATGCTAGGTATGCACGGTTCTTATGCTGCAAATATGGCTATGAGTGAAACAGATTTAGTTATAGGTCTTGGTGTTCGTTTTGATGACCGTGTAACAGGAAAACTTTCAGAGTTTGCTAAAAATGCTGATGTTATCCATGTAGATATTGACCCTGCCTCTATCTCTAAACTTGTAAATGCTGATTACCCAATAGTTGGTGATGTAAAAAATGTTGTAAACGATATGTTAGCACAAGTAGAAAAGATAGATAAAGAGAGTTATACCTCTTGGAGAGAAACTGTAAGAAATTTTGCAGAGTTACACCCTTTAACATATCACGAAGATACAGAGCGTTTAAAACCTCAATGGGTAATAGAACGGGTTGGGCAACTTCTTGGAGATAAAGCAAATATATCAACAGATGTTGGACAGCATCAGATGTGGACAGGGCAATTTTACCCATTTAATCGTCCTCGTCAATTTATGAGTTCTGGTGGACTTGGAACTATGGGCTTTGGTTTTCCAGCAGCGATAGGTGTAAAAGCAGCGACTCCTGAAAAAGTATCTATTAACTTTACAGGTGATGGTTCTATTCTTATGAATGTTCAAGAGTTAATGACAGCAGTTGAGAAAAAACTTCCAGTAATTAATATTATTTTAAATAATAACTTTCTTGGAATGGTTCGTCAATGGCAAACACTTTTTTATGATAAACGTCACTCTGAAACAGACCTTTCTGTTCAGCCAGATTTTGTAAAACTTTCAGAAGCTTTTGGTGGAATAGGGTATAGAGTACATACAAAAGAGGAGTTTGATGCAGCACTTAAAGATGCAATTGAAAAAAATGTAGTTGCATTTATAGAAGTTATCGTTCATCGTATGGAAAATGTTATGCCGATGGTTCCAGCAGGTGGAAGTCTATTTAATATGATGTTACTAGAAAAGAAAGGGAGTAAATAATGGATGATAATGCAAGAAGAGTAGTTTCAGTAATCGTATTAAATGAAGCGAGTGCATTATCTCGTATTACCGACCTTTTTTCTGGTCGTGGGTATAATATAACTTCATTAACTGTTGCACCTATTCCCGATAGTAAATATTCTCGTTTGACTATTGTTACATCTGGTTCAGCTCGTGTTATGGAACAGATTACAAAACAGCTTAATAAACTTATACCAGTATTACGTGTATATGAGCATAGTGATATAGTTGAAAAAGAGATGGCTTTAGTAAAATTTCCTATGGGTGAAAGTTTAAGTGATATAGACACATTGTGTCAAGCCTATAACGGAAAAATAGTAAATGTTGGTGAAAATGTTGTTGTTGCGATGGTTGCAGATGAACCTTTACGAGTTGAAAACTTTTTAAAGGCTATTAAACGTTATAACCCAAAAGAGATTGTAAGAAGTGGTGCTGTTGCACTAGAGAGATAATAAGATGAAGATAAGTGCTATCGCAAAACTAATCGGTGCAGAGTTTAATGGTGAAGATTTTGAGATTGAGAGTATGAATACTCTTAAAGATGCAACATCAAAAGAGCTCTCGTTTGTGGCAAATGCAAAATATGTAAAAGATATATCCTCTTCAAATGCTGGAGCTATTATAGTAGATGAAAAAACAAAAGAGTTTGTTCCATCTGATTGTGTAGCTTTGGTTGTGGATGCTCCCTATTGGCAGATGGCACTTATCTCAAAACAGTTTTCCTCTCCTCTTGAAGATTATGATGCACCTCAAGCTA
This sequence comes from uncultured Sulfurimonas sp., assembly GCA_964404655.1. Lineage (GTDB taxonomy): Bacteria > Campylobacterota > Campylobacteria > Campylobacterales > Sulfurimonadaceae > Sulfurimonas. The sequence continues at coordinate 9,560 of CAYOKX010000051.1, read as the reverse complement.
TTATAGGGGAGGGTAGTGTTATCTCTCCTAAGGCTGAGGTGGCAAATGGAGCTGTGATAGGTAAAAATTGTACTATTATGGCTCATGTTTATGTTGGCTCAAAAGCTATTGTTGGGGACAATACTATTTTATATCCTAGTGTGACTGTTTATAGAGATTGTGTTATTGGAAGTGATTGTATTATTCATGCAAATAGTGTTATCGGTTCTGATGGTTTTGGTTTTGCTTCAAATGCTTTAGGTGAACATAAAAAGATTTATCAAAATGGTAATGTTGTTTTAGAAGATGATATTGAGATAGGAAGTAACACTAGTATAGACCGTGCTGTTTTTGGTTCTACACTTATTAAAAAAGGTGCAAGACTAGATAATCTTATTCAGATAGGACATAACTGTGAAATAGGCGAGTATAGTGTCATTGCTGGTCAAGCTGGAATAGCAGGTTCAGCGAAACTAGGACGTAGTAGTATTTTTGGCGCACAATCTGGTGTTGCTGGGCATCTTGAGATAGCACCATTTAACACATTTGCAGCGAGAACAGGTGTTACAAAAACTATAAAAGAGAGTGGAAAAACTTTTGCAGGTTTTCCATTTATGGATCATCGTTCTTGGTTGAAAATTCAGGGTAAAATAGCGAAACTTATAAAATAATGAAAAGAAAATTTAATTTTAGTTTATTAGTATCGGCACTACTTTTATCCTCTTCACTATATGGAGTAGAGAATAGTTTAGATATAGACTCTTTACTGGATGATATTGAAAATAAAACAGACCTTTCTGAACAAACAAAACTTGAAAATAGTGGAATATCTTTTGTTTATACACGTAATGATATTGAAAGAATGCAAGTTCGTTATCTCAAAGATATTTTAAAGTTAGGTTCTATTTTTGGTTATACAGAAAACAGATATGGATTACCAGACCCATTAACTCATGGAGATTCTAAACCATTTATGAGTAGTTCTATCCGTATATTTATCGATAATCAAGAGATTATAGGTGGAATGTATGGTAGTGGTCTTATTCTTTATGGTGATTTAGATTTAGAGTTTGTTGACCATATAGAGATATACACGCAATCTCCAACGTATGAATATTCTACTGAACCGACTATTATGCTTATAAAGCTTTATTCGAAAACGGCATCAAAAGATGAGGGAACAAAAGTAGAATTGCTTACTGCAAGTCACAAATCTACAAGAATCAATGCTTATACTTCAAGTGAATTAGCCAATGGTTGGTCTTACTTTTCTTATGTATCAAGAGAAAACTTAAATAGAAGAAGATACAAATCTTTTGATACAGAATTATCACGGGATAAACAAGTTGGGCATATATTTACCTCTTTTCAAAATGAAAATAATCATATAAATATAGATTTTGTTCGTTCTAAACGAGATGGTTTTGCAGGTCCAAGTTTTGATGCCACACCAATAGAGAGTAGCTTAAATTCAGATAGTTTACATATCGGATATGATGCTGATATAGATAACTTCTCTTTTTTATTAGCTTATGATTATTTAGGAACAAAAAATAGATTAACAGATGACAATGTAGTTTTAAGTATGAGAGATGTTGATACAACTTCTAAAATATTTTCTACTGAGTTTAAATATAAAAAAAATATCTATGAAAATTCTCTGATAGTTGGTGCTAAATATAGATATAAAAAATATAATTTTGATAAATATATTTTAAATAATATAAAGATGCCTCTTAAAGAAAATAAAAAGCAGAGTGTGGTAACGTTTTTTATAGAAAATCAATATTTTGCGATGCAAAATCTTATATTAACTGCTGGTTTGCAAGGTGTTTATGTTAATAATAAAGATGCTATAAATAATAAAACAAGTAATCTACTTCTTTATAGATTTGGTATGACATATCTTTCAAATAATTTTATATTAAAAACTGTTCTCTCTCATTCTGAAGCATTTCTTGAACCATATCTTATAGATAGTCCCTCTTTTGTTGTAAGTGAAGAGATAGCTGAGAGTAAATCAGATACGATATATGAAAATATTATCTATCAAAAAGATAATAATAGATATGAACTTGTAATCGGTTATCAACGCAACGAGAACTATCTTCTTCCAGATAGAGCTGAAGATGGAAAGCTAAATGCTCAAGATAAAGATATAGAAGCATCTCTTGCTATTGGAAGATGGGAACACAAATATAATAAATATGATAAACTTTTTACAGAGTTCTCTTATCTTAAAATTTGTAATATAGGGGATATAGACTCTATTGGAACGTATAAAGTTGTAGTGAGAAACTTAAACTCTTATAATAGTTTTGATATTTTTAATGAAATTGTTTATGATAGAAATGACTTGAAAAATAAAAACTTCTATGATTATAGTACAGGTGTAACATACCATCATAAAAAATATCTTAATTTTGCATTTAAAGCTGAAAATATTTTTGATAAAGTAGATGTTACCTCTTATAGTAGAATCGATGTAATAGATAAAAAGGAGTTAGAACCTTTAACTATATCTCCAATAGATAGAAGATTTACAGTAAGTATGGAGTATCTGTTTTGAAAAAACTCCTTATATTACTTATATTTTTAAGTAGCACTCTTTTTGCTGGAGAGAATTACGAGCTAAAACTATATGAGAAAATATTACCTATTATATTTCAAACAGATAAATTAGTTGTTTATGTAGATAGTAGTTCAAAAGAGATTTTTAAAAATAGTAATATTTTTACTATTACTTCAGATTGTGATAAAGCAACAGTTGTTATAGGTAAAAATCTTAAAAAGAGTTGTCCAGATAAGCCATTTTTTGCAACAAGCCATAGAAGCTTTGAAAATTTAGAGAATAGTTTCGGTGTGTTTTATTGGAGAAATGGGATACCAAATATTAAATTCAATAGTTCAAATATTATAAAATTTAACCTTTTTCTACCTCAAAGTTTAAAAAAATATTCTCATTAGATATAAAATCTAATGAGAATATTTTATAGATAGTTGAGTAAACTTAATTTTGCAACTTTACTAACAGTAGAGAGCATCGCTTCATAGTTAAGAGAAATTTGAGTTAGTTCTAAAGAAGCTTTTGCCAAATCTGTATCAACAACAGAGGAACGTAAAGACATAGTCGTTAGCTCTAAAAGTTCTGTTCTTTCTAAAGATATTGATAAAATATTTGATTGTGCACCAACTTGAGAGTGTGATTTAAATAGATGGTTAAGTAGGTCATCCAAACTATCAAGAGAATGTTCCATTCCCAAACTACGCATATCTCTACCCACACTATTTGCATTTGGCATATTTTTATAATCTTCAACCGAGTTAATAATATTATCAATAGTAGCAAAAAAATCTGTCTTAGCATCACTAATTGTTAGCGCATTATTAGTATTAAAAGAGATAACTGAAGCATCTTTAGAAAAATCTCCACTATTTACATCATGAATAGAGAGTCTTGCTTTTGTATTATTTATAATATTAAGTTCTGTGAAACTAATTTTTCCATCATCACTAAGGTGAGTATCTCCTATTGTATTTGCATTATAGACTGCTTTATCATAATCTTCTGGAGTATCACCCGCTGGAAGAGTTTCTGTTACAACCATATTTATAACATCAAGAAGTTGCTGATACCGAACATCATCTGCATCAGTAGCTGTTCTTTGTTCAGAGATATTAAACATACTATAATCTGTTCCATCAACATTAAAAGTTGAACCACCATTAGCACTATTTTTAAGGTCGATTTGAACATCAAACTTTTTTCCATTAATAGTTGTTCCACTTAATTTCAATGCTGAACTATTGAGTGTATCTTTCTCTCCTTTAGATATATCTGCTACTTCTGAAATTTTTGTAGAGCTATTTGCAAATTGATTTGTTCCTTTTATAATTTGAGATACATTAGAGGAGAGAGTATCTCCCTCTTGTGTAAATTGAGTTCTATCATAGAGGAGGGCATCTGTTTTTGAAATAGCTGTACTATCTGCTGATTTAAAGGGGGATTTGACAAACTCTTTTATATAAAGTTTAGGGGTTACACTTGGTTTCATAATCGTATCAAAATTTGTTTCACCACCCTCTAGTTCATCTATTTTTGAAACATTTGCTTTTCCATTTCCTGTAAAATCAACTGCTCCAACCATATGAAAATCAAGTTTTGAAGAACCTTTCATTTTATCTTCTATCTCTATCTGTCCTGAAGAGTTCATAGTTACATTCACAAGTTTTAAATCGGAACGATTACCATAGGCTATCCCTATCTGATTTAAAAGGTCATCTATCTTATTTGTATCTTCCATCTCGATTTTTGCATTGAGAGCTGTTCCATCACTTTGAACACCACGTACATAAAAAAAATGTCTGTTTGATGTTGCTGAACTATTATCTGTGTCTCCCATCAATTCACGGATAGTACTATTTTCACTTAAACCTACAACACCATCTCCATTGTTACCTTTGAGTTGAGGGTATTTAAGAATAAGATTTGGATTTGCAACATTTGTAGTTATTTTACGGTTTACTGCTTTCTCTTCACCAAGAAAAAGCTCTTGACCACTAATATTATATTGTTGCTCTTTCCCTGAACCTAAGAAAGCATTTAATGTATCTCCATTTCCATTATATGTTCCATCTTCACTTATTGGTTTAACACCAACAGCTGAACCTGAAAAGAGAAATTGACCATTTATTGATGTATTTGCCAATGATTTTAAGTGGTTCTCTATGCCTCTTAATTCAGCAGAGATAGCATCCATAGAGTTTTCATCATTGGTTCCATTTGATGCAGAGATAACAAGTGTTCTCATTTTTGTTAAAGAGCTTTCAAACTCATTTAAAACAACATCTGTATGGTCTGAAACTTTATAGCCATTATCTGTACTACTTTTAATCTGTCTTAAAACTGTCACTTCGTTATCTAATCTCATCGTTTGAGAAAAAGCTGAAACATCATCACTCGCATATTGAATGGAAAGACCAGAAGAGATCTGTTTATTTACATCAAAAAACTTTGATTGTATTTTAGAGTTATTAGTGCCATACAGATTTTGGTAATACATGCTAGATGTTACTCTCATAATAGACCCTTGTAATTAAATATTTTTTATATAATATAGATTATATCGGCAAAATATTATTTATTTTTAGTATTATATCTATTTTAAGGAAAAAATAGTTAAAATACGGTTCTCTTTTAAATAAGCCGATATGATGGAATGGTAGACATGACGGATTCAAAATCCGTTTCCTTCGGGAGTGGCGGTTCAAGTCCGCCTATCGGTACCACTTTAATATCTCTTCAAACTTTCTAATAAATCTTTTTTAGTGATATTTTTTCGACCCTTTCCAAAAAAAGGTTTTCTTTTTATTTTTCCAAAATAGGATGTATCACCTCCAAGCTTAATTCCCAAAACAAGAGCCATAGCTGTTATAGGATGTCCTGCATTTGGACTTTCATGTTTTTTTCCATCTTCATAAAAGCTAAAAACATCTTTTTTACCTGCAATAAGCATTATTAAAATAGCTGTTAATCGTGAAGGGATAAAGTTTACTATATCATCTAAAATAGCGGGAACTTTACCATATTTTTCATATTTTTCATTTCTATATCCAACCATAGAATCCATTGTATTTATAGCTTTATATATAATAATACCAGGGAGATTAAAAAGTAAGAGATAAAAAAGAGGTGCAATAACACCATCACTTAAATTCTCAGCATAGGTCTCTATACCCGCTTTATATATATCACTATCACTCATATTTTCTGTGTCACGACTTACTAACATCGAGATAGCTTCTTTTTTATTATCAGCTGTAACAACTGCTCTAACAGAATCTTTGAGCATTCTATGTGCTATAAAGATAGAAGCGATTATTGAGGATAAAAAAATATCGATAAATGTAGGAAGAAGGGTTAAATATTTGTAGATAGCTATACTAAAGAAAGCGACAATAGTTATGATGAAAATAACAAGAAAAAGCCCTCTTAAAATACTATCTTTATAAAAATTTTCTTCAAAAAAAGTTATCATCTCCCCAATATATATAATAGGATGTTTTATAAACCTAAACTCTCCAAATATTTTATCGATGAAGTATGCTAAAATTGTCGTTAGGATATTTGTCATAGTATGTCACTTGTTTTTTTTGATATAGTTTCGTTTGTTGTATCATATCGATAGTTTATAATTTGACCATTTATGATAAGTTCAATAACTCTTTCAATAATAGTTAATGGTACGATAAACCACTCACGAGGTTTATAAATATCTCCTTTTCCATCAACAATATCAATATCTAAACAACTATTATGAAAAAATTTATGAATGAGTTTCTCTAGTTTATGAGGATTAATATTATAAACTTCAAAAGAAGTTTTTATCTCAACATCTGCCATAAGATAGGTAGGGTCTAGTTTTGTATTTTTTACTCTCTCTTCTACTGAAGTTGTAGAAAATCCAATCTTATATAGATTTCTTTTAGTAGTAATTCTATCATCATTACTTAAAGATTTTAAAACATAGATATATCCATTTTTTACATCATTATTTAATAGCTTAATATTATTTCTATCTACTTTTTTACCATGTTTATAGAGTTCTGCAGATAAAGAACGAAGTAACATATCAGAATATGTAGAATTTTCAAAAATTAATTTTAATCTAGCATTTACATTCCCATTTTTTTTATAACTTTTCCCAATATCCAAGACATAAAGTAATACACCATTTAAAACAAAATAATCTCCTTTTTCAATCCGTTCATTTTGAAATTTTATGAGTTTAAAGTTTCCTATTTTCAACTCATATTGACACTTTATAAATAACTCTTTATATTTATAAAACTCTTTACATGGTTTTCTTGAAGCTATATAATTTGGCATAGTAGTTACTTTAGGAATATTTACTAATGTATGGATATCCTCCTCTATTGTCATATCTAACAATCCAAAATCATCACTATTTAAAATATCATCAAAAGAGTGTATCTCTACTATCTTCGCCTCTTCTTCTAATTGAAGTAGATTAAATGTATCATATTTTTTTAAAGATTTGATTTTCAAAGCGTTTTCTCTTATTCCTTTCAGTCTTGAAAACAATCCTCTCTCATTCATATCGGTTGATTTTTGAGGTTCACTACCATTCTTTTCATAAAAACTATTTATCTCTTCAAACGAAGCGACTAGTCTATCATCAGCAGTTATAATTGGATTTTTAACTTTAACTTCTAGTAAGCCTAAAGAGTCACTTTCAAATATATCGTTTAGTATGCTTTCTTTATCCATTTGTTCGTTTTCGCTTTTCATCTTTTAGATAGATAATACATTCAGCCATTCTTCTCTCTTTTTGGTCATCTGAGTTTAAATTAGGTTGTTTTCCTTTTTCTTTCATAAAAATCTGAATTTTTGGCCATAAAATACTAGCCTCCTCAAAATCCATCTTAATTCTAGTCGATTCAATAGACTCTTGAATAAGTTTAAGTACACCTGTCGTAACCTGTTTAGATAAAATCTCAAAAGCTTTTTGAAAAGGGTTTATACTGTTTATAAGGTCTATGTTTAAATCATCAAGATTTATAAATTTATCTGCCATTCGTATAAACTTTTTATCTCCATTCTCCTCAATAGTTGCATTTCGAACAACACTATCTATCACTACATATTGGCTTAACTCTTTTACTTCTACCTCATCTAAATCTGGATATTTTACTTTGATAATTTTAGGTATTAAAACTTCATTGATAACCTCAGGTTCAATATTTCCTGGCATCGCTTTTAACATCTGTGGGTCTTGAAGTATAGAAGCTTTTAAATCATTTAAATCACTCTCTATAATATCATTCACTTTTTTACTATTTGGCTTTTTAAAACCTCTAATTTTCAGTTCACCTTTTTTAGATGGTTCATTATCGTTATCAAATCGTGGTTTAAATGTAAAACTAGGTGCTAAAACTTGTTCCATCAATAGTGAGGAGGTGATAGCTTTTAACATATTGTTTACAGATAGTTTTACATCTGTACCATCAGCATCAGGTTTTGCTACAAGGTTTGTAAACTGTGCAGTAGTTTTGTTTTCACTATCTCTAGTTGCACGACCAATTATCTGTATAATTTCAGTGAGCGAACTTCTATACCCAACAGTTAAAGCATGTTCACAATATGGCCAATCAAATCCCTCTTTTGCCATACCAAGAGCGATAATCAAATCCATATCATCAATACTCTTAATATTTCTAAGATAGGTAATGATTTTATCTCTCTCTACCTTATCATCATTAACCAAATCAGCTACTTTGATAAGCTTTCCATCACGATGACGTTTAAGGATTATAACACCATCTGCCGTAACCTCTTTGACCCTACCTATAATATCAAGTATTGTCCCAACCTCTCTATGTTTATCTTTTGTTGATTCCCCAGAGTTTACATTTGGTATATGTAAAATAGTTTTTTTATCTGTATCTAGTATCTCATCTATGGCAGTTGTATATTGACCTTGATAAAAGTGATACCCTATCCCTAATGATTTTAGATACTCATAACCATTTAACTGTTCATAGTAGTTGTATGTAACTTTTTCAAACTTTACCTCATCTTCAGGAAGCAGTACAGGAACACTATCACCTCTAAAGTATGAACCTGTCATAGCTACTATATGAACAGATGATTTTTCTATTAAATCTCTTAGTAGCTCTCCAAGTATGTTTCCACCATCTGCTGAAACATGATGAAACTCATCTATTGCTAATAAAGTGTTATTAAACTTTGATTCATTGAGTTGTTCAAAAGCAAATCGTAAAGTTGCGTGAGTACATATAAGTATCTCCTCATCACTCTCTAAAAACTCTTTAAATGTAGATACTTTACTAGCATTTTCTTCCGTTGTGCAGAGGTTATATTTTTGATGAACGTTCCAATCATCATAAAATCCATACGATTTTAAATCTGTACTAGAAAATGAACCACCAATAGAGCGTTCAGGAACAGCTACTATAACCTTTTTAAGCCCTTGATTTCTCAGTTTATCGAGTGCTATAAATATCAAAGCTCTTGATTTACCACTTGCAGGAGGAGCTTTCAGCAATAAGTATTGTGCATCTCTTTTTTTATATGCTTTCTCTTGCATATCTCTCATACCAAACGCATTGGTTGATTTACTTTTTCCTGTTTGTTCGTAATTTACTTCTACTAAATTTGGCATATTATTCCTTTACTTCCCAGTATCCTGATTTTAAACTTCCTACTCTTATGAGTTTATTCTCTTTTTTTAATTTTGCAATATCTCTTTTAATAGTTTTATCTGTTACTTCTAATTTAGTAAATCATCTAAATTATCATAGTTATAATTTTCAAACTCTTTATAGGTATTTATAGCACCCTCTACCTCAATAACCTCTTGATAACTTCCCAAAACTCTTTTACCATCCAAAATAGCTGTTATCTTCTCCTCACCTAAAAAATTACCCTCTATCTCAAGTGTTCCAGCTAAAGTTTTAATACGGTTCTTTTTTCTAAGTCTAGTTTGAGTTGTTTTGAGTTGTTTTGAGTTGTTTTGAGTTGTTTTGTGATGGTTTTT
>CAYOKX010000050.1:0-14977 GCA_964404655.1 uncultured Sulfurimonas sp. | reverse complement strand
TGATAATTCCCCAAAGATAAAGCTTATTCATATATCTCTCCTATTTCTCTTTATCGTCTGATTTTGATATAGGTGCTACGGGAGTAGCATCTATATCATCGTTAAGTGCCATATTGCTATACTGCTCATAGTCAACACCATCAACATCTTTTCTATTTTTATACAGATGATAAATATAACCATAAAGTACTAAAGACATAGCGATTGTCAATGCTACCATACCATAAGCTTGTAATTCTGCAATATTCACTATTTATCCTTAACTATTTAAGACTATTCATATATGCAATGATAGCTACGATTTCAGGAATTTCCCCACGAGCCACTGCATCTTTGATATCTTGATCTTTCATATCTGCAACTATAAGTTTTGCCTCTTCTAATGCTAATGCATTTGCTTCAGCAAGGTTTGCACCCATTTTTACAGTTTTAGTTGAACCATCTTTCATCGGTACTGCTTTATTGTAAGGAACAGCAAAAAATTGAGCTACTGTTAATTGTTCAGCATAAGTAGTTTCGATGTCAGCTAAGTTCGTATACATCCAAGTATATTTAGGCATAATTGAACCTGGAACAATAGCTGATGGGTCTTTCATATGGTTTTCATGCCAATCAGTTGTACGGTAGTTACCTACACGATGTAAATCTGGACCAGTTCTTTTTGAACCCCAAAGGAAAGGACGGTCATAAGCATACTCACCACTTAAAGAGTAGTGACCATAACGGTCAGTTTCTGATTTGAATGGACGAATAAGTTGTGAATGACAAGCATTACAACTATTTTTAATATAAACTTGACGACCCGCTAACTCTAAAGTAGAGTATGGAGTTGTACCGATTACAGGACGAGAAGCTTGAGCAAAGTTTGGAACGATTTCGATTAAACCAGCAAATGCGATTGCTGCAAATGTCGCTACCGCAAAGAAGAACGGATTTTTCTCTAACCAATGAAACATAATATTATCCTCCCTTTCTTAAGCGCCCATAGGCGATGCGTTAGCTGGTTCTTTCTCAAGAACTTTTCCAGCAGTCATAGTTTTATAGATGTTATAAGTAAACATTAAGAAACCAGTTAAGTATAATAATCCACCAACACCACGAATAGTGTAGTAAGGGTGAAGAACAGTAACTGTATCGATAAATGAGTAAGCTAAGTTACCAAATTCATCATGTGCTCTCCACATCATACCTTGAGTAATACCTGCAATCCACATACTTGTGAAGTATAAAACAACACCTAATGTTTGAATCCAGAATTGTGAAGCCATAAGTTTTTTAGAGTAGATTTCACGTTTAAATACACGTGGAGCCATATGGTAAAGAGAAGCCATAATCATAAATCCAACCCAACCAAGAACACCATCATGAACGTGACCAACAATCCAGTCAGTAAAGTGAGCAATAGCATTAACAGATTTGATAGCTTGAATAGGACCTTCTAATGTTGAGAACATATAGAATGTAGAACCAAGAACCATAAACTTAATTAATGGAGATGCTGCAACTTGTTGCCACTCACCTTTCATTGTAAGAAGCATATTAATAGCTGAACCCCATGATGGTAAAATCAGAACTATTGAAAAAACTGAACCCATAGTTTGAACCCAGTCAGGAATAGTTGAGAAAAGAAGGTGATGTCCACCAGCCCATAAATAAACAAACATTAAACCCCAAAAAGATAATAATGATAATTTATATGAGTAGATAGCTTGACCAGATTCCTTCGGTAGGAAATAGTAAATCATAGCAACAATAGGCACAGTAAAACCAAATGCAACAGCATTATGTCCATACCACCATTGTACTAGTGCATCATTTGTTCCAGCATACATAGAAACTGAATGCCACCAGTCACCAAAACCAGATTCACCAATACCATTTGTACCAAGAATTGTAGGAATTTCCATATTGTTAAACAGGTAAAGCATAGCTATACCTAAGAAAGTAGCAATATAGTACCATACAGAGATATAAAGTGATTTTTCACGGCGAATACCGATTAAACCAAATAAACTTACACCCCATAATACCCATACAACTACGATACCAATATCGATAGGCCATTCAAATTCTGCATACTCTTTTGAAGAAGTTGCACCAGCAAATAATGAGAAAATAGCTGCAGCAACAGCAAGAACATAAAGAACAAAATGAACATAACCAACATTCATAAGGAACTTAGATTCAGCCATTGATACTTTAAGTACACGTTGACCAACATAATACCAAGTAGCGAAAACACCACTTAATGTAAACCCGAAAATAACTGCATCTGTATGCAGTGGACGAAGACGACTAAAGTTAGTATATTCAGCAACACCTTGACCGAGGGCAGTATTTAACCCTGGAAAAGCAAGCTCAAATGCTAAGATTACACCGATAGTCATACCTACAATACCAGTAGCGATGGTAGTTAGCATGAACAACTTTGCAATCGTATAGTCGTACTCTAATGGACGATTCTCCATATATAGCCTCCTTGAGATTCAAAGTAATTAAGCATTATTAATTTTAGATAAAATTACAATACTAATTAACTTCGCTATGTTATCAATATATATGTTTAAAGTGTCTTAATTTGAACTAAACTAAAGGAAAATATTATCTCTTTGTTTACTTTTGGGAGTTGGGTTGTTTTTTATCGATTTTAAGGGTGAAAAGAGGGGTGTTTTAGTGCTAAAAATAGCACTAAAATCATCTTTTTATTAGTGAAAGAAACTCATTAAATATATATCTACTCTCTTTAGGTCCAGGAGAAGATTCTGGGTGATGTTGCACCGAAAAGATTGGTGCATCATTATATTTTAAACCTTCAATAGTATTATCAAAAAGATTACTATGTGTAACAGTTGCTATCTCTGTAATGTTGTCAGGAACATTATAGTTATGATTTTGTGCTGTAATTTCAACTAAACCAGTTTTACTATTTTTAACAGGATGATTACCACCATGATGACCAAATTTTAGTTTATAAGTATCATAGCCATGAGAGATAGATAAAAGTTGGTGTCCTAAACAGATACCAAACATAGGAACTTTAGCATCTATAAGTTTTTTAATCTCCTCTTGCTCTTTTTTAAGTACAAGTGGGTCACCAGGACCATTAGATAAAAATACACCATCTATTTTTTTTTCATTATATTGAGAGATTAAATCTTCAGCTTTAAAGTTATTTGGAATAACTTCTACACCTATTTTAGACTCTACTATCTCATTTAATATATTTCTTTTTACACCAAAATCTATAACAGCGATATTTGCTTCTGGAGTTGGAGCTTCTTTATAGTTAAAACCCTCTCTCTCTTCATAAGTTCCAGAGTTATGTTTATAGGCAGTTTTTGTACTAACTTCCTCTATATAATTCACATCTTCAATTCTAGGAGAGTTTTCGAGAATCTTTTTTAACTCATCTTTATCTGAAATTTCTGTTGAAGCTATCATCATCATAGCCCCTTCATTTCGAACTAATTTAGTTAAATATCTTGTGTCAATATCTGTAATACCTATGATATTATATTTAATTAAAAAGCTTTCTAAAGATTCTTCTGCTCTAAAGTTAGAGTATCTTTTTTGATATTTTCTAACAAGCATACCTTTAGCATGAGCTTTTGTACTCTCCATATCTTCGCTGTTTACACCAACATTTCCTATCTCTGGAGTTGTAAATGTTACAAATTGTCCAGCATACGATGGGTCAGACATAATCTCTTGATAGCCTGTTAAAGATGTGTTGAAAACTATTTCGCCAACAGTTGTACCATCAGCACCAAAACTTTTGGCTTCTAAATAAGTACCATTTTCAAGATAAATATAAACATTTTTCATTATTCCATACCCCTTTTTAGTAATTCTTCTCTATAAATTTTTTCGTGTAGTATATCAAACTCATCAGTACCTGGAATATATCTTTTTTTATAAGAACGTATCTTATCCATAACAGCATCTTCAATAGCTGAGGACTCAGAGATAAATGATGTTATAGCAGTATAGATAATATTCTTAATACGATTTTCTGTTACATCATAATTTATTAAATCTTCTTCATAAAGTTCATCCAATATTTTATGTGCTAAATCAGAATATCTTTCTTCATAATTAAGGATTATTCCATATTCTGGAGCAATTTTCTTCTTAATCATAAAGAATAGTTGTCTTTCATCAACAAGGTTAAACTCTATTTGTTCCTCATTTTCATCACAAATATCATGAACTTTCTCTTCTAAAGCAATCTCTTGTTTTATGTTTTGAAGAAGAACTTTTTCAGCTTCTTGCGCTACTCTGTCAAGACCATAACTCATAGTAACAACACCACTTTTATTTAAATCGATAGCAACTTTGCTAGATATATGAGGAACAGATTTTAGTGATATTTTCATAGTAAGACCCTGCATTTTAAAAATTTGGTAATTCTACTGTAAGTTAGGTAAAAGTTTAATTATTTACTTAAAAGTAGAGTTAGTACTGATGCCTTTTTAGGGTTCATTTTAGAGAGTATTTGACCAATGGTTTTTGGCTTTAATGATTCTAAAAGTGAAGCAGCCTCATCTGTTTTCATATTAGATAATATCTCAGAAGCTACACCTGCTTTCATTTTAGCAAAAGTTTGAGCAATTTTAGTAATCTTAATATCAGCTATTTTTTTTAAGACTTTTTTATTTTCTTCAAGCATCTTTTTAACAGAATTTTCTTTTTGAGATATTTCAAGAAGTTTATTTTCTATAACCTCTTTTTCTTGAGATAAATCAACTTCTCGTTTTTTTAAAAGCTCTTCAGTTGCAGTTTTTAATGCACTAAGTGATTGCTTTTGTTCATCGATACGCTCTAATTCGAGTAGTAGTTCCCCTTTTCTCTCTTTAAATATTTCTGTACAATCAAAGAGTCTATCACTTGTTTGTAGAGAGAATAGAGAGGAAAAAGTTAAGATAGAGAGGAGTAGTATTTTCATTTTATAAGCCTTTTAGCTAGTTTTTTTATAGGTCATAAGAGCAATTTCATCCAACTCTTTAGCCTCTTCAATTTTTTTCTGTTTTATCATCTGTTTCATCTCTTCAAGTTCTAAATATTTGAATTTTTCAAATTCAATCATATCAAGTTTAAGTTTTTTTTGTGCTGATTTTAGTTGAGAAGAGGCAAATTCTAGCCACTCTTTATGTTGTGAAATTTGAGTTCGTTGAGAGTTTATAAGTGTTCTTGAAGCAAGCATTTGAGCAATAGTTCCACTTTTTGGAAGTTCCATAGCTCCAAGAGAGGAGTATGACAACTCAAGTGATTGAGTTGCATTTTGAAAATCTTTATTTGCATTTTGAACAGCTCGTTCACTTTTATCTACTTCGTTTTTTTTAACGGTTACGAGTGAACTAAAACGAGTGTTCATACTAGATAGATTTTAAAGAATTATAGTATCATCTCTTTCAGGAGAAGTAGAGATAATAGCTACTTTAGTTTTTGAAATCTCTTCAATAACTTTTACATACTCTTGAGCAGTAGCTGGTAAATCTTCAAATTTACGAATACCAACAGAGTTGTCCCATCCTTTAAAAGTTTTATAAATAGGTGTTACATTTTCTAAATCAGATGGAAGATAATCTATCTCTTTTCCATCTACTTCATAAGCAACACACACTTTTACTTCATCAAAACCATCTAAAACATCAAGTTTCATAAGTGCTAATTCATCACAACCATTTAAACGAGACGCATAGCGAGTAGCAATAGCATCAAACCAACCACAACGTCTAGCACGACCAGTTGTTGTACCAAATTCATGACCTTGTTCTCCTAAACGTTGACCATCTTCACCTAAGTCTTCAGTAGGAAATGGACCATTTCCAACACGAGTAGCATAAGCTTTAACGATACCGATAACTTTACCAATATCTTTAGGATTTATCCCTAAACCTGTACATGCACCAGCAGAAACAGTTGCAGATGATGTTACATAAGGATAAGTTCCATGGTCAATATCAAGCATTGTCCCTTGAGCACCCTCTAAAAGAATTCTTTTATCATCATCAAGAGCTTTCCATACAAGTTGAGTTGTATCTGTGATAAATGGAGCTAATTTCTCTTTATAACTTACAAGTTCAGCTAAAAGTTCATTCTCTTTAGGAGTAGCAATTTCATAAATATCAAAAATAGCTCTATTTTGCTCAAAATATTCTATAATAGAAGTTGTAAGTTTTGCAGGATTTAAAAGTTCACCTACTCTAAAACCTGTACGGTTAATTTTATCTGCATATGCAGGTCCAATTCCCTTTCCAGTTGTACCGATAGCTTTATCGCCTTTTAGACGCTCTTTTGCTTGGTCAATTAAAGCATGGTAGTAAAGATTTAAATGTGCTTTATCTGAGATATATAAACGACCTTCGAGATTTTCAAACTGTTTCATCTCATTTATGATAGATTCAGGTGATAAAACTACACCATTTCCAACAACATTTATAGCATTAGGGTTTAATACACCTGATGGTACAAGATGTAAAGCAAATTTTACTCCATCAACCCAGATAGTATGACCAGCATTATGACCACCTTGGCTTCTACAAACCATATCGTATTGAGAAGCTAGTCTATCTACTATTTTCCCTTTACCCTCATCACCCCATTGAATACCTACAATTAAATCTGCTTTCATATAAATTCCTCTTTTTATTCTAATAGTTAGTTATTTAGTTAATTCTTCACACACTGCATCTGTATATATTGCAAAACCAACGGATGTTAGTTCTGCATTTTTATACCTTCCACCACGAGCATACACCTCATTTCCTACAATACAACGGAAGAAAAGTTCATCATAATAGAGCATTTTTGCATAATAAAGAGGTGCTAAAACACTATTTTTACATGAAATCTCTGAACATAAATCTTTCATTTTTTGAAGTTCTGTTTGTATCTCTTTAGGTGCAATAGCCATCACTTCATCTATCTGTTCAATATATTGAAGATATACAAGTTTCGTAAGCCATTCAACTTTTAAACCTATAAACTTATCTATATTTATATGTTTAAAATCTTCTATCGTTAACTCATCAAACATCTCTACTAAAATTTCTGGAATTTTAATATTTGAGATTTGAGTTAAAGGTTTTAGTTCAAGTTTATTAAATATATCAGTAGCTAAAGAGAGAACAGATGAAAGTTTTTTCTCACCCATAAACTCAACACCTACTTGATATTGCTCTTGAGTTGGAAAACGTACAACAGGTTGAATATAGAACCATTTTTTCTGTGTAGTATTTTTTCCTAAACGTTTTTCTATAATGCGAACAACATCAATAGTTGAATCTGCACGAAGAGAAAGAGTGTTGTTTTTTGCATCATTTACACGAATAAGTTCACTTTCATCTGCAATACTTAAATGCTGATGATAGGAAAATATAGGTGTTACAATCTCTTCAAAACCGTTATTATCTAAAATATCACTTGCTATATTTTCTATATGACGTTTTATTTTTGCAGATTTACCAAAATAAAGTTTAGAGCCATTTGGAATTTCATGTTCTAGTATCATCTACTTAACCATTCCAAAAGTTATCTCATTAAAAATTCTATTTGCAGTTCCATCGTAATCTCTACTACCAATTTTATCTAAAGAGAGTTCAACAGCATTTACAACCCAAGCCATCTCATAGTTAGAGATTAAACCCATCTGATTTATACGAAAAATCTTTCCTTTAAGATGGTCTTGTCCACCAGCTACATTTACATCAAAATCAGTTTTTAATATTTTTCTAATTTCCGATGCTTTTTCATCATCTATTGTTGTCATAGATTTTGCTGGGGTGTTAGGATATATATGTAAGCCGATAGCTTCCAGTGCTGACTTAACAGCTTTAGCACGAGTAGCTGTTCTCTCATAAAGTTTTTCAATACCACCATCTTTTTCAATAGTTTCTAAAACTTCTAAAAGACCTATGATTAATGTAGTTGCAGCTGTATAAGCTGTAGTATTTTGTTTCTGTTTTTTAATCTCTGAAGCAAGATTAAGATAATACCCTTTTCCACTACCCACTTTTTCAATAGCAGAGTTAGAAAGACCTAAAATAGCAATCCCAGGAGGAAGCATTAATGCTTTTTGACTTCCAGCAATTAAACAGTCAATGTTTGAAACATCAATAGCTTCAACACCAACAGCTGTAATACCATCAGCAATAATCATAATATTTGGATTTATCTCTTTTACAGCTTTTGCTAATGCTTCAACAGGATGGCGAAGTCCACCAGCTGATTCACTAATTTGAACAGCAATAGCATCAATATCTGGATTTTTCTTAACAGCTTCTATAATAGCTTCAACTGTTACAGGTGTATTCCATTCATTTTTTATCTCAACATTTTTAAGACCATGAGCAATAGCTATCTTACCAAAACGTTCACCAAACTTTCCAGAGTTTACACTCAAAAGAGTATTATGGCAAAGATTAATAACAGCAGATTCCATTGCCCCTGTTCCACTTGAAGCGATTATAATCACTTCATCAGTTTTAAAAAGATTAAAAAGATGTTTTCTAGTTTTTTCGAAGATTAATTCAAATTCGGGAGTACGGTGATGCATCGTCTCATCTGACATAGCATTACGAACATTTTGAGGTACTGGAGTTGGTCCAGGAGTAAAAAGTAACATTTATTTAATTCCTACGAGGTAATTTTAAAACCTCGTATTGTAGCAAAATAAAATTAAATTTATGTTTTAGGCATTCTTGCAGTGATAGTATCCATAGTTTTAAAAATAGCATCTTCAGCAAAAGGTTTAACCATATAGCCGTTAGCACCCTTCTTAATCATCTTTAGAACACTCTCTTTTGAACCCTCTGTTGTAGCCATAATAATACGAGTTTTATTCCACTCTTTTTTAGAACGAACAGCATCAACAACCTCTTCACCAGTCATATTTGGCATATTCCAATCAAGAAGCATAATATCTATCTTCTCTTTTTTCATCTGTTCCATAGCAACAAGACCATCTTCAGCTTCAAAAAGATTAAGTGTTGGCCAATCTGGCTCTTTAAAATAACGTTTCATAGTGTTAGTGAGTACACGTCTTACTATTTTACTATCATCTACAATTAATACATTCATGATTTCTCTTTTATATGTTAAAATTTAGTTTCAAGATTTTAACATAAATTCTTAAATTCTTAGATTAAATTATCTTTAAAATATTTTCAAAGGAGTTATATGACAATATTTGATTCAGTGATATTAGGGGTTATAGAGGGCTTTACAGAGTTTTTACCTATCTCATCAACAGGGCATCTTATTGTTGCAAGTGGTTTTTTAGGCATAGACCAAACAGCAATTACAAAAGCTTATGAAGTGATTATTCAGTTCGCTGCTATTTTGGCAGTTATCTTAAATTATAGGGAAAAATTTACTCTAAAAAAGATAGATTTATGGAAAAAAGTTTTTATCGCTTTTTTACCTATTGGTACAGTTGGGTATCTATTTTCTTCACAGATAAAAGAGCTTTTTAGTATTGAAGTGGTTGCTATTATGTTTATAGTTGGAGGGGTAGTCTTTTTAATAGTTGAGAAATTTTTTATAAAAGAGGAAAAAAATTTAATAGACGATGTGGAAAAGATAACTTTAAAACAATCTATTGTGATAGGTTTTGCCCAAATATTTGCACTAATCCCTGGAACAAGTAGAGCAGGTTCTACTATTATAGGTGCTTTACTTGTAGGTATAAATAGAAAAGCAAGTGCAGAGTTTAGTTTTTTACTTGCTTTTCCTGTTATGAGTGCTGTTACTGGTTATGACTTACTTAAACATTATAAAGAGTTTAGTGATGCAAATCTTTTAACATTAGGTATAGGTTTTATCATCTCTTTTATTGTGGCAACTATAACTATAAAACTTTTTATGGCATTTTTAGATAGATTTACTTTTGTTGCATTTGGTATATATAGGATTTTATTTGGTACTATTTTACTAATTGTTTTTAGTTAAAAAGTTTCCAAAATAACTTTAGCTAGTTTTAAAGCCTTAGCACGATGAGATAACCCTTTTTTTACACCCTCATTAAGCTCCCCTAAGGTTTTATTATAGCTAGTTGGTACAAACATAGGGTCATATCCAAACCCTTTATCACCTTTTGCCTCTGCATAAGCTGTTCCATACATCCAACCATGAACAACTTGCTCTGTATCTTTTGTAACTATCGCTATGGCAGCAGTGTAATGTGCAGGAGAACTCTCAACACCTTTCTCTTTTATATCTTCTATAAGTTTATAAAGATTATCTTTATCTGTTGCATTAGCCCCAGCATGTCTTGCACTATAAATCCCTGGTTTCCCATCTAAAATATCAACACTTATTCCACTATCATCTGCAATAACAATTATTTTATCATCATTTAAAGCTTTAAAAACTGCTCGTGCTTTTATCAAGGCATTTTCTTTAAATGTACTACCATCTTCTACTATTTCAAACTCTTCTATAAGCTCACTATATGCTACGACTTCATACTCACTCCAAAGAGCTTTTATCTCTCTTACTTTACCTTTATTAGATGTAGCTAAAACTAATCTCATTTTTTATTCCTTATAGTATATGTAATACTTATTAATATATAATCTTAAAATTATACTCAAATTATGAAGGTTATCTATGTTTAAAAAAGTTTTTCCCCTCTCGGCAATATTATCGCTTAGATTTTTAGGACTATTTTTAGTTCTTCCTGTTATCTCTATTTTTGCACTTGATTTGGAGGGTTCTACTCCTCTTTTAGTAGGTGTTGTTGTTGGTGGATATGCTCTTACTCAAGCTATCTTTCAAGTACCATTTGGAACTATGAGTGATAAAATAGGTCGTAAACCTACTATTTTAGTAGGGCTTCTTATCTTTTTGGTTGGTTCTATTATCTGTGCTTACTCTACTGATATTTATACTCTTATGTTTGGACGTTTTTTACAGGGTGCTGGAGCTATTGGTTCTGTTATTACTGCGATGATTTCTGATTTAGTGGAAGAGGAGATTCGAGGTAAGGCTATGGCTATTATGGGTGGTTCAATCGCTATGAGTTTTGCACTTGCTATGGGTCTTGGTCCAGTTATCGGTGCTTCTTATGGGGTACAAACACTCTTTTTAATTACAGGAGGATTAACAGTTTTAGCTATTGTTATTCTGTTTACAAAAGTACCTACACCTCCTCGTATCAAACATATCTATCATGAAACTGCTAAAACATCTGATATTTTAAAAGATTCAAATCTTTTAAATATGATAATTATTAACGCTATGCAAAAAGGTCTTATGACTATGGCGTTTGTACTTATTCCTATCATATTAACAAGTGATACATTTAATTGGGCAAAATCAGACCTCTATATGGCATATCTTCCAGCGATGGTTTTAGGGCTTATTGCGATGGGACCAGCAGCAGTTTTTGGAGAGAAATATAATAAACCTAAAGAGATATTTTTAATATCTATTGTTCTTTTTATAGGCTCTTTTTTGATAATGGGACTTACAAACTCTAGTATAGTTTTTATAGTAGGTGTTTCGATGTTTTTTATCGCTTTTAATATGATGGAACCACTTGTTCAATCTATGATAACTAAATTTGCAAAAGTACACCAAAAAGGTACAGCCTTAGGTATCTCTAACTCTATCGCTTATTTTTCTACATTTTTAGGGGGAACATTTGCTGGATTGATGTTAGATATTAGTGATAGAGAAACTATTGGTCTGAGTGTTGGGTTTATTGCTACACTATGGTTGTTATGGACTTTAAGATTAACAAATCCTACAAAATATGCACATCTTTATTTACCACAATCAGAAGTAAATTTAGAGAAATTAAAATCTTTAGAGAGTGAACATATTGCTGAATGGTATATAAATGAAACTGAAGATAAAATTGTAGTTAAGTTTGTAAAAGATGCAATCGAAGAGGAAACATTAAAAAATCAAATCTCTCAATAAAGAGAGTTTGATATTTGGAGGAAGTAGTTTTAAAAACTACTTCTGAGGTACTACATACATATTGAAGTAACGACCCTCAAATTTTGGTGATTTATCCATAACACCAATATCTTCAACCATTGGCCAAACACGAAGTAAAACTTCTTTACCTGCCATAGGATTAGCCATCTCACGACCACGTAAGAATACTCTAAATTTTACATGAAAACCTTTTTCTAAAAATTCTCTTGCATGTTTTACTTTAAAGTTCATATCATTTTCAGCGATTTTAACAGAAAGTTTAATCTCTTTTACAACGATTTTTACTTGGTTTTTGCGTTGTTCTTTAAGTTTTTTCTCTTCTTGATATCTAAATTTACCATAATCCATAATTTTTGCAACAGGAGGTTTTGCATCTGGAGCGATTAGAACTAAATCTAAATCCAACTCATTTGCTTTTTCCATAGCATCATCAAAAGAGATAATCCCTAGAGATTCTCCTCCATCTACATTACATCTTAACTCAGTTGCACGAATGTCGTCATTCATTATTACACGATTTTTTTTAGGACTCAAAAATTTACCTCATTTACTTTAGTTTGTATAAGCGTTAAGAATTCCTCTTCGCTTAGGTTATATTGCTCTCTAGTTCTTCTGTCTCTAATAGCTATTGTTTTATTAGCTATCTCTTCATCACCTATAACAACAATCATAGGAACACGAGTTTTCTCAGCAGTTCTGATACGTTTATTTAACGAATCATTTTTACCATAGATTTCACTATCAGCATTAATGTCAATAAGTTTATCTGATAAAACCTTAGCATATTCTTTATGTGTCTCAGCAACTGGAACAATTGCTACTTGTGTAGGAGCAATAAACATTGGGAACTCACCAGCATAATGCTCAGTTAAGATTCCAATAAATCTCTCAAATGAACCAAGAATCGCACGGTGAATCATTACAGGTTGAATTTTTTCATTACCCTCACCATTGTATTCAAGTTCAAATCTTTGTGGAAGATTGAAATCTAATTGAATTGTTCCACATTGCCACTCACGACCAATCGCATCTGTAATCTTGATGTCAATTTTTGGACCATAAAAAGCTCCACCACCCTCATCTATCTCATAAGGAAGTGAGTTTTTATCCATTGCATTTTTAAGGGCTTGAGTTGAAATATCCCAAACAGCATCATCACCAACAGCTTTTTCAGGTTTTGTTCTTATCATCATCTTATAATCAAACTCAAAAGTTGACATAATTTTATCTACAAAATCAACAACCTCTATGATTTGTTCCTCAATTTGATCTGCTGTACAAAATATATGTGCATCATCTTGAGTAAATTCACGAACTCTAAAAAGACCATGTAAAGCACCTGTCATCTCGTGGCGATGAACAACACCATATTCAAAGTATTTGATAGGTAAATCTCTATAAGAGTGTAATTCATCTTCATAAACTTTGATATGCCCAACACAGTTCATCGGTTTTACACCAAATTCAAGTTCATCTATATTTGTGAAATACATATTTTCACCATAGTTTTGGTAGTGTCCAGATGTTTTCCAAAGGTCACTTCTAAGCATCTCAGGACCACGAACTGGTTCATAACCTCTTTTACGATGTGCTTTAAACAGTAAAGACTCTAATCTTGCACGAAGACGTCCACCAGCAGGAAGCCAGATAGGAAAACCAGCACCAACCTCTTCACGGAAAGTGAAAAGTTTCATCTCATTACCAATCTTACGATGGTCACGCTTTTCAGCTTCTCTTAACATATCCATATGAGCTTTTAATGATTCTTTATCTGCAAATGCTATACCATATATACGAGTTAGCATCTCATTTTTAGAATCTCCACCAAGGTAAGCACCAGCAACTTTCATAAGTTTAAAGTATCTGATAAGCCCAATAGATGGAAGATGTGGACCACGACAGAGGTCTTCAAACTCACCTTGCTTATAGATAGAAACAGTATCATCTTTTATACGTTCCATTACAGAAAGTTTTAGATGGTCATCTTTAAACTTCTCTTTTGCTTCTTCCATAGTGATAGAGTATTTTTCTATCTTATATTTTTTCTTAGCAAATGAAAGCATCTGTTTTTCTATTTTTTTAAGGTCACCCTCACCAACTTCAGCTTCTGTTTTAAAGTCATAGTAAAACCCTTCTTTGACAGTAGGTCCTACATAAAATTTTGCATCAGGATATAAAGATTTTATAGCTTGAGCCATTAGGTGTGCTGTTGAGTGACGAAGAACTTCTAGTGCATCAGGAGAGTTATCAAGGTGAATCTGCTCACCCTCAAACCCTAACTCTTCAGCAGTTTGTAAATCTATGATTTGGTCATTGTGTTTTATTGCTATTGCATTCACATTTTATTCCTAGTTAAATTTTAGTTAATAATACATAAAAATCACTTTGAAATTGGTAAATAAGATTAATTGGTAGTTATATAATTGGTGTAGTTTGATTTAATGAATGGTGCCGACACGAGGATTTGAACCCCGGGCCTGCTGATTACAAATCAGCTGCTCTAGCCAACTGAGCTATGTCGGCAAATATTTTGTAGGGTGAAATTATATCTTTTAAACCTTGTAAAAAGTTTAACTTAAGATAGCTTTTTTAAAGTTTCAAAACTTAAACAAACCAAAAATAAAGGTTTATATAAGTTTTAATGGTTATACTTCGGCAACAAAAAAAACTTAAAGGGTTCAAAGTATGAAATTTACAAAAATTGCAACTACTGAACAAATTGATCAAAAATGGATTTTGATTGATGCTGAGGGTAAAACATTTGGTCGTATGATCACTGAAGTAGCTACTATACTTCGTGGTAAGAACAAAGTTTGCTGGACTCCAAATATTGATTGTGGTGACTATGTTGTTATCATTAATGCTTCTAAAGCTAAGTTCAATGGACTTGGTAAAATAGCTAATAAAGAATATTTTTCTCACTCAGGTTACTTCGGTTCAACTAAAAGTGTTAAAATGACTGAGCTTTTAGAGAAAAATCCTGAGAAACTATATAAATTAGCTACTCGTGGTATGCTTCCTAAAACTA
>CAYOKX010000049.1:14477-15154 GCA_964404655.1 uncultured Sulfurimonas sp. | reverse complement strand
AGCAGATGAAGCAGCGGCAACAGCAGATGCAAACCCAACTCCAGCCAACTTAGCACTTTCTCAAGAGGCACAAGTTGAATCGGATGTATCTGCTATAACAGCAATGAATATAGCAAATACTCTTTCTGCTGCAATTACAGATTTAGTAACGAGTGCAGAAGTTGCTAATGAAAATGTTAACTTAGATGAGGCTAATGAGGTTCTTTCTAATACATTAGTAGCAAGTGAAGCTGCTACTAATGCAGGAACAATAGTAAATGATAGAGTTTCTGAACTTTCAGATAGTGATGAAACAGCTAACTCTATAAGTGAAAATATAGCAGATGGAACATATACAGGTGTAACATTAAGTGCGATAGATGTGGATGATGGAGATAGTGTTACTTATACGATACCAAATGATATACCATTTAGTATAGATGAAAATGGTAGAGTTGTGACAGATGGAGAGATAGATTTTGAGACTCAAGAAAGTTATACTTTTGATGTTACTGCAACAAGTAGTGATGGAACAATCTCTACTCAAAGTGTAACTATAGATGTTGAAAATATTTCAAATATTATTAATGGGACAGATGGTAATGATAGAATTGTAGGGAGTGGTGAAGAAGATATCATCAATGCCGGAGCAGGAAATGACTCAGTAACAGCAGGAGCTGGAGATGATGTTATAAATG
>CAYOKX010000049.1:0-14377 GCA_964404655.1 uncultured Sulfurimonas sp. | reverse complement strand
ACATTCAGTTTGCAGATGAGACAGTAGTAACACATAATGCAGATGGAAGCTTAGACTTAAGTATTGCAAATGATACTATCACAACAGGTGATGATAACGATGTTATCCGTTCAGGAAGTGGAGATGATGTAATCAACACTGGAGCTGGAAATGATAATATCAATGCAGGTTCAGGTGATGACACAATCAACGCCGGAGCAGGAAATGACTCAGTAACAGCAGGAGCTGGAGATGATGTTATAAATGCAGGAACAGGTAGAAACTCAATCAATGCAGGTGATGGTGATGATACAATCAATATCACAGAGGGTGATAGTAGAGCAGAGTACGAAGTAGTAAGAGGTGGAGAGGGTGAAGATACAGTAATATTCCAAGGTGATAGAGCAGATTATGAGATAAGTCATGAAGATGCAAACGGAAGATTTACAGTAGAGAACATCGAGACACAAGAGATTCAATATATCTATGATGATGTTGAAAACATTCAGTTTGCAGATGAGACAGTAGTAACACATAATGCAGATGGAAGCTTAGATCTTTCAATTACAAATATCGCACCAGAAGCTAATGATGATGGTATTGTTGGTACAGAGACAATACATACTGTTTCTTTTGATGATGGAGCAGATGTAATAAGTATAGACCCAATTGTTTCAAATCCTCAACAAGGTGATGCGGTAACAATCTCATTTGAGATGACAGCAGGTGCTGATGGATTTGGTATGCCAGTAGCTATTGGAGGTGCTTATGACCTTTACATGGCAAGTGGAGCATTTGGATTTAATACAGGTCATGCTGATATGTATGGAATGGCTGATTCATCTATTTTAAAAGATGGAGAACCACATACTATCACTGCTGTATTTGTTCAAGATGATAGAAATGCTTGTAAACTTTATGTAGATGGGGAAGAGCAAGAACTTACAGATACTACACCATATCAACCATCAGGTAGGGGTGAAGCAGATGTTTGGAATAACATTGATGGTGAAATTAGTATAGGTAGATGGGGTTCAGGTGAAAATCATAGTTTTAATGGTGAAATTGGTGATGTTCAAGTATTTGACCGTGAATTAAGTGCTGAAGAGGTTATTAGTATTGAAAATGGTGAAACAGTTAGCGATGGTTTAGTTGGTCATTATGAATTTAATGATGCAGATAACTTAGGGGCTGATAGTTCATCAAATAATAACGATGCAACAGTTCATGGAACAGTAGAACAAAATACACATGAGGTTGATGTGTTAGCTAGTACAGATGAAGACCAATCTATTATAATCGATGTTCTTGCTAATGATAATGATGTTGATGGAGATTCAATCTCTATTCAATCAGTAGAAACAACAGATGATACTCATGGAACAGTAGAGATTGTAAATAAAGTTACATTTAGTGATAATTTTGATGATGCTAATTCAGATGGATGGAGTGAAATTAGCTTTAATGGAAGAGATGAAGGTCATTGGGATTCATCGAATGGTTCAATAGGTGAGAGAAGTAATTCGGCTAGAGGTATTATGGCTCATGATATGGGTGAAGATGCTCAAGATAGTAACTATTCAATCGCTGTGGATGTTGATGCAAATACTGGAAAAACGGGTAATAACAATGTTGGTGTTACATTTGGATATGAAGATTCAGATAATTACTATACTGTTGAGTGGACAGATTATTCTACAAATTATAGTGCTTCTAGCGGACATCAGGATTTTAACTTAGTTCATGTTGAAGATGGTGTAAAAACAGTTCTTGATACTATTGATAATACTGATTTAGGTAGTAACTTTAACTTAGAAGTAAATGTATCAGAAAATGGTATTGATGTAAGAGTTGATGGTCAAAGTATGTTAAGTGCAGATGCTCAACCAGCCATAGGCACATTTGGTGTGAATACTGGTGATAATGATGGTGGTGTGAGTTATGACAATGTTGAAGTAAGAACTGAGAGTAGTGGTCAAGAAGTTCGATTTACTCCAGATGCAGAGTATAGTGGAGAGGCAAGTTTTGAGTACACTATAATAGATGAAAATGGTGCAACAGATACAGCAACAGTAACTTTAAATGTAGAGATGGTAAATGATGCTCCAGTTATTAATGTAGTTGATACAACAATTACTGAAGATATTGCAGAAGTTATTGCCGTTGCGAGTGATGTTGATGGTACGATTGATAGTTCAACTTTAAGTGCAGAACATGGTACAGTTGGATTGGATAATGATGGTAATATTACATATACTCCAGATGAAAATTACAACGGAAAAGATAGTGTTTCAGTTACAGTTACAGATGATGCTGGATTGACAACTACTCAAATTATAGATTTAACAATTGACTCAAGAAATGATGCACCAATATCTGTAAATGATATATCATCTACAACTGAAAATCAACCAATTCTTGTAGATGTTCTTGCTAACGATAGTGATGTAGATGGAGATAGATTATCGATTCAATCAGTTTCAGCAACTGATGACACTCATGGTAAATTAGAAATTGTAACTCAAAATGTTTCAAATACATTTAGTGATAATTTTGATGATGGCGATGCAGATGGATGGAATGAAATCAGCTTTAACGGAAGAGATGAGGGTAATTGGGATGCTTCTAATGGTTCACTAGGTGAACAAAGTAACTCAGCTAGAGGAATTATGGCTCACGATATGGGTCGAGATGGTGCTAGTGAAGATTACTCTATATCGGTAGATATAAATGCAAATACAGGAGATACTTACAACAATAATGTAGGTGTAACATTTGGATATGAAGATGTAGATAACTACTATACAGTTGAATGGACAGATTTTTCAACTAGCTATGATACAAGTGCAACTCATCAAGACTTTAATTTAGTTCATGTTGAAGATGGTGTAAAAACTATTTTAGATACGGTTGATCATACTGATTTAGGTCGTAACTTTAACTTAGAAGTAACTGTATCAGACAAAGGTATAGATGTAAAAGTTGATGGTAGAAGTATGCTATCTTCAGCTGATCAACCAGCGATAGAAACATTTGGTGTTAATACTGGAGATAACGATAGAGGTGTTAGTTACGATAATGTAGTTATAGATACAAATACTGATGTTGATATGGTTCAATTTACTCCAGACAAAGACTTTAATGGAGAAGCAAACTTTACATATACTGTTAGTGATGAGAATGGGGCTGTAAGTAGCTCAAATGTATCTGTAAAAGTTGATGGTGAAACATTTTCTATGGATGAGAGAGACCCAGTTGCTCATGGCGGTGATGGTGACGATACTTTTGAAGTAGATGGAGATGTTCTAGCAGAAGGTGCTGATACCCAAGCAAATAATAATCCGATGGGATTATTTGGTAATATGTTTGCTAGAGAAGATGGTGGTAATTTAGATATTGATGGTGGAGAGGGAGTAGATACTCTCTTAGTAACTGGGGATGTCAAAATTGATATGGGTGCATTGGATGATAATATTTCAAATATAGAACAGATTGATTTAGGTTCTGGTGAGCAACATATAATATCTCTTTCAATCGATGATGTTTTAGAGATTACAGATGAAAATAATATGCTTCGAATCGATGGTGATAGCTCAGATAGTATTGAGTTAAATAGTGAAGGTGAAGATGCTGAATGGAAATTAGGTGACTTTAAAACTGATGCTGAAACAGGTTCTACATATCAAGAAGTGATAGGTATGGAGGATGATGTAACTGTTGTGTTAGAGATAAATACAGATATAGATATTTCAGAGAGTTAATAAAAATAGAAAAGCCATTTTTTAGAATGGCTTTTTTTTAACGTAGAAGTAAAACTAGAGAGACTCTATCATTTACATGAAGTTTATTAAATATAGAACTAATATGTGCTTTTACTGTTCTTATTGTTATCGTAAGTTTAGATGCGATAGCACTATTTGTAAGACCACCTAAAATAAGGTAGAGAACCTCTTTTTCTTTTGAGGATAGTTTCTTATCTATCAATTTTTGAACCTCATTTTCTATAAGAGGTTTACTACTATTTTCAATAAGTGAAGCTGTAAGTTCAGGGTATGTCCATATCTTATTGTTCTCAACAGTTTTAATAATCTGAAGATAATGTTTGTTTAAAAGTTTTATATTTCCATAGGCTTTAATATTATGAGAGATAAGCATCTTTCCTGTTATAATCTCTGGATGTTTTTCCAATACAATCACTTTATTTGGTACTTTATCCGAAGAGATAAGTTTATTTAACTCATTTGAAACTGTATCATAGTCTACTATTAAAATATAGGATTCTATATTTTCTACTTCATCACTAAAAGATTGAATACTAAAACATGATTTCATATTTTGAATATTATGTTTTTGACTAAACTCTTCAGCGATTTGAATATCTGTACTAAAAAATATAATCTGCATCTTATCTCTCCGAAAAAACATACTGTTTTGATTTTAATATAGGTTTTAAAATATATTGCATAACAGTTTTTTTACCTGTTACAATATCAACACTAGCAGTCATACCTGGGATAATTTTCAAAGGATGTTCTGCTGAACCAAGATAATTTTTATCTGTTTTTACATGTATTAAATAAAAAGTGTTCTCTTTTTTATCTGTAATTGTATCTGGTGAGATGTTTATTACTGTTCCAATAAGTCCACCATGGATAGCATAATCATAAGCAGATATTTTTACTTTAGCTTTTGCTCCTGGGTGGATAAAGGCTATATCACTCGGTTTTATTTTTATCTCTAAGAAAAGTTTATCATTTGTAGGTACTATCTCTACCAAATCAGCTCCCGGTTTTACAACACCACCAACTGTATGGATGAAAAGTTTTTGAACAATTCCATTTACGGGTGATTTAACCATAGTTCTATCTACTTTATCTTTAAATTCAACTTGTTGTGCTTTAAGTATCGCCATCTCTGCTGTTACCGCATTTAACTCTTTTTTTGCATTGTTCATAAAAAGTTGTTTAGACTCTTTTCTTTTTTCTCTATATTCTTGAATAGAGTATCTTAATCGAGGGAGAGAGAGAGAGGATGCTTCTATATCATTTTCTATTCCATTGGCTTCACGCTTTAGTTTTAAAAAATCAACTTTAGATTTAATCCCTTCTCTAACCATAGGTACTGTCATCGCAATCTCTTCTATTACAAATTCTAATGATTTTCTAAGTGTTTTAATACGAGCTTTTGCCTCTTTATACTCCTGCTTTTTTTGTTCAATCTGATTTGCAATAGTTCTATCTTTTGCTAAAAACTCTATTTTGTTGGAGTTATACAAATCTTTTGAGAGTTCTATCTGTTTTTTCATCACTTTATTATCAGTTTTCATCTCTTTAAAATCTAATTGATTTGCTTCCGCATAGAGTCTTAATCGTTTGGCTTCAAGTTCTTGATATTTCATATTATTTGTAAGAGAGCTAGATGTAGATTTAGCATTATTTATCTTTAATATAACTTCACCAACTGAAACTATCTGTCCCTCATTTACTAAAATAGACTCTATTATTCCACCTTCAAGATTTTGAATAACTTGATTTTGACCATCAGGAATAACATCGCCACTTCCTCGTGTTATCTCCTCAATCTCTGCTAAACTAGCCCAAACAATACCTAGTATAATAGTAAAAAGCCAGATTCTTAAAACTTTACTTACACTAGAGGGTGCTTTATTTAAAATAGCAGCACTCAAGCTGTTCATAAACTCATAGTCTCTTTCACTATACTCTACGGGTTTATTACTTTTCTTCACTATTTCCACCTTGAAGTTGTTTGAGTGCTTCCTCTTTCGGAGCATCTATAAAAATTTTTCCATCATTCATCACGATTACTCTTTGAACAATATTTAAAAGTGTCATTTTTTGTGTTACATAAAGTGTTGTTCTTCCCTGTAAATTACTAGATAAACTATGAAGTAATCGTGCTTCTGTAATCTGATCCATAGCATTACTTGGTTCATCCATTAGCATAATAGGCGCATCAAGTAAAAATGCACGGGCAATACCGATACTTTGACGTTGTCCACCAGAGAGTCCTTGACCACGCTCCCCAATAGGCATCTCATACCCCCGAGGATGCTTTTTTATAAACTCAGCAGTTCCACTTATTTGAGCTGCACGTATCATGGCACTATCTGTTGCATGTGTTGCTCGAAATGTAATATTATCTTTTACTGTTCCACGAAAGAGCATAATATCTTGAGAAACATATCCTAAGTTTTTACGTAAATCAGCAGGGTCTATCTGTTTTAAATCTATACCATCTACAAGAATTTGTCCACTATCTGGTTCAAAAAGACCTAAAATAAGTTTAGCAATAGTACTTTTACCAGAACCTATACGACCAATAATAGCGACATGTTCCCCTGGATTTATGACAAAAGATACATTTTTAAGTGCAGGAACTTCTGTATCTGGATAGGAAAATGTTACATCAACAAATTCTATTAATCCTGTAAATTCAGGACGTTGTACAAACTGTTTCCCTGTTGGTCTTTCACTTGTTTTGGAGATAATATCATTAAGTGTATTGTATGATGTTAATGTTGCTTCATAGTTTGTCATAAGACCAGCTACTTGTCCCATAGGTGCAAGTGTTTTTCCTGTTAAGATAACAATAGCTATCAATCCCCCCATAGAAAGATTAAACTCAGATATTTGATACACTCCATAAACGATAATCATTACAGTATTGAGTTGAATAAAAAGTTGAGTTATTGTAGGAATAGATGATGAAATCATTCGAGATTTCAATCCTTTATCAGCTATCTCTCCTGTTGATTCTTCCCATTTGTATTGAACTTGTGAAAGAGTTCCTAAAGTTTTTAATGTTTCTATATTACTCAATGTTTCTATTAAAATAGCACTTTTTTTAGCACTTGCTTCATGAGAACTCTCTATACTTTCTCGTAGTGGTTTTTTAATAAAAAAAGCATAACTCACAATAAAAAAGATAGTAGCTAAGGGAATAAGGACAATAGACCCACCTAAGTAGGATATAACGATTAAAAATATAATAGCAAAGGGAAGGTCGATAACTGCTGCCATTGTTGCATTTGTTAAAAAGCTTCTTATTGAGTCAAAATCTTTAAGGTTACTTGAGAATGAACCAACAGATGATGGATGATTTTCCATCTTAAGATTTAATACCTTTTCAAAAATGATAGAGGACATAATAATATCACTTTTTTTAGCAGCACTCTCAAGTAAAAATGTTCGAGTAAATTTTAAAAATGTATCTAAAATATAGATAATAGATACACCAATAGCAAAGACCCATAGTGTTTCTATTGCATTGTTTGGAACAACTCTATCATATACATTCATTGTAAAAAGTGGAGAGGCTAAAACAAAAAGATTTATAAGTAAAGATGCAATTAAAACATCTTTATAGACAGGAATAGAGAGTTTAATAGTACTCCAAAACCAATGTTTTTGTTGAAGGTGAAGAGTTCTTGAATTTTCATCTGTATATTCAAAAGCTTTTTTGACCATAAAACCAAAACCGATATATTCATCTTCCAAATCTTCAACATCAACCCATTGTTCAATAGCCTCTTCAGCTGGCATAATAATTTTTACTTGAGTGTTGTCCTCACTAAACTTATCTAAAATACAAGCACTTTGATTTGATAATAAAACAATCATAGGAAGTTGTAAAGGAGAGATTTGAGAGAGAGGTCTTTTTATAAGGGAAGATTTTAATCCAGCTCTTTCAGCTGCACGGGAAAAGAGACCTTTTGCATTGTTTATTGAAAAGAGTTCAGGTGATTCAACCCCTGGTTCTATTGGTAGTCCAGCTGTTAATGCTTCAGCAGAAAAAGGTCTATGATAGAGTTTAGTAAATAGGACTAAGCAGTCAAGCAGAGCATCCATTCTAAGGTTATCGGCATTTGTTATTAACATTTTTTTACTTCTTTAATTTCATTTTTTTAACTATTACATCAACACGGTTATTAAGCTTTTCATCATTAAAAAATCTTTTTGAGTTATCTGAATTTGAGTATATTTCTATATTTGATTCACTCATATTATTTTCTAAAAATAGATTTTTAACATGATTTGCTCTTTTTTTGGAAAGTTCTAAAAGCTCTTTTTTTGAGAGGTTATCATAAGTAGCATTTCCATAAATAGCTATCTTTAAGTTTTCTAAACCATAATGTTTTAATTGGTGAATGAGAGATTCTATTTTAAATTTTGTTTCTTTAGTTATATTGTTTTCTTTTAACATATCTCTATGAAATTGAGGTGTAATATTTTCTAGGTTAGAGAGATATTCTTCACTAATATTATTCTCTTTTGGAAATAGAAAGTCACTATATCGTTCTATCTGTACTATTTTATTATCTGAAAATTTACAACCATAATTATCTTTAATATCTAAAGATAAAGAGTTTCTACATATATCATTGTCGTTATTTATTAAATCATTATCACTATCTAAACTTATAGGAAAACTATCTATTTGATTATTTTTAGCACTTAGATTTACATTAGAATATATTATATCAGTATCTCCGATAATTGTTGTTAATAAAGTTCCTAATGAATTTAAAATTCTATATTTTGCAAATAAAATATCATAGTTAGCATTTATAATTTGTGATTTAGCACCAATAAAATCATTTTGAGAGGATAATAGGTCTAAAAGTGAACGTCGTCCTAAGTCATACTCTTTTGAATATAATGTTAATGTTTGAAATGAAAAATCTTTATATTTTTGAAGATGGACAAGTTGCTCTGTTAATTTTTCGTAGGCTATCCATGCAAGGCTTAACTCTTCAATAACTTGGTCTCTCAAACTATTTTTTGATTGAATCTCTAAATGAATTTTACTTATCCCTTTTTGAATAGATGTAGAGTTTCTAAAACCATCAAAAATATTATATTTTAAAAATACCATCGCTTTAAAAACACTATTTTTATTTTCAACACCATTTAGATTATTATTTATAGCTTGTGAAACTTCTACATCTATCTGTGGATACAATGATGATAGTGCTGATTTATAAGAGGCTTTTGCTAGTTTTATATTGTAGTCACTTACTAAAAGAGATGGATTGTTCTCTATCGCATAAAGAATAGCTTCATTTAAACTTTTTGGTAGTGTAATATCTAAGTCAGGTTTACTCATTGTTTCAATATTTGGATAGTGACCTAAATCTTTTTTCATATTATATGTAGCATCTAAAAATGTATTTTCTTGAACAACTTCATCTGATTTTGCAAGTGCTAAAGATGACTCTATTTTATTGACCTCAGAAAGATTTGTAAGACCAGAGTCATAAAGTTTTTGAACTTTTAGAAAAATATCTTCATCTATAACAACATTCTCTTTTTTTATAGACAATAACTCTTTTTGTCGCATAATTTTAATATAGTTTTGCACAATGTTAAAAGAGATACTATTTACCTGTTCTATATAACTATAAGCAGAGGATAGTGTTCTATTTTCTTGCTCTTTTATCTGACTTTCTGTTTGAAAACCTTTAAATAGATTTTGAGTATATTTTAAAGATGTTTGATATATCTCAAAAGTCTTAGATGAATCACCTGTTACAGGAGAATCACTTTTTTCTGTTGTTTCTATTCCCATTCCAAAAGAGAAATCTAATTTTGGATAGTAGTCAGCTTTTGCAATATCAATATCTTGTTTTGCGAGATTATAATTTTTTAATCTTTCTAAAATGGTAGGGTTTGTATTTAATGTTTCTAAAATAGTATTTTTCAAATTTTGTGTATTTGCATGGAGAGAGAGTGTAATTAGACTGATTGTGAGAATTTCTCTTTTCATAAATGTTCCTAGGTATCAAAGATAGAATTTTTTAATAAAGTAGATTATAGCTAATTAAGATTTTAATTCGGTTTGAAACTTTTTGAATAATGCTTTTATTTAACAATAGCAAGTAAATTTTTCTTAATTTTCATTTTAAAAATATTTTTTTATGTTATTTATTGAAATTTAGTTTTTTTTGTATATAATGGGTGTTGATGGATAGTTATATTCCAAAAAGAGAGATTATGAAAATATTAATATTATATTTTTACATAGTAATGACATTAAATGCCAACAGTTTAAAAAAAGAGAAAAGTTGTTATTTTATTTTACAAGAAATTGATAAATTAGAAGAAAATAAAGACACTAATACTTTTGAAAAAATTGGAGTATTTATAACAACTGGAAGTTTTTATAATAGTAATTATAAAGAGGTAGAAACAAAAATTCGAATTTTAAAATTAAAGTTATTAGACTGTAAATAAAACATAATAAAACGTATTAATATAGGGTAATATATTTTCGACTCAGTTGTTATATTCACAGGAGCTATAAATTATGTATAAATTTTTTATTATTTTAATATTACTTACAAAGTTAATTGCACAAGAAAATAAACAAGATAGAAATATTCATATTTGGAATCGATTTGAAAAACCATCTATTGAAAACAACTATCAATATAATAAAAAAATTTATCAAACAAATAATAAAAATGATGCAATATTTGTTATTATAATTGAAAGCTTATATATGAATAAATTATTAGAAAAGAAAAAGCTTCAAACAGATTTTAAATACTTAAAAGATTTTGATTAATACTACCCCAATAAATCTATATAAATTTATTTAATATTAAGTTTTTTGTGATAAATTGCTATAAAAAAGGAAAAAATTGATGTTTTACCAAAAAGAGTTGTATCTTACTTAAGTAATGGTAATGTATTAC
Organism: uncultured Sulfurimonas sp.; assembly: GCA_964404655.1. Taxonomy (GTDB): domain Bacteria; phylum Campylobacterota; class Campylobacteria; order Campylobacterales; family Sulfurimonadaceae; genus Sulfurimonas. Next base: position 3,681 of record CAYOKX010000049.1, on the reverse strand, counting down.
TTCAACAATCAAAACATCCTATTTTAAATTCAAACTAAAAATATTAGTATTGCTTAATATTAATGGTAAAAGATATAAAAATACAATATTATGAACCCAACACAAACAGATAAAATCTTAAATGATAAAAACAAACTTTTAACACAATCCTACTTTGAACTTCAACGATTTTTTGAAGATAAATATGGGGAAGATAGTGTCGTATTTATCGAGATAGGAAGTTTTTTTGAAGTATATGAGATAAATAATGAAAAAGAGCAGATAGGAAAAGCGAAAGAGATAGCTGAACTTTTAAATATACAACTCACTAAAAAAAATAAATCTATAATAGAAAACTCCGATAAAAACCCTCTTTTAGCTGGAGTGCCGACTGTCTCTTTTGAACGCTACTTAAACCGTTTAATATCGGAACAAAAATATACTATTGTTGTCGTAAAACAGAAGGGTTTACCTCCAAAACTTACACGCTATGTATCTCAAATAATCTCTCCCGGTACAAATTTTGACCATATACTTGATAATGAAGAGAACTATATAGTTTCTATTATAGTAGATAAATATAAGGGTATTTATAATATAGGATACTCAGCGATAGATGTTACAACAGGGAAAACTTTTTTATATGAGACGTATGGAAGTAGTGAAGACCTCTCCTATGCTTTAGATGAAGTTTTTAATCTGTTAAATCTTTATAAAACAACAGAGATAGTTATAACTTTTTTAGATGGAGTTGATGACCAGCGTCATATTATGAGTTATTTGGAGATTTCAGAACATTATCATTATAGTGTCAATAATAAACGTCATAAGATAGATTTTCAAAATGAACTTTTTTCTAAGGTGTATCAGATAGAGTCTTTTTTATCTCCTGTGGAGTATTTAGACCTTGAACGCTCTCCTATGATTAGTGAAGCTTTAGCTATTTTAATAGATTTTGTGATAGAACATAATCATCATATAGTACAAAAACTTTCCCCTCCAACACTTATAGATAATCGCCGTTTTGTATATCTTGGGAACAATGCTTTAGAGCAGTTGGGTGTTGTATCTAAAGATAAAAAGGAGTTTACTCTTTTGAAAATGCTAGATAAAACAGCAACAGCGATAGGAAAAAGATTGTTAAAAGAGCGACTTCTTAATCCTATATTGGAAAAAGATGAGTTAGAACGTCGTTATGGTTTGATAGAGAAAGTTGGTACATATAGTCGTTATTTAGATGAGGTTATGAGAGGTGTTTATGACCTACAACGCCTATCTCGTCGGTTGGCATTGGGACGTTTACATCCATTTGAGATAAATCATATTTATGACTCTATATTGAGTGTGAAAGATTTGATATTATATGTAAAAGAGAAAGATATTCAAACTGTTCCTTTTCAAGTGAGTGAACTAGAGGAGTTTTTACGTGATATAGCCAAAAGTATAGACCTCGATATATCTCAAAACTTTACAGTAACAACTATAAATGATAACTTTTTAATGAGTGGAGTAGATGAGAGTATAGATAGTTTAGTAGAAGAAAATAGAGATATGCTTTCTGTTTTTGAAGATATTATGAGTAAGTTAGAGGTGATGATAGAGAGTGTCAATGCCACTAGCTCAAACCGTTTAGTTACTCTTGGGGTTTTAGAGAAGGAGGGGTACTATATATCACTCAGTAAAAATCGTTTCTCTCTTATAGAAACTCTCTTTAAACAGGATGAGGAGTTTAGTAAATTTAGAGTAAAGAAATTGACAAATAGTGTTAAAATAACATCTGAATTTACCGATAAGATTTCCGATAAGATTATGAAAAATCGTCGTAAAATTATAAATCTTGTCAAAGAGAGATATGTAACTTTACAAGAGATATATGAGAGACGTTATGCACTTCTTTTTGATAGAGTTATAAACTATGTAGCAGACTTAGATGTAAGTGTTAGCTCCTCTAAAGTAGCACAACTATATAGATACACCCGTCCAGAGATAGTAGATATAGAGAGTGATGAAAACTTTATGCAGATGATGCAACTTCGTCATCCTCTTATAGAAGTTCAAGAGCAAAATGGCATCTATATACCAAACGATATAGTGATGGGTGTTCGTAAATATGTTGAAAATAAAAACATAGATACCATAATGCTAGATACAAATCTTCATAATGGAGAGGATATAAATGGAGTGCTTCTTTATGGTATAAACTCTAGTGGAAAAAGCTCTTTGATGAAGAGTGTTGGGGTTGCTGTTATTATGGCTCAGAGTGGTTTTTTTGTGGCGAGTTCTTTGATGAAATTTTCTCTTTATGATTCACTTTTTACACGGATAGTCTCTAAAGATAACTTAGCAAAAGGTCTTTCTACTTTTGCAGTTGAGATGTTGGAGATGAAAAATATATTTAACCGTGCAACAACTCGCTCTTTAGTTTTGGGGGATGAGATAAGTCACGGAACGGAAACACTCTCAGGTGTTGCGATAGTTGCTAGTTCTATTATGAAACTCTCTCAAATCCGTTCTCTCTTTCTTTTTGCAACACATCTTCATCAACTTGCAACTATGAAAGAGCTAACTGTGCTTAAAAATGTGGTAAATCTTCATCTGAGTGTAGAGTATGATGAGAAAAGAGATACTCTTGTTTTTAACCGTATATTACAAGCTGGTAGTGGAAGTAGTATATATGGTTTAGAGTTTGCTAAATCACTTCATATGGATAGTGAGTTTTTAGATACAGCGAATAAAATACGAAAGAGATTAGCTGATGATTTTGATGAGTTGGAGCTACTTGTACGGAAAAAAAAGAGTAAATATAATAAAGAACTCTACATCACAAAATGTATCATCTGTGGTGAAAAAGCTGAAGATGTTCACCACATAGCCCATCAATCAACTTCAGATAAAGATGGTTTTATAGGGCATTTTCATAAAAATCATAAACACAACCTTGTACCACTTTGTAAAAGACATCATAAAGATATTCACGATAAGAAGATAAAGATAGAAAATTTTGTGATGACATCTAAGGGTTTAGAGTTACAGTTTGAGGAGTTACAAAAGAGTGTGAAAGAGGAGGGTGGGAAGTTTGTTTTGGATGATTGGTGATTTATAAAAATTTTCTTTTTATAAAGTAGGGGATTGTAGCTACGATTAAAAAAGAAAATTTAATGATTTAGTTAGTTTCTATATCAACTAACTCTATACGAGAACACCCTTTTTTAAATAGTTTTTTATTTGTAGCGTCCTCTTCAGCTAAAACAAAAATATCTGCAAAATCATCCTTCTCTACTTCAAAAGTGTGTAACTCTTTGATAGTTTCTATTGAAAATGATATATCTTTCATTGTTGAAAGTAGTTCTATATTTCTAAACCCTTTTGCAAATTCACTTTTTATCACTTTTGCTATCTTTTCATTTTGAAAAAGTTCCTCAAGAACCACTGTTTTATTTAAATCTGTTTCGCAAAGTATTTTGTATGTTATCATTATTGTGCCTGTCACTTTTATATCCTAATTTTTTAGTGCCGAAATTATATCAATAAAATTAGTTTGAAATCAAATTTATTGCGTAGTGATATATTTTATGAGTGAGATATAAAAAAAGTTTCACTTTTTATAAGCTTTTTTAGATAAAATAATTATATATTATTAAAAAAAATTGGCATTGTTAAATTAAGAGAGTTTTATCTATAATAACACAAAAAAGATAGAGG
>CAYOKX010000048.1:0-15440 GCA_964404655.1 uncultured Sulfurimonas sp. | reverse complement strand
AGATGATGTAAAGCTAGAGTTTTTTCAAGCAAATAGACCTATTCAAAAAGAGATATTATCTCAAGCTACTTTTACTAATTTTAAAAACACAAAGCTAAAAATCCTAGATTTAAAATCTATTGCCAAACTGAAGTTAGTGGCACTTATAATGCGAGATAAATCAAGAGACCTATTTGATTTTAGTGCTATTTTAAAATATGATGTGCTTAGTGAAGATGAGATTATTGAATTATTCTCAAAAATTGAAAATAAAATAAAATCAACTTATGATATAATCAACTTTATTAAATCAAAAAAAGAACCTATGGATGATGAAGCAGTTTATCTTGATGAAACACATAGAGTAGATTTGACTTTTGAAGAGATAAAAAAAGAAGTGATTTCTAAATTGTACAAATAGCAAAATTCATAGATTGATATCGTACATTGATACCATACTCCTTTGAAATACTGTTTACAAGGGGTCTAACGTATAATAAAAAAGAGATTAAGGTTAAGAATTTTATCTTAACCTTAGTTATTTCTAGCTACTAAAGAAGCAACTCTTGTTTGCTCCCCTCTAAGATTTGTATCATATCTCTCTTCATAATAGATAATCTCTAATCCTATAAAAGCGTGTAGTAATTCATTTTCTCTTAATAAAAATTCTGGATTTGATGGTTGGATAAAATCTCCATGTGCAACTATAAAAGTTTCAAAAATAACCACTCCACCATGTGTAAGAGATTCTTTGATTTGAGGGAATAATCTTCTGTTTAGATAGTTTACATTTACGATTAAATCATATCTATCAACAGCTAAATTATATGTATCTAAATCTGTTTCTATCTTGTTTACATTGTTACTATTTTTTATTTTACCTAGAGCATAATCGCTTAAATCGACAGCATCTACTACAAACCCTTTATCGGCTAAAAAGTGAGTATTTCTTCCTATTCCACACGCTATATCTAAGGCATTTCCAACATTTACTTCATCTATATATTTTTCAACAATAGGTTCAGTATGTGTACGTGTAGGCTTCTCAACATGACGTTTGTTCCATCGTTCTTTATCTTCTAACATATTTTTTTACTCCTTTTTATATTATATTTATAACTTGTAATTTAACTAAAAGTTGACCATCTTTTTTATATATATCAAGTTTTGTATCGATAGGTGCTTTCTGTTTTTTTAGAATTCCCTGTACAGAGTGTAAAACATGTAAAAAACTTTGAAACATCGGTGTAACGATATAATCTATATGGTCATTTTTTAAAATTTTTGCAAGTGCCTCTATTGCACAGTAGTAAACACTTTTATTTATAGAACGTTGAATAAGGTAATCGTGCATAATATGAATATTTTCTTTTAAGACATCTTTATCATCTTGTGTTAAGATTTTATTTTCATTTGCTCTTTGTATATTATGCTCTATCTCATCTTCTATATTGTGGTTTTGTTTATCTATAAGAGAGTCTATATCTGGACATATATGAGAAAGATTGTGCCACAGTTCACTGTTATCTAATCTTGTATTATCTGTACTATAAGTATATTTTTTATCCTCAAAATAGTCGTGACTTAAAGCTTTTATTAGTTGAATAACAATATTTAGATAGATAAATTTATCATCTTTATTGTTATCAAACTCTATCCCTGTATGTGAAATAATTGGTTTTGGACCAACATATTTTAGTTCCATAATGACTCCCTATTGTTTCTTGTTTAATATCGTAAGCATAACATAACTATTTCAGTTTTCTAATAAAAACAACTTTTAAATAGTTACTCTCTTTAAATTTATTCGATACTTTAAAATCTTTTGGAAGAGAAAAACTCTCCTCTACTTTATATCTGCCTTTTAGTTCTTTAAATGCACGAGCGATAAAGTCTCTAAATGTCATCATACTAAAGTTTGCAGCATTCGTAGAAGCAACGATAATACCATTTTTATTTGTTATCTGTATAACCTCTTTTAAAAGATTGACATAATCTTTATTTGCACTAAAAGTATGTTTTTTTGAACGAGCAAAACTAGGAGGGTCTACTACAACCATATCAAAAGTTATCTTTTTACGTACAGCATACTTAAAATAGTTAAAGAGGTCTTCGACAATAATATTTTGATGTGTTAGGTCTATATTGTTAAGAGTAAAATGCTCTTTTGTTTTAGGAAGAGAGCGTTTTGCAAGGTCTATACTTGTTGTTTCTTTTGCTCCACCTAAAGCTGCATAGATAGAAAAAGCACCTGTATAGGAGAAAGTATTTAAAACTGTTTTCCCTTTTGCATATCGCTCTTTAATAGCAAGTCTTACATCTCTTTGGTCTAAAAATATTCCAACCATAGCTCCATCATCAAGGTATATTGCAAAATTCACACCATTTTCTTTGATAACAATAGGGGCTTCAGCTCTCTCTCCACAGATAAAGTCATCTGCATCATCAAGATATTTTCCTTTCCCATCAAAACGTTTTTTTTGATAGATACCTTTATAGTTAACACTCTCTTTTAAAGCTTCTAAAATAGCATCTTTAAGTTCATATATCCCTATACTATACCAAGTTATCATATAAAAACCATCAAAATAATCGATGGTTAAACCACCAATTCCATCACCTTCGCCATTAAAAACTCTAAAGGCTGTTGTTTCACTACTTTTAAAAAAATCTTCTCTATACTTTATAGCAGATTTTATCTTAGAGATAAAAAAGTTTTTCTCTATTTTAGTAGTCTTTATATTATCTAATATCCAACCAAATCCTTTGTTTTGGATACCATAGTAACCCTTAGAAATAAATCTATTTTTAGAGTCTATAAGATTTAGAAGAGTACCTTCCTCTTTAATCTTACTCCAATCAACAATAGCCTCTTTTAAAATGAGCGGGTAACCATCTTTATATTTCTCTATATATTCCTGCTTTATAACTACATCTATCTCTTGATACATAACTCTCCTTTTTGAACTATATTTTAGTAATTTACTTTTTAAGTACTGATTTTATATCTAATGGCAACTTTATAATAAATCTTGCACCAGTATAAGATTGGTTTTTATAAGAATAACTATAATTATCTACATCTATCTCTCCATGAAGATGTTTTGTAATTATAGCTTCTGTCATATAAAGACCTATACCTGTACCTTGTGATTTATGTTTTGTTGTGAAGTAGGGTTCAAATACCTTTTCTAAAATATCTGCACTCACTCCTCCTCCATTATCTATTATCTCTATATTCACAAAATCATCTTTTTGGTATACATTAATAAAAATAAGTTTAAGAGTGTCTCTTGGTAAAACTATCAGAACATCTTTAGCATTTTTGATTATATTAAGCATCGCTTGAGTGAGTTCATTTTCCAATGTTGTCACCTCTATATCGGCAATATCTTTTACAATCTCAATACTATGAGACTTAAAAGAAGCACTTAAAAGGTTCATAGTTTTATCTATACTCTCTTTTATTATAAATGTAGATTTCTCTTTATTTGGAGAGAAAAAATTCCTAAAATCATCGATAGTCTCTGATAAATGTTTTGTTTGGGTATTTATATTATTTGCATATTTTCTTAAATTATCATTGTCTATCTCATCCATATCTACATCTGCTATAATATTATTTGCCCACATAGATATAACTGCTATTGGTTGTCTCCATTGATGGGCTATATTCCCTATCATCTCTCCCATACTTGCCATCTTTGATTGTTGGAATAATAGTCTATCTTTTTCATGATTTTTCTTTACTTCATGTTCAATAGTAAGTTTCAAATTTTTGTTTAGATATTGAAGTTCTGCTTTACTCTCTGCTAACTCTTTAGTTTTCTTTTTAACTTGAATATCCAATATCTCTTTTTGATTAAAAACACGATAAGCAAAGTAAAAAAGAACAAGAAAAACAAAAAAAGTGATACTTCTAATATAAAAATCCATCATAAATGTCATATCAATAAAATCATCATAATCATAAGAAACAATCCAAGCTACCACTTTTTTTTCTTTAATATTTTTAATAGGGTAAAAAGAGATAACTATCGATTTTTTTTCACATCTATCCATTGTGTTAAGACTAAAAGGTTTATTTTTATTCATATTTTCATAAATTTTCTTTTTTATAAGAAGAACTTTTTGAAAATCATCAATAAGATGTTTATTTTTATCTGAACTATTAAGAAGGCTCATCATATAATTAGGATGTTCTATACTTTGACGATATTTGAAAACCATATCATCTCTATTCCAAGCTTTCGTATCAAAAACTTTTTTATGGATAAGAAAATGAGTATGTATTTTACTAACTTTAGTAAGATAATTTTGTAAAAATTCGCTAGAAAATGCTACATCTATTGAACCTAAATAATGTTTTTTATCATCATATATAGGATAGATATTTCTAAATCCATGTGTTGTTTTTCCCTGCTCAAAACCATGAACTTGTTTATGTGTTTTATTGGTATAGGCAAAACTATATCGGATTTTACTCAAATCATCACCAAATTTACTAGGTTTGTGCATTCTTAGAAAAACAATATTATTTGGAAGTACAAAATGGTATTGTAAAACACCTTTTGATTTTAATATTTTATATTTATCTTGTAAAAATTGAAAAAGTTCCTCTCTTAATATATCTAATTTTTTAGAATCAGCTTTTTCAATTTGTGAAAGAATATTAATAACTTTTTTCTTGTTTACAGTTGACATATATACTGCATCAGCCGTTATTTTTTGATGATGAAGTAGTATCTTATAGTGTGTTTCTACCTTTGCTAAATGCGTATTTAAAGCAACCTGAATTCTTTGCTCCTCATTGAGTGTTCCTATAAAGTAAACAACACTATTCATAAGAGTAAAGAGAATAATAAAGAGAAGAATTTTTTTTAATTTTTTCATATTTATTAAACCTTTTTTGATTGTTTAGCTGGAATTTTTATAATAAATTTTGCACCTATATAGGTGCTGTTTTGGTACTGATATGTACAGTTTTTTACTTCTATCTCTCCATCAAGATGTTTTGTGATGATAGATTCACTCATATAAAGACCTATACCTGTACCTTGTGATTTATGTTTTGTTGTGAAGTAGGGTTCAAATACCTTTTCTAAAATATCTGCACTCACTCCTCCTCCATTATCTATTATCTCTATATTCACAAAATCATCTTTTTGGTATACATTAATAAAAATAAGTTTAAGAGTGTCTCTTGGTAAAACTATCAGAACATCTTTAGCATTTTTGATTATATTAAGCATCGCTTGAGTGAGTTCATTTTCCAATGTTGTCACCTCTATATCGGCAATATCTTTTACAATCTCAATACTATGAGACTTAAAAGAAGCACTTAAAAGGTTCATAGTTTTATCTATACTCTCTTTTATTATAAATGTAGATTTCTCTTTATTTGGAGAGAAAAAATTCCTAAAATCATCGATAGTCTCTGATAAATGTTTTGTTTGGGTATTTATATTATTTGCATATTTTCTTAAATTATCATTGTCTATCTCATCCATATCTACATCTGCTATAATATTATTTGCCCACATAGATATAACTGCTATTGGTTGTCTCCATTGATGGGCTATATTCCCTATCATCTCTCCCATACTTGCCATCTTTGATTGTTGGAATAATATATCTTGCTGTTTCTCTTTCTGTTCTTGAGTTATTCTATTTTGTTGAATTGAGATTGAAAGTTCTCTATTTAATTGTTGCATCTTTCGATTTTTAGAATATATTTCAGCTATAAATCTTTTATTATTAAAATAGTGAAACATAGCAGATAATAAAATAAATAGAATAAGCATATAAAGTATTATCTTCTCTTTAATGGTCTCTATATCATTCATATTAATATCATGAAGAGGTTTAAAGAGTATAAAATAACTCATAACATTTCCATCAATATCATCTAGTTTATATAGAGTGATAAGATTATTGTGTTCATTATCAACATAATAATCTTGTTTTAGATTTAAAAAGAATTTTAAACCTTTTTCTTTAATAAACTGCATACATTTTTGATTTGCATTTAAGTTAGCCACATAGTAGTTATCTACAAAAAGTTTAGTAAAAGGGTGTGAAAGCTGTTTCTTAAATCTTTTGTCTACTAAAATAATAGGTTCAATATTTTGATTGTCTATTTTTTGAGCGATAGAGTTAAAGTGTGTTAAAATCTCAATGATACCGATAAAATTATGATTATTATCATAAATAGGTACCATAGATTTGAAAGTCATATCAAATTTACCTGTACTGATAGTAGACATTATTTTTGGTTCTTGAAGCATTTTAACAACATCTTTTCTTGCATCTAAAAGAGAATCACCTTTTTTATCTATCCAACTTCTATAAAAACTTCTACCATCTTTAGAAATTATCTGAAACCAAACATTTTTAAAATCACTATTTTTTTTAAGAGCTAAAGAGAGTTTGTCTAGTTTTACTAGTTCATTATAATTGTTTTTTAAAACATATTTTAGAGTATTATCGAAAGAGAGGGCGATAGCGATACTTATAGTTGCATTTTGTTTCTCTGCCATAAGTGTTTGTATTTCGTTTTGCATCGAAATAGCCGTAGAGTGATATTTTTTAGTTTTAAGAATTTGAAGTTTATTTTTTAAAAGTTGATTAGATATAAGAATAACCAAAGAGACTAGAACTATAAAGATTATAAATAAAGTTTTATTCACTATATAGTTGACTCTAACTCTTTAATAGTCGAGATAGTTTTCTCTTTAAGGGTTATATTCTCTTTGGTTACTCTTATCTTATTATTTTTAAATATATCAAGTTTTTGAATAGCTTCTATATCTATCTCTACATCCTCTTTGCTCATAAGAATAAAATCATCTCCATGAACTCTAAAAATGATATGTTGAGGATATGTTTTTTGAAGATATAACACAATATTATTTAAAAGTTTATCTCCCTCTTGCCAACCATAAGTATTGTTGAAACTGTTGAAATTATGGAGATAGATTTTACACATACAACAAAACTCATTATCTACAATATTATGTTCTAATATAAAATTTAGATAGTCATTATTATACGCATCTGTTATCTGGTCACGAAAAAAGTAGGAAAATCTCTCTTTTTCTATATCTGTTTTTGGAAGTTGTGTTATCTCATTTGGTAGGATGACAGTTTTTAAAATCTTCATAGCACTTTGAACCACTTTAGGATGAAACTGTTTTCCTGAAAATTCGCCTAACTCATTTATAGCATCTTCAAGTGTTTTTCTTCCTTTATATATACGGTTTGTTGTCATCGCATCAAAAGCATCTGCAACCATAAGTATATGAGATAAAATAGGAATCTCATCACCTTTTAACCCTTGAGGATACCCTAAACCATCATAGCGTTCATGATGACCTAAAATAATCTCTGCATGTTTTTTATACATCGGTATCTTGGAGAGAAGTTTATAGCCAACAGATACATGCTCTTTTATAAGTTTGTATTCAATATTGTTAAGACGACCCGGTTTTAGAAGAATAGTATCGGGAGTAGCTATTTTACCAATATCGTGAATGATTCCAGCTTCATAAATAAAACTACAATCCTCTGGAGAAAATCCCATCTCTTGTGCAATAAGTTTTGCATAGGTTGCAACTCTTTGAGAATGTCCTCCTGTGTATGTGTCTCTATCTTCTATCATCTCAACAAAAGAGAGAATTGTAGTTTCAAAGTTTTTTGTTTTCTCATTTTCCATTGCAACTATTTTTGATGTACGTTCATTTACCATCTCTTCAAGATGAAGTTTATAGTTTATATTCTCTTTAGATTGTAGGATTTTTGTTGTAGATTTGTAGAGTTCTTGGTTCATCTGAGTATAGTCTATGGGTTTGATGATATAACCATTTATACCAACTTTAATAGAGTCTAAAAAGTAACTTGTTTCACTATATGCCGATGTTATAATTATCTCTTGAGTTGGTTCTAACTCTTTTATCTCTTGAGCCATAGTTAGCCCATCCATAATAGGCATTTGAATATCACTTATAACAATATCAAAATGCTCTTTTTTATAAAACTCTAATCCCTCTTGACCATTTTTAGCTGTAACAACTTTGGAGAAGAGTTTATTGAGATATATTTCCAGTGATTCTCTTAGTGCATCTTCATCTTCAACATATAACAGTCTTAAATCTTTAGTGATTTTTTTAAGCTCTTTTGCATTTATCATTTGTATCCCTTTTTTAAACCTCTATCTCTATTCTTTCATCATCTTTTTCTAATGCTCTATCAAGTGCATCTTTTAATCTTTCATAGATAGATTCTATATTGTCAGTATATTCCATCTGTGTTACACCAAAAAAGATATGAACCCCATTATGGTTTGTTTTTTCTATAATTTTTTCAGCTAAAACAACAGCACCACTAATAGAGGTATTTGATGTTAATATAATAAATTCATCCGTGTTAATTTTACCAAAGTAATCATTTAATCTTATTTTTTGATTGATAATTGTACCAACTTTTTTAAGATTTTGTGTATGATTATGTTTATTTACTATCTTGAATGTTAAAATAGAGAGGTCAGTTTTATATCTTTGCGCTCTACTAATCTCTTTGTTTAATATATCTTCCATAAAATTTGTATTGTACGCATCAGTAAGAGCATCTTTTTCTAAAATCTCTATAATATTTTTAGCATAATCATCTGGAAGCATATTTGTATCATTTTTATCATACACCATAATATCTTGAGCGTATAAAGTTTGACTTTTATTTATATGATAGATTAGAATGATAGTATAGATAAATGTACTGAGTAAAACAATCCCAACAATGATAGCGATAAACATCTCACGATAGATAAAATCATGAGGGAGTGAATGACTCATAATGATAGCTAATGCACCTTTACTACCTGCAAATGTTAAGGTAGCTGACCATCGCATAGGAAGGTTCATCGTTTTTACCATACTGAAGATAGCTGTAAATCGGATAGCTGTTGTAAGAGCAAAGATGATAAGTATCTCAAGATAGTAAGTTTTTAAATCCTCTATATTTATAATATTTGAGATAATAATAAAAACGATAGCATTGGCAAAAACACCAATAAACATAGCCTCTTTTTGATACTCTTTAAACCCTTTTTTTGTGATAGATGCTATATTTTGAATATGCTCAAAAAGTGAGCTTGAACTATCAGTTGTATTTGGAGTGATTTTTTTGTTATGTTTTATCTCTTGTAAAACAAAAGCTTTAAATGTTAAAACAGAAGCAACGATAGATAATATACCAGCGATATGAAAATGTTCAGCAAGTAAAAAAGAGATAATAACTATAAGATAGAGGATGATAAACTGATCAAGTGGATTTTTTAAAATTTTAGTAGAAAGATACCCTAGACCAGCAACTAAAACACCGATAGTTATAGATAAAAAAAGCACTTTAAAAAGAGTAATATTTATAGAAAGAAGTGTTACTTCTGTTCCACTAATAAGAGGAATAGCTATAAAATAGAAGATGATAAGTGCTGTAACATCGTTAAAAAGAGATTCAGACTCTGCATATATTTTAAGCTTTTTAGGAAGTTTAAATCGTGACATAATAGAAGCTACTGTAATAGCATCTGTTGCCATAAGCATACTAAAGAGAGCAATAAGCATACCGATACTCCAACTATACTGAGGCAAAATATAGGGTGTTATAAAAACGGCGATAGTGATAGAACCTATAACAGCAATAAAAGCTAAATAAAATATCTCTTTAGCATGTTTTTTAAGCTCTTCAAGAGAGATATTTAAAACATCTGGGAGTAGAATGATAGGCAACATCAAATACAAAATATCATCAAACTCCTCATAAGATATATCTATCATATGAGGGAAAAAGTAGGAGAGTATAAACGCATAGATGATGAGTGAAAGTGTGGAGGGAACTTTAAGGGTCTCCTCTGTTATACGTGAAATAAGTATAATGATAAGTAAAAATGTCATTAATGTTAGCATAAATCTCTCTTTCTGTTTTTAAATTTTGGCGATAATCTGTTCAAACTCTTTTGTAATGAGTTCTCTATCTTCTATATTTTTACATTCAATAGTATGGATGTATAAAGTGTCATCAACTATATCAAGTGTAAGTGTTCCTGGTGTAAGAGTGATAGAGTTTGCTAACAAAAGTTTTTTCCAGTCTGAATTTAGTTCTGTTTTTACTGCGATTATAGCAGGTTTGAGTTTCATATCTCTACTAAATATACGAATAGCTATCCCAATATTTGATATGATGAGGTTTTTGATTAAAATTAAAATATATATAACTAACCAATATGGATTCATTATCTTAAATGGAGTGTGTTGAAACATCTTAAGATAGAGTAGGGCGATAGAAAAACTAACTCCTAATCCTATGAAAATATTTGCTATTTGAAGATTAGCTGTCAATATAAGCCACATTGTAAAAAGTAAAGTTGTCCAAAATAGTAAACGCATTATATATCCTTTTGCATTTGAAGTATCTCATCTTTGATAAAAAAAAGATTTTTATAGATACCCTTTAAATCTTCAATATTTGTACAGTTAAAATCACGACTAACAAAGTATTGATAACTGTTTGATACCAGTTTTTCTAAGATAACAAAATTCCAAGTAGCTCCTATTATATAAGCACCTTTCATAGTTGTTTGATTGTTAAGTTCTACTGCACTTATGAGTTCAGCTAGGAGTTGCGGTTCTGGATTTGTATTTTCAAAACCTTTTTTAAACTCTTGAATGAAAAAGTAGGGTTTTTCACTATCCACTAAACCATTTGCTATCATAAAATCTGTTTCACCATTAAAGATAAATTTTTCATTTTGATATGTGAGTTTTTCGTTATAATAGTTTCTAATCTCATTTTCAAAAAGAAAAAAGTTTACTTTACTGATAAGAGGGGCGATAAAATTAATCTTTAAATCCTCTTCGTGATAGTCTGAGATAAGCAAGATATTTATATCTATAAGATTTTGTAAAAAGAGAAGTTCATCATCAGATATAATATAATCAAAGTGAAACCAATTATCAAAAATATTTTGATGGGAGAAGCTCTTTTTTATATTTAGCAACTGTTTTAACTCTTTCATTTTAATTTTGCTAAAGCTATACGTTGGAACTTCTAGTTTTTTTTGCTCCAAGAGGGCTATCTTCTTTTTGAGTTGCTCTATTTCAAGTTGAAAGTCGCTCATGACTCTTTTTCCTCTAAAGTATTTATTATTTCATCTTTAATAAAGAGAAGATTTTTATAGATAGATTTTAAATCTTCAATATTTGTAGAGTTAAAATCATAGCTGATAAAATATTGGTATTTATTAGGTGCTAATTTTTCTAAAATAACAAAATTCCAAGTAGCACCAACTATATAAGCACCTTTCATAGATGTTTGGTTATTAAGTTCTATGGCACTTATAAGTTCAGCTAGGAGTTGAGGTCGTGGGTTACTAAAATCTTCTCCTCTTTTAAACTCTTGAATAAAAAAGTATGGATTTGTAGCTTTTTTAATCCCTTTTGAAACGATAAAATCAGCTTCTCCATTAAAGATAAATTTTTCTGTAATATAGGTAATCTTTTCATCATAAAAACTTCTGATATTTTTATCAAGCATAAAGAAATCTACTTTATTGATAAGAGGAGCTATAAAGTTGATTTTCAGATCTTCTTCATGGTAAAAATTGATAAGCATAATATTTTTTGTGATTAGCTCTTTTAAAAAAGATATAGTATCTTCTGTAATACTAAAATTCCAATCAAACCAAAAATCAAATTTTTGAGGATTGTCAAATTTTTGTTCTATACTAAAAAGTTCCTCTAACTCTTTATCTCTAATTTTACTAAAGCTATAAGTAGGAGTTCCATTGGTATCTTTTCCCTCAAGTTTATTTACTTTTCTTTCTAGCTCTTTAATCTGTTGAAGAAGATTTAGTTCTATCTCATCACTCATAATTATTTATCCTTTGGCATATATAAAAAATCATTAGCATTTTGAGTAACATTTACATAGTCATCTTCAAGTTTAAGAGAGTTTGGAGGGCAAACATCGGTACAGAGTGAACACCAACAACATCTTCCATAATCTATTCTAGGGATACATTGAGAGGCATTTTTAGCATTATATTCTTTATCTGTTTTTATCATATCTATGGCATCATTCATACATATATCTTGACAGTTTGCACAACCGATACAGTCGGTTAAAAAATTTGTGTGAAAACCTCTGTATCCACTAGCTGTTTCTTTTTTTACATGAGGATATTCTATTGTATTTGGTTTTTCAAAAAAAGCACCAAGTATGCGAAGGGGGGAGAGTGTTCCTTTTATATCTATTGACCAGTTCATTGTAATGTTCCTTTATTTTCTATTGGTATATATGTTTTTTTACAATATTTTTCTATCTCAGAATCATTCTCAAAATAATCATCACAAAATTCATCCAACTCTTTTTCTATCGATTTATAATATCGTTCTTCACCTGATAAGGCTTTTTCTATTATTTCAATAAAACTCTCATATTTTTGATTTACTCTACATAGTTTATCAATAGTTCTAAAATCTAACTCTTTAAATTTTGCTTGAAATAAGATTTCACTTTCATAAGGGTTTGCTTTTAAGTTAATTATACCAATTCCAAATGATTGATTTAACCTTTGCATCTCCTCTTTTAAACTAAGATCTATTTCAAGTGCAACTAAATAACCATAGTTTGCCCAACTTGAATTTGATACAGTCTGAAAATAACATTTTTTAAGTTCATAATCTGTATTGATCTCCTTTTTTATTTCATAAGAGGTAAGTTTTAGGGTATCTGATTTATTTAAAATTTTCATAAAAGCTTTATTAACTTTTGATGTTAAATGTAGAAATTCAACACCTATCATATCAGGATGTATCCATTTTTGATGATTATCTTTACTATTTTTAGATTCTTCATGAAGAATTGTTTTAGCAAAAATATTTTTATTTTTGAGATAACTACTTAATAGTTGATGCAAATCTCTCTCTTGATAAGTTTTTTTTGTTTGAATTTTCTCTTCTAAAGGTTCATTGAAATTATCAATAGAGATATTTAGCTCATTTTGTGATAAATAATAGACAAATTTTCCTCTATCTGTTTTAGTTCTTTGTACTCTTATATCATTATTTCTAATAAAACTACCAAGTAAAGCTGAAATTGTTGATTCAGGTGTTTTGGCAGTTTTAAAATCGTAATAATTATTCTTAATAATATGATGATAAACATCTTTATTATTTGATGGTTTATTTAAAACTTTTAAACTTTCCAGTATAGCTTCTTTAACTGTCATCTAGTCTCTTTCATATAATATCTTTAACATTTTAGCAAAAATTTTAAACGAAGTATAATAGTTTTTTTAATATGTTATGATTCTTTAAATTAAATACTAAATTATTAAGGAGATATGGAAATGACTACTCTACGAAAACTACCAATAGGCATACAAACATTTCACGAGATTATAAATAAAAATTATTTGTATATAGATAAGAGTAAAGAGGCTTATGAACTTATTGAGAGTGGAACAAAGTTTTATTTTCTATCCCGTCCAAGAAGATTTGGAAAAAGTTTGTTTCTTTCAACTTTGCAAAGTATATTTGAAGGGAAAAAAGAGCTGTTTGAAGGATTATATATTTATGATAAATATGATTGGGAAGAGAGATATCCAGTTATTAAGATAGATTTTTTTGGGGATTTGAGAACACCTGAAGCACTTAAAAAAAGAATTTTAAAAACATTAAAAACAAATCAAGAGAGATTAGATGTTGTTTGTGAAGATTTAGATGATTTTGGAGTATGTTTTCAAGAACTTATAGAACAATCATATAAAAAATATAATCAACAAGTAGTAATCTTAATAGATGAGTATGATAAAGCTATATTAGACAATTTAGACCAAATGGAAGTAGCTTCTGAAAATAGAGAAATTATAAAAAGTTTATATTCTGTTTTAAAAGGAAGTGAAGAGTATATAAAGTTTGCATTTTTAACAGGAGTAAGTAAATTTAGTCGAGCTTCTATATTTAGTGGCTTAAATATGCTTCAAGATATATCATTAAACCCTAGTTATGGAAATATTTGTGGATATACTCAGAATGATATAGAAACAACTGTACTTCCTTATTTGGATGGAGTAAATTTAAAGAAATTAAAGGTTTGGTATAACGGATATAATTTTCTTAAAGATGACGTTTATAATCCTTTTGATATTTTACAATTTATTGCTAATCATAAAGTATATAAAAACTATTGGTTCACAACAGGAACACCAACATTTTTAATAAAACTTATAGAGAAAAACCACTATTTCTTACCAAAACTTTCAAATTTAGTTGTAGGAGAGGAACTTCTTAATAGCTTTGATATAGATAATATCAATTTAGAGGTTATTTTTTATCAAGCTGGGTATTTGACGATAGATGCTATTCAAGAGAGCAGAAGAGGAAAAATAGAATATAGATTAAAAATACCAAATAGAGAGGTACAGATCTCTTTAAATGATTTTATATTAGATTATCTCACAAATCAAAGAATTGAAAAATCAAGATTTCAAGATAATATATATGATGCTCTTTGTGATGCAGATTTAGAAGGTTTTCATCAAGCTTTTAAATCTATATTTGCAAATATTCCCTATAACAACTATACAAATAACAGTATCCAAAACTATGAAGGGTTTTATGCAAGTGTTGTTTATGTATATCTTCAATCATTAGGTTTAGATATTATCGGTGAAGATGTTACAAACCTTGGAAGAATAGATTTGACTATAAAAATAGATAATCTTATATATATAATAGAGTTTAAAGTAGGTACAGCAGATGCACTCCAACAGATAAAAGATAAAAAATATGCACAGAAATATATGAATGAGAATAAAGATATATATTTGATAGGGATTAACTTTGATAAGGGTGATAGGAATATTTGTAAGTTTGAGTGGGAAAGAGTCTAAAAGATTTAGACTCAAACCAAACTAAGCCCAACTTTCCCTTTTTCCTTATCAACACTAACAACCTCTATACGGGGAAGATATTGATTTAAAGAGAGTACTTCTAGGGGATGTTTAATCCGTTTTGTACTCATCTTTGAGATATGAATCATCCCATCATTTTTAAGACCTATATCAACAAACACTCCAAAATCGGTAATATTACGAACAATACCAGATAAAAAGCTTCCCTCTTGTAACATCTTAATATCAGTAACACCCTCTTTAAAAGGTATAGCAGGTAACTCTTGACGAGGGTCAAAACCTGGCTTTTGAAGCTCTTTTATAATATCTTTAAGTGTTTGCTCTCCAATATTAAGTTGAGAAGCTTTTGTTTGCACATCTATTTGAGAGAGTTCTAAACCATCAAGTTTTTTGGCAGCATCATAGCTCTCAGGGTGGATACCACTATTGTCAAAGATAGTTTTACCTTCTTTTATACGAATAAACCCAGCAGATTGCTCATAAGCTTTTT